>NZ_JAXSQY010000003.1:0-54282 GCF_034659795.1 Sphingomonas fuzhouensis
CCGGACGGATTCAAGCCTAAGAAGGAGGCTTGGGGCTATCCCCTGAGCATAGGCTTATGTCCGTGTCCGAGATCATCACCGACGGCGGTCGGCGTCGTCACTGGGGTTCCACCGAGAAGCTGAGGATCGTTGAGGAAACGCTCGATGGTCGCGAGAGCATATCGGTGGTGGCGCGCCGCAATGGCGTGGCCCCGAACCTGCTGTACCGCTGGCGGCGGCTGATGCTGGAAGGCGGAAGCGTCGCGATCGTCGGCGACGATGACGTAACCAGCAACCGTCAGGTCCGTGAGATGGAAGCCCGCATCCGCGAACTGGAGCGCCAGCTCGGCCGCAAGACGCTGGAGGTCGAGATACTGAAGGAGGCGCTGGAGCGCTCGCGCCCAAAAAAAGCGAGCTTGCTCATGCACTCGCCGCTGCCGGAGACTATCCGGTGAGCCTGGTCGCCAGCACGCTCGGCGTCGGACGCTCGACGGTGTACGACCGCCTGACCGGCAGCACCAAGACGCGCGGGCCATACACGAAGGCCGACGACGCGGACCTGTTGCCCCGCATTCGCCAGATCGCCGCGCAGCGGCCAACATACGGCTACCGCCGCATCGCGGCGGTCCTCAATCGACAGCAGCGCGCCGAAGGACTGGTGCCGGTCAACCACAAACGCGTCTACCGCATCATGGCAGCCAACCGCCTGCTGCTGGCGCGGCGCTATACCGAGCGAACCGATTACGGTCATGACGGCGTCGTGGTGGCGATCCGCTCGAACCTGCGCTGGTGCTCGGACGGGTTCGAGTTCACCTGCTGGAACGGCGAGGTCGTGCGCGGCGCCTTTATCATCGACGCCCACGACCGCGAGATCATCGCCTGGCACGCCGTCACCAATGCCGGCATCAGCGGTTCGGACGTGCGCGACATCATGCTGGAAGCCGTGGAGGCCCGCTTCGGCGGTATGCGCACGGTCGCGCCGGTTGAGATGCTGTCCGATAACGGCTCGGCCTATACCGCCCGCGAAACGCGGACCTTTGCCCGGCAACTCGGGCTCAAACCCTGCTTCACCCCTGTCCGCAGCCCGCAATCCAACGGCATCTCCGAAGCCTTCGTGCATACCCTCAAACGCGATTACGTCCGCGTCTCGTCGCTACCCGATGCACTCACCGCGTTGACATCGCTTGCCGGATGGATCGAAGACTACAACGACAACCACCCTCATTCAGGGCTCAAAATGCGTTCCCCGCGCGAGCATCGCGCAATGGTTTCTGCAACCGCTTGAATCCGTCCGGCCAAACGGGGGCCAGATCAGGCCGCGACCAGTGCGGTGGCCCGCTCACGCATCGCAAGTTGCGGCGGGGCCGCTATCCCAAACACCGCGAACGTCATATTCTTAACCCGGCAGTGCGGGCAATCGGAGGTGATAATTCCCATGGCTATCCTAGAAATCCGCGACCAGCTTCGTGCGGCAGAAACATTCGTTTCCGAATCGCTGACCGCGCCGTCAGTCTCAATGAGAATGCAGGCGCTGCACAATCGCTTTCACACTGCCGGGGAAGCCGAGCGAGAAGCATTGGCCTTGGTTGCGCTCAGCCGGTTGGCGCTTATCGACCAAGGCCATGCCGTCAGGGGATCATAATACGAGGATCGGTGCCGGTGGGGTCACAGCCAAGCGCCCGGAACACCTGAGGGGCCGACGGCATAGCTGGATTTCGCGCTAACATCTGCTCCTGCAGCCTCTCGCACCGTTTGTCGTTCGCGTTCGCGCGCTCAATCATTGGATTGAATTGCGAGACTAGGAGGGCAATACAGGCAGCCAATGCCAGAATTGACCCAATGAGGAAGAATCGACGGGTCCAGCCTGGCAAAACATAGACTGCGTTGAAGAGCAACGCGAAGAGACCGGCAAGCAAACCTACCAGAAGCATTGAGGCGCTATCGCCAAATCGCAAAACGGCTTGCCCTGTCGTCAGAGCGCAGACCGCGACAATCCCTACGCCCCATAGAACTAGCCGCCCCCGCTCCGCATCAAGCGTTTCAGACCGCAGCCCAAGCCAGTCGCTTTTAATTCGTAGGGCAACCCTCTTCCAGAGGGGCGGATAGATTGGGCCGGGTGGCGGTGGTGGTGTCGTCATCCAGCCAGTTTGCGCTGAATAAGTGTTTCAATTCTTAAAGACCTGTGCCGGAAAACCGGCGCATCAGCGCGACGGCGGATACCCTCCCCATGGGAGAGGGTGCCCGGCCTTTCTTTCCCGATCGGTCGGCGCGGCCGAAACGCTGCCTTCACCACTGGGCGCACATCCAAGGGCCTGAAAGAGATCGGGATCATCGGAGCGGCGCGGGTGAGCGGAGAGCATATCCCGTTGAATGGCTAAGCAACGCTTTGCATTTGCATCGGCACCATCAAGGGCTTTCATTGAAGTATATAGTGTTAGCAAAAATGCAAATACGCCCATGCATACACCCATCCCAAACCAAAATTTCCCGTCCACCCGCTTAAGATAAATCGTACCCCAGTAAAGGGACAATACAGTCACACTAATCAGCGCCGCACAGGCGAAAACTTGCCCAGCCGGAACGTACTTCAAGTAGGGGCTTGTGAATGCGTACAGTATTAGTGCCGCAATCCCATAGCCCCACCAGTGTCGGCGGAAAAAGGCTTCGTTGTCCGAATGTTCAGTCGTTGATTCGCTCATCGGCCTACGATGAGGCAGCGCCTCGCACGATGTCGAGTTATCGTTGGCGTCGCATGCGCGAAAGCCACCCCGTTGGCGCGGGGGGCTTGCACGAAATCAATAAAGAGAGCATCTTGGACCGTGGGCGTAGAAACCCGGACCAGTGATAGGCAGTCGTTCCCGTTGGCGCGGGATCGTGTGCCGAAGAGAACCCTTGGCGGGGTTCTAACAGAGCACGCTTGGCGGCGTCGCTCGGCCTTGGCCACCTTATGGCCGGGGGCGGTGCGCCATGTCCAGAGCATTCGTGCTTAAAAACCGCCGGCCTGTCTCACTGGCAGGTTTCTACCCCCCGGCTCAGGGTCCGACACCCTGAAAACGGCCGTAGAAAGCCGAAACCAGTGAGTGAAACATGCACCATTTTCGGAGCAACCCTCCGTCGCGCGCGATAAAGCCGCGCCCGGCGATGACGCCCGCCATGCGCCTCCTGCGCGAGGTGGAAGCCCATTTGGAAGAGACGGGCACCTCCCCCAGCACCTTCGGTCGCCAGATCATCGGTAGTAGCCGCCTTGTCCCCAGCCTGCGGGAAGGCGGGATGCCGACGCCCGCGACGATCGAGCGCATCCGCGCCGCCCTGACCGGGGAGGCGAACCATGCTTGAGGGTCAGACCATCACGGCGGCGGCGCTCAAGCCGTTGCTGCACTATTCCGACCGGCTGGAATTGGAAGCGGCGGTAGAGGCGATCATCGCGGAACTCGACCAGCGCGACCCCGACCCCGACCTTGAGGACGGCGAGCATTTGAGCGCGCACGTCGACGCTTTCGGGCGGGAACTCCACTACCACACCTTGGCCGATCAGGTGCCAGAGGACGACGCCGACGGCGGCGATCGCGCATGGCAAGAATGGGACGCCCGCGACCCCAAGGCGCGCCGCCGTGCGCAGCATGAGCCTATCGGCGGGTTCGCGAGCCGAGAGGACGACGAAGACGACGACGCGCTTGAGCAAGACGACGAGCCGGAGGACGACGGCACGGCAGAGGCGGAACCCGACCGGGAGGGGATGACCTATCCCGAATATCACGACCGACAGCCCGACACGCTGTGCCATCCCGACGCGGGCGACGATCAGGAGCCGGACGGGCAAGAGATATGGAATGCGCATCGGCGGCGCATTCGTCGGACCCGGTGCCGTCACAATCCCACCGCGCCCCTGCCGTACCAGTTGTTGGACCGGAACGGCTGGCGCGTCATCAAGGGAGGTCGAGCATGACCGACGCCCAAGCCAACCAGATTCGCGGGGCCATATCCGACCTGAACGCGGTCCACACGCTATGCGAGGCTATAGCCGCCGGAAACTACAGCGCGGATGAACACGCTGATTTTGCAAGGTGCGTCGGCGTAGTCGTTTCGACCGTTGCTGAACGCCTTGATACGGCGCTGCGCGCCCGATGACCCCCTGCCCCGCCCGCCCCGATCGGCGGCGGCGCGGGGCTTATCATGGAGATACCCATGAGCATCATACCGTTTCAATTCGACACGACGCCCGTTCGCGCGGTGGAGCGCGGCGGGCAGGCATGGTTCGTCGCGGCTGACGTTTGCGCCGCGCTAGGCATCACCAGCCACCGCGACGCCATCGCCCGCCTCGACACTGACGAAAGGGGGTCGGTTGAAGTCGACACCCCCGGCGGTCGCCAGACGGTGGCCGCGATCAACGAGGCTGGCCTATACACCCTCACCCTTCGGAGCCGCGATGCGATGACGCCCGGCGCGCCCGCGCATCGGTTCCGCAAATGGGTGACGGGGGAGGTTCTGCCCGCCCTGCGCCGCGACGGGGCCTATGGGGGCGCAACCACGGCGGCGGCGCTCAATGATCCGGCGGCGCTGCGCGGGCTCCTGCTCGGCTATTCCGAGCGGGTCATTGCGCTGGAGGATCGCAACACCGCGCTGGAGGGGCAGAATGCGGCGCTTACCCCGAAGGCGGAGGCATTGGACCGCATCGGATCGACCGAGGGCAGCATGAACATCACCGCCGCCGCCAAGGTCATCAAGGTCGGGCCGCGTGAACTGCACGACTGGCTGCGCTCGAACGGGTGGACCTATCGCCGTCCCGATTGCGACCGGGTGCTGGCCTATCAGGCGAAAGTCGACGCCGGGTATCTGGAGCATCGGCTGGTGAAATTCCAGCCGCCGGGTCAGCCGGAGCGCTCGACATTTCAGGTCATGGTGACGGCGAAGGGGGTGGCTAAGCTCGCGGCCATCTTCGCGGAAAAGCGGAGAGCGGCATGAGCAATTCAACACTCCGGCGCAATGACCCGGACCTCCTGTATGGCTTAGAGGCAATCGGCGCCGCTATCGGTCTGGGCGGGCGGCAGGTTCAGCACCTCCACGGCACGGGCGGCATCCCGACCTTCAAGATTGGGCGCGTCGGGGATCGCCGCCCGTGGTGGTGGAAGTGCGCGACGCGCCCACGCAACGGGCGGCGCTTCTCTACGGCCATCGGGCTATCGCCGCGCATCTCGGCATCCCCGCCAGCGACGTGACCCGATTGGACGCGGAACGCCGATTGCCGACCTATCAGGACGACGGTTGCACGGTCGCCAGCACGGCGGCGCTGGATCACTGGAATAGCATGAAAGGAGGCCAGTGATGGCCAGCGTAACGAAGCGCCAATGGACGACGCCCGGCGGCGGCACGAAGGAGGCTTGGGTCGTCCGATACAAGGACACCACCGGGTCCTACCGGCAGAGCACCTTCAAGCGGAAAAAAGAGGCGGACGCATACCGCACGACGGTTGAATCTGAACTCGCGAACCGCGAGCACATCGCCGGATCGCAGCGGAAGACGATCAGCTTCGTCGCCAATGCGTATATCACCGAGATCGATCAGGCTGCGAAACGTGGTGTAATGCGCCGCTCGACCGTCGCGCAGTACATCCAACGCATCGAGGCGCTAGTTTTGCCGCGCCTCGGGGAGCGGTTCATCAACGAGGTGGAGGTATTCGACGTCGAGAAATGGATCGGCGACCTCCGGCGCGAGGGGTACGCCCCCAAGACGGTATCCAATTCGATCAGCCTGCTGAAGCTCATCATTGATTTCGCGATCAGGTATAAGTGGGCGCGCGTTAACCCGGTCGTATCGGTCCCCCGATCGGTCCGCGCGGCCAAGACCGAACCGATCCGGCAATTCACGGTGGATGACGTTCGTGCCCTGCTGGCAGCGGCGGGGCAGCGCTATCACAAGAGCAAGCGCCGCCCGACGGCCACCCTGCAATGCTTCGTGTCCCTGGCCGCGTTCCTTGGGCTTCGCTGGGGCGAAATTGCGGGCCTTCAGGCGAAAAACTTGGACCTCGACGCAGGTATCCTGCGGGTGCGGACATCCCTTGGCCGAGTCCATCTTGGCCGCGAGCTCAATGACCCGAAAACCAAAGCGGGACGCCGCGACATCCGGCTGCCCAGCACGATGCTGGCGCTGCTGCGCGCCTATGTCGCCGACTTCCCCCCGGACGACCCGGACAGCTTGGTGTTCCAGACCTGCCATGGCTTGCCGATCGGATACGCCAGCTGGTGGACGAAGAGTTGGTCCAAGCTGCTGGAGCGCGCCGGTTTGAAGGGCGGGCAGTCGTTCCACTTCCACGCCTTGCGGCACTTTGCCGCAAGCTGGATGATCGAGAACGGGTGGCCTTTGCCCGACGTTTCAGCGCAACTTGGTCATGCCAATGTGAACATCACGATGCAGGTTTACGCACACAGTATCGAGAAGCGAGCGCAGTCCTTGGAGGCCATGGACGCACTGGCGGATCGCCTGACCGGGGCGGAGATTGTGCCCGTTGCCCCGTCTCAACACGCAAAGCATCTGCGCATTGGCAACGCAAGCAGTGTTATCACACTGTAATAGCCATACTTTTTCAAACCAGCCATACCATAACCCTGTCACGTACAGCCTACCCCTCGACATCCCGCCTCCATACGCTATCGGTTAACCACGTACCGCCGTAGGAGCAGCGACCGGGTCCGTGCAGATCAAGCGGCTTCGCATTTCGGGTTTCAAGAGCTTCGTCGATCCGGCCGATCTGGTCATCGAGCCGGGGCTGACCGGCGTTGTCGGGCCGAATGGCTGTGGCAAGTCGAACCTGCTCGAGGCGCTGCGCTGGACGATGGGCGAGAACAGCGCGCGGTCGATGCGTGGCGCTGGCATGGAAGACGTGATCTTCGCCGGGACCGCCACCCGCCCGCCGCGCGATTTTGCCGAGGTCACGATCCTGGCCGAGCGCGAGGGCGAGGAGACCGAGATCGTCCGCCGGATCGAACGCGGCGCGGGCTCGGCCTATCGGATCGACGGGCGCGACGTGCGGGCCAAGGACGTGGCCCTCCTGTTCGCCGACGCCGCAACCGGCGCGCACTCCCCCGCGCTCGTCAGCCAGAACCGGATCGGCGCGGTGATCGCCGCCAAGCCCGCCGAGCGCCGCGCGATGCTGGAGGAAGCGGCCGGGATCGCCGGGCTGCACGTCCGCCGCCGCGATGCCGAGGCCAAGCTGCGCGCAACCGAGACCAACCTGACCCGGCTGGACGAGGCGATCGCCGATCAAGATGCCCGCATCGCGACGTTGCGCCGACAGGCGCGCGCGGCGGAGCGCTATCGCCTGCTCTCCGACCAAATTCGGGTGGCCGAGGCGCGGATGATCTTCGCCCGCTGGCGCGACGCGGCCGAGGCGGCGGGCGCGGCCAAGATCGAGGCGGAGGCCGCCGAACGCCGCGTCACCGAAACCACCGCCGCCGAGCGTGAGGCGGCGGCCGCACAGGAACAGGCGGTGGCGCGCGCCGCGCGCACCCGCGCCGCCTCGCTGGCCGCACGCGATGCGCTGAGCGAGGCGGGTCATGCCCTGTCGCGCACCCGCGACCGCCGCCACGGGCTGCAACGGCGGATCGAGGAACTGGCCGCCGCGCGCACCCGGATCGACGAGGACCGCGCGCGCGAGGATGCGCTGGCGCATGACGCGGCGGCAGCGATCCGGCGGCTGGCCGAGGAGCGCGAGGATCTGGAGGCGCGCATCGCCCATGCGGTGCAGGCCATGCCCCGGCTCGACGCGCTGCTGGCCGAGGCGGAGACGAAGAACCGCAATGCCGAGGTCGCGCTGGCCCGCGCGCTGTCGGCCCAGGCTGCGGAGGCGGCCGAGCGCCGCATCGCCGAGGCCGCGCTGACCGCCGCCCGCGCCCGCCATGCCCGCGCCGAACGCGACGCCCGCGCCGTTGCGTCGGCGATCGAGGCACTGCCCGACATGGCCGAGCAGGAGGCCGCGCGCGAAGAGGCCATCGCCACGCAGGCCGCCGCCAAGGTCGACGCCGACAAGGCGCGCGCGGCTTTGGGCTGGGCCGAAGAGAGCGAGCTGACCGCGACCGGCGAGCGTGATTCCGCCGAGGGTGCCCGCGCCCGCGCCATCGCCGCGCTCGCAGCGCTGGAAGCGGAAGCGGCGACGCTGACCCGTGCGACCGCGAGCAAGGGCGGCGACCGGCTGCTCGACGAGGTGCAAGCCGAACCGGGGTTCGAACGCGCGCTGGCCGCAGCCCTTGGCGACGAGCTGGAGACGCCTCTGGTCGACTGGCACGGCTCGCCTGTTGCGCCCGACGACCCCGCCGCGCCGGTCGGTACGCTGCCACTGGGCGAGCGGATCAAGGCGCCGCCGACGCTCGCCCGGCGACTGTCGCAAATCTTCCTGGTCGAGGCGGATTCGGGCCAGCAGCTCAGCGTCGGACAGCGGCTGGTCACGCGCGAGGGGCGGCTGCGGCGCTGGGACGGCTATATCGGCGAGGGCGGCGGCGCGGCGGCGGCCGAGCGGATGGAACGGCGCAACCGGCTCACCGCGCTGGAGGCCGAGCGTCCGGCGGCCGAGGCGGCGGTCCAGAGTGCGACCGAGGCCCGCGCCGCGATCGAGGAGCGGATCGCCCGCGCCCGCGCCGCCGCCGCCAGCGCGCGAAACCTGCATGCCACCGCCGAGGCGTCGCTCCGCGATGCCCAGCGCGCCGAGGACCGGGCGCAGGCGGTGATCGAGCGCCTGTCGGCCCAGCGCACCGACCTCGCCACCCGCGCCGAGCGGATCGCCGCCGAAATGGACGAGGCGCTGGCCGAATGCGACCGCGCCCAGGCCGCGCTGACGGCGCTGCCCGACGGCACGGCGAGTGCGGCGGAGACGGCGCGGCTCCAGCAGGAGACGCAGCTCGCCCGCTCGGCGGTGGCGCTGGCGCGGTCGGAGCGTACGACGCTGGAGCGCAGCCTGGCGCAGACCCGCGACCGCCTGTCAGCCGCGATGGCCGAGGCGGAAGGCTGGGACCAGCGGGCGGGCCAGGCAGCGGGCCGGATCGCCGAGATGGACGACCGCGCCGCGACGCTCGACCGCGACGCCGCTGCGCTCGCCGACAAGCCCACGCAACTCGCCGACGAGATCGCGACCCTCGCCGCCGCGCACGACGCGGCCAAGGCCGAAGCCGAGCGGACCCAGGCCGAGGAAGCCGATGCCGAACGCGCGCTGCGCGCCATCGAAGCGGCCCATGCCGAAACCCATGCGCTGCTATCCGCCGCGCGCGAGGCCCGTGCGGGGGCCCTGGCGCGGGTCGAAAATCACGAACTCCGCCGGGTCGAACTGGGTCGTGTGTCGGGCGAACGCTTCGCCTGCCCTGCGCCGGTGCTGCCGGAAAAACTCGCCTTCGACAGTGCCAGCGTCGGCTCGCCCCAGACCGAGGCCGCCGCGCATGACAAGCTGTCTGCCGACCGCGAACGGATCGGGCCGGTCAATCTGGTCGCCGAACAGGAACTCGCCGACCTGGAGGCGAGCGGGGCCGCCAGCGCCGCCGAGCGCGAAGATCTGATCCAGGCGGTCGCGCGCCTGCGCAGTTCTATCGGGCTGCTCAACCGCGAGGGGCGGCAACGGCTGCTGGAGGCGTTCGAGGCGGTGAACGGCCATTTCCAGACGCTCTTCGCGACCTTGTTCGACGGCGGCTCGGCGCATCTGGCGCTGATTGATTCGGACGATCCGCTCGAGGCCGGATTGGAGATCATGGCGCAGCCGCCGGGCAAAAGGCTCCAGTCGCTGACCCTGTTGTCGGGCGGCGAACAGGCGCTGACCGCCGTGGCGCTGATCTTCGGGCTGTTCCTGACCAACCCGGCGCCGATCTGCGTGCTGGACGAGGTCGATGCGCCGCTGGACGATGCCAATATCGACCGGTTCTGCGGGCTGCTCGACCGGATGACGCGCGAGACGGATACGCGCTATCTGATCGTGACGCACAATGCGGTGACGATGAGCCGGATGCACCGGCTGTTCGGCGTGACGATGATCGAACGCGGGGTCAGCCGCCTGGTGTCGGTGGACCTGCAGGCGGCCGAGACGTTGCTCGCGGCGGAGTGAAGCGGATCAGGGCTGCGGCGCGCGCGCGATGATCCGGGCGGGATTGCCGACCGCGATCGCACCGGGCGGGACATCCGTCAGCACCACCGCATTGGCGCCGATGATCGCGCCGTCGCCGATCCGCACCGCGCCGAGCACGACCGCGCCCGCTCCGATCTGCACCCGATTGCCCAATATGGGGGCCTCCAGCGGACGGGCTTCGCTGCGATTGCCCAGCGTGACATTCTGGCGCAACACGCAGTCATCGCCGATCACCGTCGCACCATGGACGATGATCCCGCCGAAATGCTCGATACGCAGGCGGCGGCCGATCGTCGCCGTTTCGGGCAGCGAGATGCCGCATGCGAACTCGGCCCATTTGCCCGCCAGCTTGGCTGCGACACCCCATAGGCTGCGCACCGGCCCGCGCGGTCGCGCGAACCTCCCCGCCGACAGACGATGGATCGCCAGTGCCCAGAGCCCCTGCGCCAGCCAGCCTTCGCGATAGAGCGCCCGGTCTTCCCGGATACGCCCGCACACACTCAAATGACTCATGCCACCCCCGCGACATTATGCGGCACGACCGACATGGGCCGCGACCACCGGGCCGCGATCCGCCGACCCAGCCGGGTCAGCGGCTGTTCGAAATAGAATGTCGACACATGCGCGCCCCCAAAGGCGATCAGGATGCTGAAGATCCGCTTGGTATAGCGAACCGCCACATTCCCGCTCCCCATCCACCCGGCATAGGAAAGCGGGTGGAGGACGTAAAGCGCATAGGAGATGCGTGCGACATATCCCAGGACACGCCCGCCCAATAGCCGCGCGAACGCGCCGTCGCGCATGGTCAGGCTGAGCCCCACCAGCAGCGTGGCGAGATAGGGCCGCAGATAGGCGATCCATGGAAAGCCCGAAACGACCGGCGCCAGCATGCCGACGAACAACATGGCGAACAGCGCCAGGACGATGGCGGGGCGGGTCGCCCAGCGCGGCGGTTGCCACCGCCTGGCCACCAACAACGCCAGCGTGCCGCCCGCCATGATCTCGTCCACCCGGTCGAAGCTGTGGCTGCCAAAGGTCGTGTGATGCCCGATCCGCCACGCGGTGACCGCCATCGCCAGGACCGGCAGCAGCCACAGCGCACGGCGGCGACCGAACGCGACCAGGACCGCGACGAAGGCGTAGAATTGCACCTCGACCGACAGGCTCCAGAAATGCGGGGCATAGCTGAGCCAGAATTTGCTGACATTGGCGAAGAAGAACAGATTCGCCCCGACCACGTCCCAGGATGCCCCCTGCCCGGCGATCACCACCAGGATGTAGAGCCAGGCGAGCGGCACGATGCGGAACAGCCGCTTGATGATGAACGGGATCACCGCATCGTCGCGCAACAACAGGCTGACGATCAGAAAACCGGACAAAGCGAAGAAGATCGCCATACCCGCCGCCGCAATGGCGACATTGCCGCCCCAGGCCGCCCGTCCGAACGGGAGCATATGACCGGTCATGACCGCCAGAATTGCGATGCCCCGACAGCCGTCCAGCCGCCCGAGATGGCGCCCCGACGACACGTCGCCGCTATCCCGGATGTCGTGCGACAGGGCCATGTCCGTCAAAGACGCACCCTGCGGCGTCCGACCCAAAAGTCGTTCCGGCACATACAATTATCCCCCCGAACCTGTCGGAACGGGACATAAATCGGCGAACGGATCGACGATAGGGCGGTCCCGATGACCGGATATCGTGAATGCCCCGTAATGATACGGTCGCGCGATATGCCGCGTTGCATCCCCCCGGCCCGCTTCCCAAAGGCCGCCTTACGCCTCTTACCCGTCGGAACATGCTCATGGCCATCGGCTATTTCATCAACCAATATCCGAAGGTCAGCCACAGCTTCGTCCGCCGCGAAATCCTGGCGCTGGAGGCGCAGGGGGCGACCGTCCATCGCTGGGCCTTGCGCGGTTGGGATGCCGATCTGGTCGACCCGATCGATCTGGCCGAACGCGACCGCACCCGCTTCCTGCTGCGCGGCGGGATCATGCCACTGCTGGTCGCCGGGATCGCGATGCTGGTGCGCCATCCCGGTCGCTGGTTCGCCGCGCTGCGCCTGACCGCCGCGATGTGCCGCAAGACCGACCGTTCGATCCCGCTTCATCTCGTCAGTTTTCTGGAAGGCGCCAAGCTGGCCCAGGAGATGATGGCGGCGGGCGTCCGGCATCTTCACGCCCATTTCGGCACCAACGCCGCCGAGATCGCCATGCTGGGCGCGGCGATGGCGGGAATCGGCTATAGCTTCACGGTCCATGGTCCCGACGAGTTCGACCGGCCGCTATCGACCAAGCTGGGGCTGAAGATCGCGCAGGCGACCCATGTCGTGGCGATCACCGATTTCTGCGCCAGCCAGCTCTATCGCTGGGCCGCGCTGGAGGATTGGGCCAAGGTGAAGGTCGTCCGCTGCGGCCTGCTGCCCGACTTTCTCGACGCTCCGCTGACGCCGCCTGCCGAGAATGCGCATTTCGTCTGCATCGGCCGGTTGAGCGGACAAAAGGGCCAGTTGCTGCTGATCGAAGCGCTGGCACTGGCACGGCGGCAAGGGGTGCCCGCCACGCTGACCCTGGTCGGCGACGGCGAAATGCGCGGCGATGTCGAGGCGGCGATCACCCGCCACGGCATGCGCGCCCATGTCACGATCACCGGCTGGGCCGACGAACGCCAGGTCCGCGCCGAGCTCGACCAGGCCCGCGCCATGGTGATGGCGAGCTTTGCCGAAGGCCTGCCGATCGTCGTGATGGAGGCGCTGGCGCTCGGCCGTCCGGTGCTCGCTACCAATGTCGCGGCGATGGCCGACCTCGTCCGCAATGGCGAGACGGGCTGGCTCTACACCCCCGGTTCGGCCGAGGCGATCGCCCAGGCGATGCGCGAATGCGCCGCCACGGATCGCGGGACGCTGGCCGCGATGGGCCGGACCGGCCGCGCGCTGGTTGCCGAACGTCATGATCAGATGCGCGAGGCTGCCAAGCTGAGTCGACTCCTGTCCGACCCGGTCTTGGCCTGAACGGCTTGAGAACAGGCGACCTCTGTCCGAAATCGGGACGCACCCTCGGTAAGCTGCGCCTGCATGGCATCATACGGATCGTTGTTAGCATATGCAGCACGGCGTATGAACGGGACGCCGATTTTAGGGGGCGTTCGCATGCGTAGTCTTTGGTTGTGTCTTTCTTTGCTGGTCGCATCGACACCCGTCGCTGCGCAGCAGGGCGTGCCGCCAAAGGCCGAGGCGCCCGCCCCGGCCACGCCCGCCTCGACCACGACGGCTCCGGCGACGCCCGCCGCACCGCTGGTCGATTACAAGCTGGGCGTCGCCGACAAGGTCCGCATCATCGTCTTCAACGAGGACACGCTTTCGGGCGAGTTCACGGTCAGCGACTCCGGCACGCTGTCGCTGCCGCTGATCGGCGACGTCAAGGCGATCGGGCGGACCCCGCGCGAGGTGATCCACGACATCGAGGCAAAGCTCGCCGACGGCTATCTGCGCCAGCCGCGGGTCAGCATGGACGTGCTGACCTATCGCCCCTTCTACATCCTGGGCGAGGTCACCAAGCCGGGCGAATATCCCTATTCGAGCGGCCTGTCGGCGCTGAACGCGGTCGCGCGCGCCGAAGGCTTTACCTACCGCGCCAACAAGCGGAAGGTCTTCATCAAGCGCTTCGGCGAGGCCGCCGAGAAGGAATATAAGCTGGACTCGGGCGTCATGGTCTATCCGGGCGATACGGTGCGGGTCGGCGAACGGTATTTTTGATCGCTCCAGGGGACGGGGCAACAGGGGAAGCAACATGTCGAATATCGCACACACGACGCTGGGGGCCATGACCGCCATGGCGCTGGGCGTCGCCGCCCCGGCCCTGGCCGCCACGCAGACCCAGACGCCCGCCGCGCCTGCCACCGCCACCAGCGAGCCCGATCCGGCCGCGGTGCAGCGGGTCGCCGACGCGATCACCGCCGCCATCGCCAATCTGCCCGCCACCGCCACCGAACAGGATGTCGAGGCGGCGATCAGCTTCGCGGTCGATCAGCAGGGGCAGAGCGCCGCCGTCAAGGAGGCCGCCCTCGCCTATGTCGCCAAGCAGCCGGGCAGCCAGAGCCGCAAGGTCAAGGCCGCGCTGAACGCCGTCGCCGCTGCGGTTCGCCGCGGCCAGGCGGGCACCGGCGGTACTGGCGGCGCGGGCACGACCGCCGCGACGCTGGGTGCCGGTCCGACGATCGGCGGCGGTGGCGTCGGCGTGAACTACACCACGCAAAACTAAAAAGTTCGGGATCGGTCCGGGGGGCCGACCCAAATATATGGGGGCATCAATGTTTCGCTTCTGGACGACGGGCGCGGCTGTCTGCGCGCTGACGGTTTCGGCTGCCGCCGAAGCGCAGGTTTCCAACGCCATCGACACGGTCGTTCCGATCGCCTTCGATCGCGGCCGCAACGAGAGCGTCACCGAGCGCGCGCGTCCCGAAACCAACCCGGTCGGTTTCAAGCTCTCCGGCTTCACCCTGTTGCCGACGCTCGACACCCAGGTCGGCTATACCGACAACGTCTATCAGACGACGTCGAACAAGACCGACGACGTGTTCCTGCGGGTCGCCCCCCGCCTGCTCGCCCGGTCCGACTGGTCGCGCCACAGCCTGCAGCTGACCGGCGGCGGCGACTTTTATCGCTATGCCGAGGCGAGCCCGCGCAACCAGAATGGCTGGTCGATCGGATCGGTCGGCCGTTTCGACGCGACCAGCGACGTCGCGCTGACCCTGGCGCTCGACACCGCGCGTCGGTTCGAATCGCAATTCTCGGGCGCCGCGCTGGTCAATGTGCGCAGCGTCACCCCCTATCAGCAGAGCCAGGCCCGGCTGATGGCCGATGCACGCTTCGCCCGTGTCCGGGTCGTGGGCAGCGCGGATTATGCCAAGTACAACTTCATGCCGGTCCGCACCCTGACCGGTTTCCTGATCTCGCAGGACAATCGTGACCGCGAGGTGGCGCGCGGCGCGCTGCAACTGGAATATGGCCTGACGCCCGATACGGGTCTGTTCGGCCAGTTGACCTATACCGGCACCAGCTATGACCAGCCGCTGACGCCCACGATCGCCAACCGCGATTCGCGCGAAATCCGCGCGCTGGCGGGCGTGTCGCTGGACCTGACCGCGCTGCTGCGCGGATCGGCGGGCATCGGTTATATCGACCGTCGCTTCACCGCGCCGATCTATCAGAATATCGGCGGCCTGTCGTTCGACGCGAAGCTGGAATATTTCCCCTCGGCGCTGACCACCGTCACCTTCAACGCCTTCCGCGACATTCAGGATTCGACCTTCGGCGGCAGCGGCTTCTTCAACACCGGCGCGGCGTTGCGGTTCGATCACGAACTGCTGCGCAACCTGCTGCTCAACTACGCCGTCTCCTATGCCGAGAACGACTTTATCGGCGTCGTCGGCAAGGCGCGGGTCAAGCAGGTGACCGGCGGAGCGACCTATCTGGCCAGCCGCCTGCTCAGCGGCAACCTCAGCCTGGGCTATTCGCAGCGCAGCAGCGAGAATGTCGGGCTGAACGGCCCGGCGCTTTCCGAATTCCGGGCGCTCGCGGGCGTCACCATCCACCCATAAGGCACGACCATCATGCTTACCGAACGATTGGGCGATCCCAACGCCGATATGGCGCCGCCGCCCACCGGACCCGGCGTGGTCCGTGCCCTGTGGAGTGCGACGATCGGCATGTTCCGCCGTCGCTGGCGCACCTTTGCCGTCATCGCGATCGTCACCTTCACCGTGGCGACCGCGCTGGTCCTGATGATGCCCTGGAAATATCAGGCGGTGGCGCGGGTGAAGATCGATCCCTCGCCCAATGCCGCGCTGGGGCAGATGAGCGGTGAGCGGCCTGACCAGAATATCTTCGACACCGAAGTCAACGTCATGCGCTCGCGCAACATCGCGGCGGCGGTGATCGACAAGCTCAAGCTGGGCAGCGACCCGGCCTTCACCAAGGGGCTGAAGCCCCTGCCCGCCAACGCCACGCCCGCCGAGCGGACCAAGCGGGAAAATGAGCTGGCCGATCGCCTGCTGGGTCGCCTCGACACCGCGCGCGACAAGATGACCTATATCGTCAATGTCGGCTATACCGCGAGCGATCCGCGTCTGGCCGCCGATGTCGCCAACGCCTTTGCCAATGAATATATCGCCTATAGCGTCGGCAAGCGCAGCGGCACCGCCTCGCGCGAGACCAGCTATCTCGACCAGCGGCTGGCCGAGTTGAACCAGCAGGCCTCGCAGGCGGACGCGCAACTGGCGCAGTACCGGGCGCAGTCGGGCATCGTGAACGACGGCGATGCGACCGTCACCGGTCAGCAGATCACCCCGCTCGCCACCCAGCTCGCCACCGCCGAGTCCGAAGCGGCGGCGGCCCAGGCGCGGCTGCGCGTCGCGCGGACCCAGATCGCGTCGGGCGGGATCGACGCGGTGTCGGCGGTGCTCAACTCGAACGTGATCGCCGACCTGCGCGGCCAGCGGGCCCAGCTGATCCAGCGCCAGGGCGAAGTCGTCGCCCGCTATGGTCCGCGCCACCCGGAGAATATCAAGGTCAACGAACAGCTGACCGCGCTCGACGCGCAGATCAAGGACGAGGCCAATCGCATCGTCGGCGGCCTGCAGAGCGAGGCCAATGCCGCCGAAGCACGCGCCGCCAGCCTGCGCGGCGAGATGGCCCGGCTGCGCGCGCAACAGTCGCGCGACACCCGCGCCACCGGTGCCGCCGAAAGCTACAAGCGCAAGGCCGATGCCGCCCATGCCGCGCTCAACAGCCTGAACGAACAGGCGCAGCAGGTCAGCCAGGTGTCGCGCAGCTCGATGAGCCAGGCGCAGGTCATCGAAAGCGCGGTGCCGCCCGAGGCGCCGACCTCGCCCAATCGCCGCCTGTTGCTGGCGCTGGCCGGGCTGGGCGCGCTGGTGCTGGGCAGCCTGGGCGTGGTGACGCGCGAGGTGCTGGCGACCGGACTCTATTCGATCCGCGATATCGAGGCGCTGGGCCTGCCCGTGCTCGCCAGCGTGCCGCGCATCGCCACCAGCAAGCTCCGCAATGCGGCGGGCGAACGCTGCTCGGCCCCCGCGCTGCTGCTCGAAAAGCCGATGAGCTCCTATGCGGAGACGCTGCGCGTCCTGCGCCATTCGCTGCCCAAGACGGCCAAGGTCTGCGCGCTGGTGTCCAGCCTGCCCGACGAAGGCAAGACGAGCAGTGCGCTGGCGCTGGCGCGGATCTGTGCGCTGGCGGGTGAGAAGGTGCTGCTGATCGATACCGACCTGCGTCGTGCGGGACTGCGCGAGGCCGCGGCGATCGAACCGCTGGTCGGGCTGGTCGAGGTGCTGACCCAGAATCTGCCGGTCGACCAGGCGCTGCTCGC
The DNA here is from genome assembly GCF_034659795.1 of Sphingomonas fuzhouensis. NCBI lineage: Bacteria > Pseudomonadati > Pseudomonadota > Alphaproteobacteria > Sphingomonadales > Sphingomonadaceae > Sphingomonas > Sphingomonas fuzhouensis. Next base: position 17,464 of record NZ_JAXSQY010000003.1, read on the forward strand.
GGACAAGCAGCCGGGTCTCGACCTGCTGCCGGTGGCGGACACCGCCTTCCGCGCCGAAGACCTGTTCAGCGGCGATGCGATGCGGGATCTGCTGGCCATGCTGGCGGCGCGGTACGACCGGATCGTGCTGGACACCGCACCGCTGCTGGGCGTGGCGGACAGCCGGACGATCGCGGCGCTTGCCGATGCGGTCGTGATGGTCATCAAATGGGGCGACACCCCGGTCAATGCGGTGAAGACCGCGCTGGCGGGCCTGCAACAGGATGGCGCCCCGGTGGCGGGTGCCTTGTTCTCGATGGTCGAGTCAGGTGAGGAAGCCTATGGCGCGCTCTATTACTCGTCCAAATATCATGCCTATTACCGCTCGGAATGAGCGAATGTCGGTCGCCACCAGGGTCGTCAACGCGCTCGCGTTGGCGGCCCTGGGTGGCGCGCTGATCTATACGGTCGCGGTGTTGCGCGACGAGACGCGCGTCGTGGCGATGCGCGACGCCTCTGTGCGGCAGGCGGCGGGACTGGCGACCTCCAACGATCTACAGGCCCTGGCGCCCGCCGCCCCGTCCGCCGATCGCCTGCCCGCGCGAGCGGCGCTGCTGCGCGGGGTGATGCGGGCCCGCGCCGCGGCCAATGATCCCGCCCATGCCCCGCAATTGCTGGCCGAGGCGCGGCGCGACATCGCGCAGGCCCAGGCGACGCGGCCCGTCTGGGGCGAGGCCGAGGTGGCGCGCGCCTATGTCGAACTGCTCGATCACGGCGCGGAATCACCGCAGGCCCTGTCGGCGCTGGCCGCCAGCTACCGCGCGGCACCGTTCCTGCGGGACAGTGCACCGTGGCGGATACGGTTCGGCGTCGCCGTCTGGCCGAAGCTCGATGCGCAGACCCGCGACCGGCTGGTGTCGGAAACCGCCTGGCTGGCGGGGGCGTCGGGCCGAACCTATGCCTATGCGCTGGGGCTGGTCGCGGGTTCGCCCGCCGAGCCATTGGTGAGAGGCCGCATCCCCTCATAATCGACCCGCGCCTCGGTCACGAAGCGCGAGGCACGCCCCCATATCAGTCCGGCCAGCATCGCCGACATGGCGGCCAGTGCGGGCATGTCGAGCGCGATGTCGGTGCTGGCGCAGACCAGGATGAGCCCCAGCGCCACGACCGTCGCCACCACCACCGGCTCACGCATCCGGTGCGCCCGGCGGAAGAACGGGAAGAGCAGCGCCACGACCAGCGCGACCATCATCGCCAGATAGGGATAGCCCCCGGTCATCAGCAGCGACAGGATGACATTGTGCGCCGAATGGACATACCAGGCGACATGCGCCTCATGGATCGAGGCGAAGCCGTGCAGCGCCGCATCGTCGAACCCACCCGGACCATAGCCGAGCGGCGCCTGCGCGACGAGGCGGCCGTAAAGCGCCCACATATCGGTCCGCCCGGTCCAATCCTCGCCGAGCAGCGCCAGCCGATCGAGCGTCGCCTCGCCCAGCAATAGGAACACCAGCAGCAACAGCACGATCACGCCGACGCCGACCGCCAGCGCGCGGACATTCCCGCGCTGCTGGCGCATCCATTGCGGCCCGAACTGCGCCGCCAAGAGGATCAGGGCGACGAGCGCGGCGAACAGGGCGGTGCGCGACCCGGTGATCGCACAGGCCCCGAGCCCGCCCAGAAAGGCGATCGGTGTCGCCACCTGCGCCAGAAAAGGCGCCGATACCGAGCGGTCGAGCGCCAGCGCAAAGCCGCGCCCCATCGCCAGCACCGCCAGCACCGCGAAATAGCAGCCCGCCGCATTGGCGTTCAGAAAGGTGCCGGTGAAACGGTCGCGCAAATCGCCCTTGTCGATACCCCAGACCGCGTCGGGATTATAATGGCGCAACACCAGCGCCAGCGCGATGTTGAGGAGGCCCCAGACCAGCCACCGATCGATCGTCAGGCGAACCCCGCCGCGCCGCCACCCGATCGCGGCGGCCGATGTCATGACCGCGATGCCCCCCAGAAAGCGCACGCTCGCCTGGGGCAGCAGGTCGGGCGCGCTCCAGTGTCGCCCGAACGGATCGACCGCGAACCAGGTCGGACTGGCGATCCAGGCCCAGGCCAGGATCGCCAGCAACAACGGCACGGCAAAGCTCCGCCAGAAGGATAGAGCGGGACGCAGCAGCAACAGGATCAGCGCACCGCCGATCAACTCGGCCATGGCGGCGATCGTCGCCAGTAACGGCCCGTCGACCCCGACCGCCACCACTTCGCCGAACAACAAGGCGGTCAGCAGCGACGCGGCAAGGCCGACCTTCCTGTCCGCTGCGGTCATCCCCTCACAATCCTCTCATCCATGGCCAAGCCGGTCGTCACTTACGGATTTTCCAGATCCTCGACCGTGACGACATCGATAACCGCTCGATTCGCATCGAGATAGGCCAGCAACTGGTCGAAACCCGATTGCCAGTTCGACATCGCCCCCGACAAGCCGTCGTGGAACACGATAAAGCCGACGCCCTTCTGGGCGATGGCCCGATCGACATGGTTTTTCCAATAGGTCGAATAGATGGACGGACTATTACCCCATTGGAATTCGCCCGCTCCCATGGCGCGAATCCGCATCGGATCGCCCCAGGGATAGGTCTCCACCTGCGCGAACTCCCCGAAATAATAGCCGCGCATCGACCGGAAATGCTGGCGGAACATCGGATAGGCGATGGCGTCCGTCGCCCCGACATTGCTGAAATAGCTGCCATGCCCGCCCCCGGTCAGGCCCAATGCATTCTGCCAGTTACGCAGCTTGGCCATCTCCGCCGTGCGCTGGTCGGCGGTCATCATGTCGATGCCGCCTGCCCCGTTCGCCATCTCGGTCGACCAGGCCTGGCTGGCGATCTGCCACCCCAGATTGTCGTGCAGATTCTTGATCGTGGCGGTGGCCAGCTTGCCCGATTTGCCGGTGTCGGTCGCCGGTGACACGTACAGCACCCCCCGAAAGCCGTAGCGCGCCAGCGCCCGCGACGCATAGGCGATCGTCGCGGGGAACTGATCGTCGAAGCCGATGATCATCTTCGCCTTGGTCAGGGCGTTGGCGACGAGCTCGATATTGCCGACCGCGATCGTCATCGGCGAACTGCTATTGGCCTGCACCTCGACCAGGGCCCAGGTCAGCGCCGCGCTATTGGCGCCGGACCCGACCGCCGTAAACGCGCTCACGGGCACGGTGAAACTGCCCCAGCGCTGCTCCCCCGTCTTCTGCCCCTCTCGGATCAGGGTGGCGGCATTATATTCCAGGTAATTGCCGCCCGGACTGTTCGGCCCGCCCTCGGAATACAGGCGGATCTTGTAGCTGCTGAGCCGCGCATCGACATTGGTGATCGGCTTCGTCCAGAAGCGGATCAGCTGTCCGGCACCATTGACCGGCGTTGCCAGCGTGGCGTTGGGACGTAACTGGCGCGCGTTGAACGAGGTCATCGCCACGGTCAGCCGGGTGTCGCCGTATAGCGGATCGCTCGCCACGTCGCTCGCCTCGGGCGGCGCGGAGATCAGCCGGGCGGTCTGGTCCAGCGAGGCGAGGACCGCGATCGGCGCGGCGATCCGATAACGCTGATGGATGCGCCCGCCGACCAGCGGCGCCTTGTCGCTGTCGATGGGCTGCTGCGCCCAATCGGGGCTGGCCAGCGCGGTGGCGGGCGAGGCGCCGGGCCCGCCCGTCAGCGCCTGCGCCGCCACCGGCGATGCCGACAGCGGCAGGGTCGCCGCCGCGACCAGGCCAACGAACAGCCGCCGCATCATGCGGGCACCCGTGCGAGCTGGACGCCGCAGCCGGTCGTCCCCGACAACTGGACATCGACCACCGTCCCTGCGCCGAGATACAGGCTGGTCCCGCCGCCCGAATCCCCCGCCGAACGACTGACCAGCGGCAGCATCGCGCTGCCGTCCGCCGCCTGATAGCGCAGGACGACCGTGCCATAGCCGCTGCACATCTGGTTCAGGATATAGAGCCCGCCCAATGCGGCGACGGGCGCAGCCGCGACATTGTTGCTGGCCAGGATCAGCCGTTCCGCCTTGGACGCGACCGGCATCGGCGCATCGCCCGAAATCGCGGTGCAGCGGCCATCGGCCTGCACCACGCACGGCGCGGTCAGCGGCGCATAGCCCGCCGGGGCCGCCACCTGCTGTGCCGCCACCGGCATGGCCCCCATCACGATCAACGCCACGCCCCCCTTGACGAAGCCGCCTTGTATGATTCCTCTCATCACTTGCCCTCCCTGCATCAGGAAGTTCCGCATATGTTCCACATTATCGCCTGTAGGACAGCGAAATTTGCAGACACCGCCGCCGCTCGCGATCAGCGCGTAAGGGGCGGCGTGGCGGGGACTTCCGCGCGGGGGGCGGTGCCGGGCAGGCATTGTTCGGACTTGTCACGCGGGGCCTTGGTGCAATCCCACAAGGCCTTCTGCTCCTCGCCATGCCGCGACCAGACGAAGACGACGCCTGCCGGACGCGCCTCGGTCACCGCGACGGGCACACGCCGCGCCGAATCCCAGCCATAGACCAGGCAGGTCTGGCGCTTGCCACAGGCCTGGACCGCCTTGATCGCATAGCTGCCCGGATAATCATCGGGGCTGAGCAGCAGATAATAGATGCCGCGCCACTCGTCCGATCGCACGACTCCACCGCTGGCGGGCAGGGCTGCGGTCGGCGCGCCATCGGTCGCGCCGGTGGGGGTCGTGGCGGCCGGATCGGCGGCGGTCGTCGCGGCCCCCTCCCCGCCGGGCATGGTCGCCGACAGGAAGGCGGCGAGCGCACCGGGTCGCTCGCCGGGCGCCGGACTGGCGCGCAACAGGCTGGCCGCGCCCGCCGGTCCCCGCCAGCGGAAGAAGAGATGGGTGTGAAAAGCCAGCACCTTGTCCATCGCGCCGCTCCAGCGGGGCACGACATAATCGGCGTGATAATGGGTCGCGCTACCCACCGCGCGGAAGACGCCGCCGCCCAGTGCCCAGCGTGCGGTGGCCTGGGCCAGGGTCAGCGCCGCGGGTGACGGGACCCGGCGGCGCAGCGATCCGTCGCACATGAAGCTGAACTGGCATCCCGTGCTGCGCTCGGCCCCCTGGGTCACGACGCCGCAGACGGTCTTGGGAAAGGCGGGATGGCGGACGCGGTTGAGCACGACCTGCGCCACCGCCGCCTGCCCCATCGGATCGCTGCCCGCTTCGTAATAGACGGCGGCGGCCAGGCAGGCCTCGGCCGCCTGGCGGTCGGGCGTCGCCTCGTCCAGGCGGAAAGGACGGGCCGCCGGATTGGCCCCGCGCGCGAACGGCGTCAGCGCGTTGATCCGCCGCGCGATATCAGGCGGCAGGTCGAGATTGGCGACCGGGGCGACGGTCGGGATGCCGGTGACGACGGGCAGCGCATTGACCTGCCGGGCGACCTGCGCGGCATAGCCCGCCGGATCGGACGCCAGGCGCGCGCGGTGATAGGGATCGCCCTGCCACGGCGACCAGCCCAGCCAGGCAAGGCCCCCGATGACGGCGCAGAACAGCAGGCCCAGCCCCAGCAACAGGTCGCCGCGCCGGTCCTCCCATAACAGGCGCAGCATGCCCGGCCCGGCGGGCGTCTCAATAGGCATTGCGGTGGACGATGACCCTGACCGTCGACAACAGGATCATGATGTCGCGCCACAGGCTCCAGTTGTTGAGATATTCCAGATCGGCCTGAAGACGGCTGACCAGATCCTCGCGGCTGTGGGTCGCGCCGCGAAAGCCGCGTACCTGCGCCAGGCCGGTCAGGCCCGGCTTGCAGGCATGACGGTGGTGGTAGCGGGCATCGACATGCCAGAAGAGCTGATCCCCCGCGAGCGAGCCCAGCGCGTGCGGACGCGGGCCGACCACGCTCATCTCGCCGCGCAGGACGTTCAACAGCTGCGGCAGTTCGTCGACGCTGGTCGCGCGGATGATCCGGCCGATGCGGGTGATGCGATCATCGTCGCGGCTGGCCGAACGCCCGCCCTTGGCGTCGCTGGTCTCCACCTTCATGCTGCGGAACTTGTACATCATGAACAGCCGGTTGCCGTAGCCGACGCGCTGTTGCCGGAAGAAGATCGGGCCCCGGCTGTCCAGCTTGACCGCGATCGCGATCATGACGAGCAGCGGCAACAGAAAGGCCAGCGCGGAGGTCGCCAGCACCAGGTCCACCGCCCGTTTCACGATCCGGTCATAGGGGCCCAGCGGGTCGGTCGACACGAGGATCGTCGACGACCCCGCCACCACCGCATGGCCGACGCTGCCCAGATCATCCAGCTCGGGGATGATGATATCGGCGCGCACGTCGATCCCCTTCAGCGCCATCGCCCAGTCGCGCCGCCGCTCAGCACAGCAAGCGACGGTCAGGTGATCGACATCGGCGAATCGCCGCGCAAACTGGTCGAGCAGATAGGGATTGTTGAAATCGCCGCCGTCGATCTTCTCGATCTGAAGCGCCGACTGGCCCGCCGGAATGTCGATGGTGACCCCGTCGATCAGCAGGACATGGTTGACCGCGCCCCCCTGGAACGCCCGCGACGACAGGGTGACAATCAGCGCGCGCAGCACGACCGCGATCAGTAACGCGAACGCCACGCCATAACCGACCAGCAGGCGCGACGCGTCGCCGATCGCATGCAGCAGGAACCCGAAGAACAGCAGGACCAGCACCGCCTTGCCCAGCGCCACGACCATCGACACGATCGAGCGGCGCCAGTCGTTCAGATAATCGGGTCGCATATTGGCGAGGTCGAAGAAGCAGAAGAACGGCACCAGCCCGAGGATCAGCGTCGCCGCCTCGGGCGAGAAGGGCGTTTCGAACCGCAACAGGCTGGCCAGCGTGATCGCCAGCATGACCGCGAACGCATCGGCGACCAGCATCGCGACATAGAATTGCAGGCGAAGGGCGCGCGTCGTCGTCCGGCGGGCATCGCCCTCCAGCGGTTCTTCTCCGACGCGTGAAAAGCTGACGATCTGCACCGATACCCCCTGACTAGTCGTATACCGAGCGTGGCTTTGCGCCGTCCACGATCAGCCGCAGGGGCCCGAATCCCATTGCGGGGCAGTTGTCGCGGGATTTCGACGAAACGGGGCCGGCATGGGCCGATGCCCCCTGCTTTGCGCGCCAAGCGCGTGGCCAACCCTGGTATCTGCGCCGTTAACCCCGATATTAAGCCTTCCGAAAGCTACGTCGCCTATCACGGCCGGGAAGGGACGATTCATGATCCACCAGCACGAGTTCGATGTCGCCACTGCCACGGACCATGCCGATCTCGCGGCCGAGGACATGGCGGCGGCCGGATTGTCGGATCGCGGACGGCCGGTCGCAGCCAAGACGATCTCGCTGGTCAATCTGGTAACGATCGGTGCGGCGGCCAGCCTGTGCTGGGGCATGATCGCCCTGTGCGTGATGGCACTGCGCTGACCCTAATTCGGGCCCGGCGGGGTCTTTCCGTAAAAAATGGGTTAACAACGCCTAAACCTTTCCGCTGAACTCCCGCGTAAGCGCCGGGGTCGCATTCCTTCCTCCCGAACAGGAGGTAGAGATGCGATATCAAGCAGGCTTGACCATAGCGGCGATCACGGTGGCCTTTGCCGCCGCGAGTCCGGCCAGGGCGCATACCGGCGCATCGCGATTCATTCTTCGCGGCGACGTCATGGCGCCCCCTACGGGCTTTGCCGATATGTGCCGGACCGACGCGACCTTCTGCCGCCAGAGCGTCGATACGCCGCCGCCCGCCCTTGGCGATGGCCGGGGTGCGACCGGTCTGCCCGCCTTCGCCATGACCGTGACGAACATGATCGCGGCGGTCATGCCCAATATCATCACCCGGTTGGAAAAGCCGAGTACGTCCTTCCGCGTCCGCGCCGTGCCGCGTGGGGCCGACCTGTCGGTGGTGCCGAGCCTGCCGATCACGACCTTCGCCGATATGGCCAAGCCGCCTCTGCCTGTATCCTTCGGGGAATCGACGGGGACAGCCGATACCGATCTCGTCGCCCCCCTGCCGTCCTGGAATGCCGAGCCGGTCCTGACCGCTCCGATGCCGCTACTGGTGGCCGAACCGGTATTCGACATCGACCCCACCGTCACGGTCACCGCGCCCGCCGTCCCGCCCGTGCCGGGCACGGACAAGCGGCTCGAATCGGTCAACAAGCTGGTCAACGGCCGAGTCCGGCAGCGCTCCGACATGCAAATCTATGCCACCGCCGAACATTGGGCGCGCAGCGGCATCGGCAACGGCGCACAGGGCGATTGCGAGGATCTGGCGATCGAGAAACGCTATCAGCTGATCGCGCAGGGCTTCGACAGCAAAAGGTTGAGCTTCGCGGTCGTCTATAGCCGCCAGACCAAGCTCCACACCGTGCTGATCGCCCGCACCGACGATGGCGACATGGTGCTGGACAGCGACACGCCCTGGATTCGCCGGGTCGACCAGACCGATTATAGCTGGGTCAGCATCCAGTCGCCCGACAACGGGATGCGCTGGCAAAGCGCGCGGTTGTAGAAGCTATTCGGGATTCAGCGGCGGCGGCGCCACGGCGATGCGCGCGCCGGGGCCGCCGACATGGCGCGGCCCATTGTTGAGGATGCGGACCAGGCGATCGCGAATCGTCCGCCGGTCCGCCATCAGGTGGTCGACCGCCGTCTTGCCGCACCCCTGTTCCAGCGTGGCGAGCGTCATCGTCTTGGACGTCCGGTCGACGACATAGCCGCCAAAGCGTTGATAGGCGCGCGCCAGCACCTTGCCCTCGCGGGTCAGGGGCAGTGCCTCGACATCGACATCGGCGGGGATGGCGAGCAGCGCCCCCATCGGCACCAGCCCGGCATAGCCGTTGCGGCCATTGCTGTCGGTAAAGCTGGCGGGCCAGACCTTTTGCTTGAACATGGTGCCGCCCTTGCGCAGCTGATCGTTGGACAGCAGCACCGCCAGCGCATGGGGAATATCGCCGTTCGCCAGTTCGCGGCAGCGGATCAGCCCCCCGGCCAGCGAGCCGCCAAAGGCGCGAATCCCCTGCGACTGGCCGTCGACCGCCGAAATGCCCGATCCGCGCAGGTCGGTGCGGACCAGATAGGCGGCGTGATAGCCCTCGCCCCTCGCCTCCCCCAGCCAGACCTCATAGGCATAGCGGTGGCCGGGATCGATCAGGATGGCATGTTTGTCGGTGCCGCCCAGGAACCGGATATCGGCCGGGGTCGGCAGGTCGACCCACCCTTTCTGCATCGGTGGCCCCCCGCGCCACGGCGCACCGGCCGCCCGCACGTCATAGGACCAGCGCCGTATCGGGTCCGACGCACGCGCCTGATACAGGCCGATCGCGTCCCAGCCGATCCAGGGATAGGAGCCCGCCCGACCGCCCGCATCGTCGGTGTGGAGCAGGCGGCTCTCGGGCGAGTCCGGCCCGTCATAGATCGCCCCGCGCCCGATTGGCGTGTTCCAGACGCTGTCGGCCGAGAAAGGCTGTTCTCCCGGATCGCGGTGTTGCCCGGCCTCGGCCATGCCCCCGCTCCCCCCGGCAAAACCCAGCGTCAAGGCCATGATGAACGGAAAATGACGGAAAATTCGCCAATCGTCATACTTGGCTGTGCGACTATGGATCATCGGGACTCCAGTCCATGCTCGTCACCGAACAGGGCTTCCCCCATACCAGCCCTATTCAGGGGAAGAGACGGGGGTTTCATGTCAGCCAGGATATCGGTCGTCATTCCGGCCCGCAATCGCGCCGCGGTGATCGGGCGCGCCATTGCGTGCGCCAACAGCCAAACGGTTCGACCGGTCGAGATCATCGTCGTCGATGACGGGTCCGACGATGACGGCGGGACCATCGCCGCCGCGCTCGCCGCGCAAAGCGATGCCGTTCCGATTCGGATCATCCCGCTCGACACGCGCTCGGGCGCCCCGAATGCGCGCAATATCGGCGCGGCGGCGGCGACCGGCGAATGGATCGCCCTGCTCGATTCGGACGATGGCTGGGACGAGACGAAGCTCGCCTCGCTGATCCCGCTGATCACGGACGATGTCGTCGCGGTCTTCAGCGACACCGTCTTCCTGGACGGTCAGGGCGGCGGCACGCGCAAATTCGGGCCGGACGCGAACGAGCCCAGCGCGCTTCTCTATGAAAATACGCTGGGCGGCTGTTCGGCGGCGATGATCCGCCGCGATGTCTTTCTGGATATCGGCGGCTTCGACATCTCGCTGCCCAGCTGCCAGGATTGGGACATGTGGTTGAAGCTGCAACAGGCCGGGCGGATCGCGCTCTGCCCTGAACCGCTGACCCATTATTATTTCGATGCGGGCGACCGGATTTCGCGCAATCCCACGTCGGTCGTGAAGGGGCATGCGCTGCTCTATCGCCGCATCCTGTCCGACTATGCCCCCGCCGAGCAGGTCGCCGATATCCGGCGGTTCCAGCCCTTCCACCTGGCGCAGACGCTCGCCTATTTCACCGGGGTCCGTCAGGGTACGCTGGGTCCGGCGCTCCGCAACCTGATCCGCCCCCATCCGCGCACGACGCGGCGGTCGGCGCTTCACCTGCTCGCGACGAGTTGGGGGCTGACCCGCGCCTGACCGATCAGGCGCGGCCGCGTCGCAACGGGGTCCGCGCCATCGCCTTTCCGGCCCAGCTTCCGATCATCGCCAGTCCTTCGCGCCCCGGTGCCGACAGGAACTGGACGGGCAGCGCGACCGCATAGGCCGCGATCACCAGGATGGCGAGGTGCGGGACCGGCGACAGGCCGGGCGGCAGCAAGAGCTGCACCCCCGCCGTCGCCCCGGCCGACGCTGCGGTGATGAGATGCAGGCGCGCGATATCCGACATCCTGATCGGCGTGCCGCGCGCGGCCAGCCAGAACAGGATCGGCGTGCGCAGCGCCTCGCCGAAGAAATAGGCCTTGGCCATGCCGATCGCGCCCCAGGGCAGGCCGATCAGGAAGCCGATCACCACCGTCGCCGAGGCGAACAGCCCCCAATGCATCATCAGCCGCGACCGGTTGGTCGACATGAACAGCCAGGGCGCGGATTCATTGACCAGCAGCATCGCCGCGGTGGCCGACAGCCAGCCGAAGATCGGCCCCGTCGCCTGCCACGTGTCGCCGAGCAGGATGCGAACCGCCGCATCCGATCCGACCGATGCCGCCATCACCGCAGGCACCGCGCCGGTGACCATCGCCTGCATGAACATCAGATAGGCACGGCGATACCGCTCCGGCTGTTCGCGCGTCCGCGCCAGCACCGGCAGCAGGGTGCGCGACAGGGGCGTGCTGAAATTCTGAAGCGGCGACAGCATCAGCTTGAACGCGCGGTCGTAAAGTCCCAGCGTCGCCGGGCCCCAGACGCGCGCCAGCAGCACCTTGTCGATGTTGCGCGTCACGAACAGCGCAAAGCCATAGACCGACACGCCGCCGCCGAAGCGCACCATCGGTGCGATCGTCGCCCATTGGAAGGTGAAGCGCGGACGCCACCGCTCGATCACCATGAACGACACCGTATTGACCATGGTCGCCGCGATCGCCCCGGTCAGCAACGCCCAATAGGACCGCATCAGCAAGGCCGCGATCACCGTCGCGGCGAACATCGTGATGCTGCTGACGATATCGACCACGCTTTGCGCATGGAACCGCATCTGGCGGTTGAGCAGCGCGCTGTAGAGCGGATTGGGCGCCGTCGCCAGGATCAGCAGGCCGGAGGCGGCGACCAGCACGCCCGCCTGGGTGCTGTCATAGAACATGCCGACCAGCGGCCCCGCCGCCACCAGCAACACCGCCAGCCCCGTACACAGCGCGATGTTCAGCCAGAACAGCGACGACAACTGCACGTCGGAGACATCGTCCGACTGAACGACCGCATGATCGAAGCCGATATTCTGAAACAACATCGCGAATCCGGTCACCGGCGCCGCCATGGCGTAGATACCGTAATCGGTTGGCGACAAAATGCGCGACGCCACAATGATCGCGCCGACGCTCGATCCCACGCGAAAGAGCTGCGCAATCAACGTCGTAATCGCGCCGCCCATAACCTTGCGGCGATAGCCGTCCTGCTTTTGCACGTTCTTCCCCCGGCTTTGCCGAAATCTGCTCTAGCCTCCGCCCCGCCGCCGCGCCATGGCGCATCCGTGTCAGGGTGAGACAGTTTGCGATGCCGGAGGGGAACGGCCGCGCGCGATCCGAAGGGTGGGAGCAAGTTGGCGCTCATTGATATCATATTGCCCGTCCGCAACGGCGAGGCGTTCATTGCTGCGGCAATCGATTCGCTGCGCATGCAGACCGAGCGCGACTGGCGATTGCTGGTGCTCAACCACGCCTCGACCGATCGGACGGGGGAGATCGTCGATCAGGCCGCCGCACGCGATTCGCGCATCGTCCAGATCCCGTGCGATGCGGCGCTCAGCCTTTCGGATGTCCGCAACCTTGGCCTGGATCGGTCGGATGCGCCGTTGATCGCGCTGCACGATGCCGATGATATCTCGCTGCCCGATCGCCTTGCACAACAGCGCGCCTTTCTTGAGGCCAATCCGGCCCTGGCGCTGGTCGGCGGCCAATATGAGATCGTCGACTCGACGGCGACACGCTCGTTCGGCGTTCGCCGCTTGCCGCACACCGCCGACCGACTGGCCATCGCCAGCCTTTTCAACAATCCCATCGCCCAGCCGACCGTCATGCTCCGCCGATCGGTGCTGGAGGGCCTGGGCGCGCGTTACGACCATGGCTTTCTCCAGGCGCCGGGAATCGTTGCGCCGCAGGTCGGCACGCTCGCCGAGGATTACTGGCTTTTCGCACAGCTCGCGATGAAGGGGCTATGCGCCAACCTGCCCCATACGCTGATCCGCTATCGGCGGCACGAGATGAGCATCGGGGTCAGCAAGTTTCAGGCGCAAATGGCCATATCGGAAGAGATTTCCGACCATCTGATGCGTCTTCTGGCCGCTTGGCACGACGAAGCGTGGCAGACGATACGCCCCTTCTGCAATCACGGTGCGCAGCTTGCGCCGGTGGAGGCACCCGAAACCCTGCCCCGCGCCTGGCGCACGCTGCGCGCGCAACTGCTGCGTATCTTCGGCGACACGCCTGGGGTGCGGCGCGAACTCGCGTTTCGCGATGTCCTGGCGAACCGGACGCTGCCGATCCTGCTGGCACGCTTCGCCCGGTTCCAGATGACTCACCAGGCCGACACCGACGAAATGGCGACGCTGCGCCATATCCTGTCCCAGCAGAAGAAGCGGCTGCTCGGTTAAGGCCGGGTCGGGGCGCAGGGCTTCACCAGAAGCCCGCGCCCTTGCCCCGCGCCAGCCGAAGCTGCGCCGCCACGAACGCGATGCTGTCGAAGCCCAGCCCCAGAAACGCCATCAGGGCTTTCCGCGGCGTATGCGGGCCGTTCCTCAGGAAGAAGGTCGTGCGGTCGGTCAGGAACGGCCACGGCACCCAGCCGAACCGGCCGCGCGGCAGTTCCCGACGCAGCAGCGCGGGCAGCCATTGCGGATCACGCGCCGCCTGGTCGAGCTGTCCGGCCAGCGCCGCCTCGCCCTCGCGGGCGCGCAGCGGGATAATATAGCCGAAGACGGCGGCATTGATCGCACCGCCGACGACGATCCGGATCTGATGCCGGATCAGCGACCCCAATTTTCGCTCGGACTCGTAAAGATGGATCACCCCGTCGGGCTGGTCGATCCGGTCGTAGCGGATCGGATCGGCGAAGCGGCCGGTGATCAGCGCATGGCGGATGAACCCGTCCTCCACGGGCAGGCCGATCGGCACCCGCAAGCCCCGCGCGACGGCACCACGCATCACATAAAGCTGCCCGCAGATCGAGGTGCGCAGATTGCCCATGCTGCCCCCCCCTGCCGAGATCAGCCGCTCGACAAAGCCGAGCGGGACGGGATGATAGTCGATATCCTTGACCGGCTGGCTCGACGTCGCATCCACCCCCGGATGCGCCTCCAGAAACGCGACGAGCCGCGCCAGCACATCCTCTTGCGGCAGGCCGATATCGGCATCGAGAAAGGCGAGCAGATCGGCATCGGGCCGGGCGAAGTCATGGACGAAGCGGTTCCACGTCCGCGACTTGCCCCCCTCGGCCAGATCGAGCACCGCGACCATGGCCGGATCAGGAAACGCCGCCACCGCCCCCTGCGCCGCCGCCGCCGTACCGTCCCGGCATCCATTGGCCAGCACGAAGACCCGCACCGAAAAGCGATCGTCCCGCAGAATCGTCTGCCGCGCCAGATCCCCGAGCATCGCCCCGATGCCCGCTTCCTCGTTATGCGCGAAAATGCCGATATCGATCGTCGTCATGGTCGAATCACATCCCCATCGCCTGGCGCAGGGCCCTGGCGTAGCGGTCCTTGCCCAGCATGGTCAGGTGCGTGCCGTCGACCGTATAGTCGCGGCGCAGATCACCCGATGCGTCGACCATGGCGGGGTAGACGTTCAGGAACCGATAGCCATGCGCGGCCGCTCCTTGCGCCAGCATCGCGTTGAGCGTGGGAATTGCCTGCTTCTTGCGCGCCTGAAGCTGCGACGTGTCGAAACGCGTGCTTACCGGCAGGATGGAGACGATATCCAGCCTTGCCTTGGGGGCAGTGCGATGGGCCATGGCGACGATGTCCCAGATCGTATCGCGAACGGCATCGACATCGCGGTCATGGGCAAGGTCGTTCGTTCCGATGTTGATGACGATATGATCGGGTTGCGCCGCAACGGCCGAGACGATCCGGTTGCGCAGGCCGATCGAGGTATCCCCGGCAATGCCGCGATTATGCGCACCCTCGAAATATTCGGCCCAAGGCATGCCCTCGGTAATGCTGTCCCCGGCAAACACGATGCCGCCCGCCATCTTGGGATACAGGGCGAATTGCCGGACCCGCCCCGTCTGGTGGCGGTTATAGATCTGGTGCGGCTGCCGAAGGCCCAGTTGCTCCTCGATATAGCTGATACCGCCGCGCTTGGCGATCCAGATGCCGTTCACCAGCGTCAACGCCACCGCATAAAGGGCCAGGAGGATGGCTGCGATCCTCCAACCGTTGCTACGCATCTTCGACAGGCTCCCCGCCAGAATGAAAGGTTCAGCGCACCGATACGGAGCGCGGATGGAAATGGCGCCGGACGTTTGGCTGGGCCATGGGATACATGGCAAAGATCACCAGCCAGAATTCGATATTGACCGACAGATAATAGAGCATGTTGTCCGAAAAGGACGCCACGGCGAACATGATGACGGTCAATACGGTAAAGGCCGCTTCGGCAGGCAATTGTCGAACATGACGCATCGCCCGAACCATGACGGTGATAAGGATGCTGATATAGCCGAGCGTCAGGAACAGTCCGCCCTCGAACATCATTTGAATATAGATGTTATGGGCTGCCCCACGCTCTTCCCGCAACGGGAAGAACTCGCTGATATAATGAGGAAATGAGGCCAGTCCGTAACCCAGCAGAAGATTCCGGCGAATCCAGGGTAAGGACGATTCCCACAGAAATTTCCGCCATGTCGCGGAATCGAGTCCGATCGCCGTCGATCCGGCCACGTCCCCTCGCCCGACCGCAACGAGATAGTCGTAGGAGACATCGGGCCCACCGCCCGACACATCGCTCAACCGATCCATCACACCCGGCACCAGAAGGGCGGCGAATGGCAACAGGATCAGCGGCAGGATCAAGATCGGCTTACGAAAGGCCGAATAGAGAAAGACATAGGCATAGACGGCGACATAGGCGGAACGGGTGCCCGTCAACAGCAGCGCAATCCCCGCCAGCCCCAACGTTCCCCAGATCGCCAGAACCAGCCGCCGTTCGCGCACATAACCGGCGAGCAGGGCATGGAACAGAAAGGCTATATAAACGAAGAGGAAGAAGGCCAGGATATTGGGGTGCGAAAATGATCCCATCAGCCGGGGACCGGCCGTCCCCGTCGCCACCTGCACAAAGCCGATCGCCAATGGCAAAAAGCCGGACGACCAGATCACCATCGTCAACCGCTCGCGACTTAATGCGGGGGAATAGAGCAGCGCGATGAAGGCCACCGCCGCATAGGTGAAATAGTTGAACAACACCTGGATGGCGGCGGCCGGTTCGGGCGATCGCACGGCGGCCAGCACCCCCGCCAACAGAAACGGCGCCCAGATCAGCGCGATCGTGACGAGCGGCGCCTGATAACGCCGGTCTACGAGCAACGCATAGCCCGCCAGTGCTGCCGCGATGGCCACCATCAGGATGTTGAAAACAAAGCCGAGCGTGACGGAAATCGGGCCCATATTGATATGGACCAGCCCCAATGCCGTCTCCAGCCCCGGACGCAGGATCAGTGCCGGAAGCACGAAGCCCGCAAAAGGCATGCCCCATCCCTGTCGTTGCGATCCGATTGTCATCAAGCCCCCCGGCCAGGCACCTGCATCAGGGCCGCCGCGCGCATCCCTATCGTTCGCCATCCGGCAATTGAACGGGCTTGTTGCACCGCAACGTCAGACTTTGGGACGGTCGCCCCGATCATCGCGCCTGTTCAGGGGGCCGGTCGCGCGCTAACGGCGGCTTGGCGGGGGTGCGGTCGGCCGGGGGACAGGTTCATGACGATGTTGGGCAACGGATTGCTGCTGGTCGCGCTTTTGCTGCTGATGCCGGCCGTCCTTCTGTTCGCGGCCGAGATCGTCGCGGGGCTTCGCCGACCGACGCCACAGGGCGCCGAAGAAGCGCCGCCCTTCACCGTCCTGATCCCCGCGCATGACGAAGCGGCGGTCATCACCCCGACGCTGCGCGCCATTGCGGGCCAGCTGCGCGCGCAGGACCGGATGCTGGTGGTCGCCGACAATTGTTCGGACCAGACCGCCGCGATCGCCGCCGCGCAAGGGGCCGAGGTCACCGAGCGGCACGATACCGTCCGGCGCGGCAAGGGTTATGCGCTGGCGCATGGCCTGGCCCATGCCGCGCGCTGGGCGCATCCGGTCACGATCATCGTCGATGCCGACTGCCTGCTCTCGCCGAACGCGCTGCACCAGCTGGCCGCCCAGGCAGCGGGCAGCGGACGGCCGGTGCAGGGCGATTACCGGCTGGAGGCCGCACCCAACGGATCGCGCGCCAGCCGGTTCAGCGCCTTTGCCATCCGGGTCAAGAATTACGGGCGGCTGCTGGGCGGATCGCGGCTGGGCATACCGTGCCTGCTGACCGGCAGCGGCATGGCCTTTCCGACCGCGCTGCTGTCGCGGGTCGATCTGGGGTCGGGCGAGATCGTTGAGGACCTGCTGCTGGGCGTCGACCTGACGCTGCAGGGCGCGCCGCCGCGTTTCTGTCCCGAGGCGCGGATCACCAGCCCGCTGCCCGCCACCCGCGACGCTGCCGAGACGCAGCGCGCGCGCTGGGAGGGTGGCTATATGTCGATCATGCGCCGCTATGTCCTGCGGCTGCTCGGCACCGGCATCGCGCGCGGCGATGCGCGGGTGGTCGCGCTGGCGCTCGATCTGGCGATCCCGCCGCTCAGCCTGTTGGTGGCGGCGCAGGGCGGGCTGGTCGGGTTGGCGGCGATCTGGGCGCTGGTGTCGGGACAGATCGCGCCGCTGGTGCTGGGCATGGTGCAGACGGTGGTGCTGGTCGCAGCGGTCGGCCTCGCCTGGGTCCGCTATGGCCGCGATCTGCTGAGCCCCGGTGAGGTGGCGCGACTGCCGCTCAGTGTGCTGGCCAAGCTCGGCTTTTACCGCCGCCTGCTGCGCACGCCGCAGCGGGGATGGGTGCGCACCGCGCGCGGCGACGAGATGAAGGGGCGCGAATGATGACGGCCACCACCGATTTCCTGGGTTTCCGGTTCGAAAAGGGCACGCGCGAGGCGCTGTTCGAGCGACTGATCGCGATGGGCCGCGCGCCCTATGGCTATGTCGTCACCCCCAATGTCGACTTCGTCAACCGCGCCGCCCGCGATCCCGAGATACGCGCGCTGTATGACGGCGCCGCCGTGCATCTGTGCGACAGCAAGGTGCTGACCATGATGGCCAAGGCCAAGGGGGTCGCGCTCGATTGTTATCCGGGATCGGATCTCGTCGCCGATCTGCTGGCGCGGGACGGCGCGGGACAGCGTATCGCGGTGGTCGGCCCGGATGCGCAGGACTGGCAGGCACTGGTCGCGCGCTATCCGGCGGTATCGATGACCCTGATCCCCTCACCCGCGATCATGACGCCGGGTTCGGCCGAGTGGCGGCAATGCGTCACGGCGGCGGCCGGGGCGGATTGGGATATCCTTCTCCTCTGTCTGGGCTCCCCCAAGCAGGAGCGGTTCGCGCAAGATGTGGGCGCCCTGCGTCATGCGCCGGGTGTCGCCTGGTGCGTCGGCGCCTCGATCGACTTCCTGACCGGCCGCCAGACCCGTGCGCCGCACTGGGTCCGCGCCTGTCATCTGGAATGGCTGCACCGGCTGGCCAGCAATCCCCGGCGGCTCTGGCGGCGCTATCTGGTCGAGGGGCCGCAGATCATCCGCCTGCTGCTCCAGTAATTCGGAAGTGTCAGGGCAGCAGGAAACTGCCCTCGATCACCGTCACGCAGCCGCCGCCCAGCACGACGCGGTCGCCCGCCAGCCGACAGGTCAGCCGCCCGCCCCGCGCACTGGCCTGTTCCGCCACAAAAGCATCGCGGCCCAGCATTTTCGCCCAATAGGGGGTCAGCACGGCGTGGGCCGCGCCCGTCACCGGGTCTTCGTCGATGGCGAAGGCGGGCACGAAGACGCGGCTGACCACATCCGCCTCCCCCTCGGCGCCGCGCGCGGTCAGGATGACGACATAGCGCCCCGCCTGGGCCAGCGCGGCAAAGTCCGGCGTGCAGTTCCGCACACGGGCCGCGTCATCGACCACCACCACGGCATAGCCCGCCGGGTGGCGCAGCGTCTCGACCACGCCGTCAACGCCCAGCGCCTCGACCACGCCCGGCAGAGCCGCGGGCGACGGCGTGCGTTCGGGCAGCGTCAGGCTGTAACCCAGTCCGTCGCGCGCGACCTCCAGCACGCCCGCATGACGGGTCGCAAAGCGCACCCGCTCGCGCATGGTGTCCGACGACAGCACGACATGGCCGCTCGCCAGCGTGGCGTGGCCGCACATCTCGACCTCGTCGCCGGGCGTGAACCAGCGCAGTTCGAAATCCGCCTCCGCCCCGTCCGCGGCGACGAGAAAGGCGGTTTCCGACAGGTTGTTCTCCTGCGCGATTCGCAACAGCGTGGCGTCGTCCAGCCACGCCGACAGCATCATCACCGCCGCCGGGTTGCCGCCGAATACGGCGTCGGCAAAGGCATCGACCTGGGTGAAGGGGATGCGCATCAATATCCTACCCGCTTGCCGAACCAGTGCGGGGTCACGTCGGCCTCGACCATCGGATTGTCGGTATCGACATGGCCTTCGGGGTCGAGATGGATCAGCACCTCGACCTTGGGGAAGGCACGGCGGAGCGCGCGCTCGACGCCCTCGACAATGTCATGCGCAGCGGCGACGGTCAGGTCGCGCGACACCTCCATATGGAATTGCGCGAAGTCGTGGCTGCCCGAACGACGGGTACGGAAGTCGTGGATACCCTTCAGCCCCGGCTGGCGCGCGGCGACGTCGAGAAAGGCGGCGCGCTGGTCGTCGGACCATTCCTTGTCCATCAGCTGGTCGATCGCGGTCGAGGACGCCTGGAACGCCCCCCAGGCCAGCCAGACCGCGATGGCGATGCCGAAGATCGGGTCCGCGCCATGCCAGCCGAAATACTGGTCGAGCACCATCGCGACGATCACCGATCCGTTGAGCAGCACGTCGGACTGGTAATGGACATTGTCCGCCAGGATCGCGACCGATCCGGTCCGGCGGATGACGCTGCGCTGATAGGCGAGCAGGACCATGGTCGCCAGAATTGCGATCACCGACACGCCGATGCCGAACTCGGCATCCGTCGTGGGATTGTCCGCGCCCAGCGCCATGACCGCGCGCCAGGCGATCCCCGCCGCCGAGGCGGTGATGAGCGCGACTTGGAACAAGGCCGCCAGCGCCTCCGCCTTGCCATGGCCGAAGCGATGGTCGTGATCGGCCGGAGTCGCCGCCAGCCGCACGCCGTAGAGGGTCACGAGGCTGGCGAGCAGATCGAGCGCGGTGTCGGCCAGCGAGCCGAGCATCGCGACCGAGCCCGTCCGCCACGCGGCAAAGCCCTTGAGCGCCAGCAGGAACAGCGCCATCGCGACGCTGGCCAGCGCTGCCTTGGTGGCGAGCGGGATGACCGTCTTGCGTTCGTCCTGGGTCATGGGAACAGCAATCCTTCGTCCCAACCGCCTTCGCTGGTGCGGGTAAAGACGCGGCGCTCATGCAGCCGGTGTTCGCGGTCCAGCCAGAATTCGATACGCTGCGGGGACACGCGGTAGCCGCCCCAATGCGGCGGACGCGGCACGTCGCCGCCCTCGAAGCGGGCGCGTATATCCTCGAACCGCGCCTCGAACGTCGCGCGATCGGCCAGCGGGCGCGACTGGTCCGAGGCCCAGGCACCCAGCTGCGAATCGCGGCCACGGCTGGCGAAATAGGCGTCCGACTCGGCATCATCGACGCGGCTGACCGGCCCTTCGATGCGGATCTGGCGGCGCAGCGACTTCCAGTGAAACAGAAGCGCGGCCTTGCTGCCCTCGCCTAGATCCTGCGCCTTGCGGCTCTCGCGATTGGTGTAGAACACGAAGCCGCGCGGGTCATGGCCCTTCAGCAGGACCATGCGGACCGAAGGCTGTCCGGTCGCATCGACCGTCGCCAACGCCATCGCATTGGAATCGTTGATTTCGCTCGCACGCGCTTCGGCAAACCAGGTGTCGAAAAGGGCAAAGGGATCGTCAGCCATGCCCTCGCCCATACGCCTGTGCCACCCGAAAACCAATGTCGGGAACGGAAACGCTGAGTCCGTCATTGGGCCGGTGACGATACGGAGATTTCCCAATGCCCGCACGCGCTTACTGGCAGGGTCAGATACGCCTCGCGCTCGTCTCGATCCCGGTCGAGATCTACGCCGCGACCAAGAGCGGCGCGACCATCCAGTTCAAGCAGATCCACGAACCCAGCGGCAAGCCGATCCATTACGAAAAGGTCGTCAACGACATCGGCCCGGTCGACACCGATGAAATCGTGAAGGGCTATCAGGTCGCCAAGGGCGATTACGTCCTGCTCGACCAGGACGAGATCGACGCGGTCAAGCTGGAGTCGAAGAAGACGCTGGAACTGACGCGCTTCGTCGACGCGGACGAGATCAACGTCCTCTATTACGAACGCCCCTATTTCGTCGTGCCCGCCGACGATCTGGCGGAGGAAGCCTTCATCGTCCTGCGCGAAGCGTTGAAGCGGACGGGCAAGGTCGGACTGGGGCAACTGGCGCTCAGGGGCCGCGAATATATCGTTTCGCTCAGGCCATGCGGACGCGGGCTGATCCTGGAGACGCTGCGCTATTCCGATGAAGTGAACAAGGCGCAGGCCTATTTCAGCGACATCGGCGATGCCAAGCCCGACGCCGAATTGCTCGATCTGGCGGAGGCGCTGATCGAGAAGAAGTCCGGCCCCTTCGACCCCAAGCAATTCCACGACCATTATGTCGAGGCGCTGCACCGCCTGATCGACCGCAAGCGCAAGGCGAAGGGCAAGAAGGTCATCGAGGAAGAGGACGACGCGCCCGCGAAATCGGGCGGCAATGTCGCGGACCTGATGGCGGCGCTGAAACAGTCGATGGAGACGGGCGAGACGCGCAGCCGTTCGCGGAAAGCCGCGCCCAAGACGACGCGTAAGGCTGCGCCCAAGAAGACGACCACGCGCAAAGCCCCGGCGCGCAAACATGGCTGATCCGCTCGAACGCTATAACGCCAAGCGCGACTTCACCCGCACCGCCGAGCCTGCGGGGACGCTGGAACCGGGCAAGGGCAACAGCTTCATCGTGCAGAAACATGATGCGACCCGGCTGCACTGGGACTTCCGGCTGGAGGTGGACGGGGTGCTCAAAAGCTGGGCGGTGACGCGCGGGCCGAGCCTGGACCCGGACGAGAAACGGCTGGCGGTGCGGACCGAGGATCATCCGCTGTCCTATGCGACCTTCGAGGGGACGATCCCTGCGGGGGAGTATGGCGGCGGCACGGTGATGCTGTGGGATCGCGGCACATGGTCGCCGGTCGCGGGCAAAAGCGCGAAGGACCTTGAGGACGGCCATCTCCACTTCATCCTCGACGGCGAGCGGATGAAGGGCGAATGGCTGCTCGTCCGCATGAAGCCACGGGGCAAGGAGAAGCGCGAGAACTGGCTTCTTCGCAAGGTCGCCGATGCGCAGGCCGGGGGCACCGACACGCTGACCGATCAGGCGCTGACCAGCGTGTCGACCGGGCGGACCATGGCGCAGATCGCCGAGGGAAAAGCAGCAAAGCCCAGGCCAGCCAAGACCCCGAAGGCGCCACCACGCAAGGCGAAGGCCAAGGCGAAAGCGGGCACGATGCCCGAATTCCAAGCCCCGGCGCTTTGCACGCTGGTCGATCAGGTGCCTGCCGGAAATGGCTGGCTGCACGAGATCAAATATGATGGCTACCGCGCGCTGATCGCGGTCGGCGGCGGCAAGGCGCAGGTCTTCACGCGCAATGGCCTGGACTGGAGCGCGAAATTCCCCGGCATCGTCGCGGCCGCCGCCGAGCTATCCGTCACCACCGCGCTGATCGATGGCGAGATCGTCGCGTTCAAGGATGGGCGGCCCGACTTCTCGACGCTGAAGGACGCGATCGGCACCGACCAGCCGATGAGCCTGTTCGCCTTCGACCTGCTCTCGCTCGACGGCGAGGACCTGACCGACCTGCCGCTGGTCCAGCGCAAGGCGCGGCTGCGCGGGATCATCCCCGAGGGCGACGAGACGATCCAGTTCGCCGACCATGTCACCGGCTCGGGCGAGGCGCTGTTCGTCAAGCTCTGCGCCGAGGGGCTGGAGGGCGTCGTCTCCAAACGCGCCGACAGCCGTTATCCATCGGCGCGCAGCCGCGACTGGTTGAAGATCAAATGCCTGAAGCGGCAGGAATTCGTGATCGTCGGCTGGCTCCCGTCCGATAAGGCGCGGCGGGGGTTGAAGTCGCTGCTGCTGGGCGTGAACCGCGACGGCACGCTCGCCTATGTCGGCAAGGTCGGCACCGGCTTTACCGAAGCGCGCATGGCCGAACTCCGCAAACTGCTCGACGCCCGCGCGCGCAAGACCGCCCCCGTCGAGGCCCCGCGCGCGATGGTGCGGGGCGCGCATTGGGTGCGCCCCGATCTGGTCGCCGAGATCGCCTTTACCGAGACGACGCCCGACGGCCTGCTCCGCCACCCCAGCTTCATCGGCCTGCGCGAGGACAAGCCCGCCGAGCAGGTGGTCGAGGAACGCCCCGCACCCACGCCCCCGGCCAAGGACAGCGATGTCGCCATCACCCATGCCGAGCGGGTGATCTTCCCCGACAGCGATCTCACCAAGGGCGATCTGGCCGACTATGTCGCGGCGACCGCCCCACTGATGCTGCCCTGGGTCGCGCACCGGCCGGTCAGTCTGGTCCGCTGCCCGCAGGGCCGGGCGCGGGCCTGTTTCTTCCAGAAGCATGACGCGGGCAGTTTTGGGCCGCATGTCCACTCGGTCCCGATCAAGGAGAAGGACGGCGGCACCGAACCCTATCTCTATATCGAGGATGCCGATGGCCTGCGCGCCTGTATCCAGATGGGGTCGATCGAGTTCCACGGCTGGGGCTCGTCCATCGCCACGCTGGAACAGCCCGACCGGATGATCTTCGACCTCGACCCCGACCCGTCGGTGACCTTCGCCGACGTGAAGCGTGCGGCCGTCCATATCCATGACCAGCTCGCCGAACTGGGGCTGACCAGCTTTGCGATGCTGTCGGGGGGCAAGGGCGTGCATGTCGTCGTGCCGCTCACCCCACATGCCGAATGGCCCGCCGTGTCGAACTTCGCCGAACGCTTCGCCAAGGCGCTGGCGAAGCACGATCCCGACCGTTTCATCGCGGTGGCGACCAAGGCGAAACGGAAAGGCCGCATCTTCATCGACTGGCTGCGCAACCAGCGCGGTGCGACCGCCGTCATGCCCTATTCGGCGCGCGCACGCTCGGGTGCGCCGGTCGCGGCCCCGGTGGCGTGGCGCGAGCTGGACGGGATCGACACGGCGGCGCGCTGGACGATCCGAGACGGCACGGAACTGCTCAAACGGGCGGGTAGCGCGGGCTTGCGCGGCTGGGGCGTGGCGGACCAGATTTTGCCCGACCTGTAATCACCTGTTGCAACCTGGGGCCGATACGGCGATTTTCCCGCCCCGATGGACCCTGCCGAAGATAGCCCCGCACAGGCCAGCGCCTGGATCGCCGACTATCGCAGGGCCGCGACGTCTGCGGACGTGCTGGCGGGGTCGAGCGACCCGGCCTGGCCCGCGATGCTGGAGGAGCTGGCCGCCGTCGCCAGCAACCTGGCCCATGCGCGCGAGCGGGTGCAGCGGCACGCCGCCGATATCGGCACCGGTTTCCGCATCATCGGCGAAACCGACGAGCGGCCCTGGCCCGTCTCGCCCGTCCCCCTGCTGATCGATACCGCCGAATGGGCCGGGATCGAAGCGGGTGTGGTGCAGCGGGCGGACCTGCTGGAGATGATCCTGGCCGATCTCTATGGCCCCGGTGACCTGGTGGCGGAGGGGCATATCCCCGCCGCGCTGGCGACCGGCAGCCCCTATTTCCTGCGGCCGATGGTCGGGGTGACGCCGCCGGGCGGGCATCATTTGAGCTTCGTCGCTTTCGATCTGGCGCGTGGACCGGACGGCGAGTGGCGGGTGCTGGCCGATCACCTCCGCAATCCGGCGGGCGCGGGTTATGCGCTGGAGAACCGACTGGCGGTCAGCCGCACGCTGGGCGGCCTGCAGAACCGGTTGAACGTACAGCGGCATGCGCCCTTCTTCGCCGCCTTCCGCGCCGGGCTCGCCGCCCAGTGCCGCCGCGCCGATCCGCGTATCGGCCTGCTGACGCCGGGCCGGTTCAATCCCAGCTATCCCGAACAGGCGCATCTGGCGCGCTATCTCGGCCTGCTTTTGGTGGAGGGTGCCGACCTCGCCGCGATCGAGGGACAGGTCTATGTCCGCACCGTCGCGGGACTGAAGCGGATCGACGCGCTGTGGCGGCGGCTCGATCCCCGGATGCTCGACCCGCTGGCCTTCGACAGCCATTCGCAGATCGGCGTGCCCGGCCTGATCGACGCCTATGTCGAGGGGCAGGTGGTGATCGCCAATGCGCCGGGTGCGGGTGTGTTGGAAAGTGCGGCCTTCTCCGCCTTCCTGCCGGTGCTGGCGAAACAGCTGCTCGGTGCGCCGCTCACGCTGCCCAATATCGCGACCTGGTGGTGTGGCGGCCCGGCCCAGGCCGACCATGTCGCCGGGCATCTCGACTCGCTGCTGATCGCCCCCGCCTTCGGCCCCAGACCGCTGGGCCTGCCCGGCGGCGCGCGCGCGGGCATGAGCCTGTCGCCCGAGGAACGCGGCGCGCTGATCGCCGATATGGCGAAGCGTCCGCAGGATTATGTCGGGCAGGAGATCGTGCGTCTGTCCACCATGCCCGTCGTGATCGGCGACCGGCTGGAGCCCCGTCCCTTTACCTTACGCGTCTTTGCCGCCCGCGATGCCGAAGGGGCATGGACCGTCATGCCCGGCGGCTTCGGCCGGATCGGCGACCATCCCGAGGCGACCGCCGCGATGATCGGCGAGGGTCTGTGGTCCGCCGATGTCTGCGTCCACGGACCGGAGCCGGTCACACCCATATCGCTGCTCGCCGACCCCGATTCGCTTCACGTCCGGCGCAATCCGGGGACACTGCCCAGCCGGGTCGCGGACAATTTCTATTGGCTGGGCCGTTATCTGGAGCGCGGCGAGGCACTATTGTCCGCAATCCGCGTGATGCTGGGCAATTCGATCGACGTGGATGGCGGCGCGGCGCTGGACCCGCGCACCGTCGGGCGGCTGGTCGGGCTGATCGCGGGCGGCGGGGCGGCACCACAGCCCGACAGCCTGCACCGCGCCGCGCTGACCCAGTTCGCGCGCACCGCGATGGAGGATGAGGGCTTTCACTCGGTCGCCCGCATCAACCGGCTGGCGCGCGGGATCAGCGAAGGTTCGCGCGACCGCCTGTCCGCCGACATGGTGCGGCTGCTGGAGGCGCCCTTCCCCAGCCATGTCGGGATGCTCGACCGGGCAGGGTCGCTGCAACGCCGCTACGCCGCCATCGCCGGGCTGTCGGCCGAGCATATGGTGCGCACCACCGCCTGGCGCTTCCACGATCTGGGCCGCCGGGTGGAGCGGGCGGTGGCGGTGGCGCGCGCGACACGGCTGTTCGGCATGGCGGGCGCGTCGGCGGATGACCTGTCCACCCTGCTCGACCTCGCCAACAGCCAGATCAGCTATCGCCAGCGTTATCCGAGTGGTCTCGCGCGCGTCGCGGTGGTCGATCTCGTCGCGCTCGATCCCAATAATCCGCGCGCGCTCGCCTATCAGACCGCGCGCATCGCCGACTGCCTGTCGCGCCTGCCCGTCCTGTCCGACGACGACATGGCCGAGCCGCAACAGGCGCTCGCCATCGCGATCCGCGCCGCCGTCGAGACCCAGGATGCACGCACGCTGGACGCGGACACGCTGGGCGATATCGAACGACGGCTGGGCCTGTTGTCCGAGGCGATCGCACGCCGCTATTTCCTGCAAGGGGCGGAGCCTCTCCGTGCCGGAGGGCTTACCCTCGCATGATCTACGACATCCGCCACATCACCCGCTTCGATTACGGTGCGCAGGTCAAATATGCGCGGTGCAACCTGCGGCTGAAGCCGATCGACTGGCCCGGCCAGACGCTGGAACGCTATGACCTGATCGTCCAGCCGGTCGGCCGTACCCGCTCGGCCCGCGCCGAAGCGGGACTGGCGCATGTCACGCGGCTGGTCGTCGACCGCCCGGTGCGCAGCCTGACCATCGAGAGCCGTGCACGGATGCTGGTCGACCGGCTGGTGCCGATGCCCTCGCCCGGCGACCCGACGCTGGCCCAAGTCTCGGCGCTCGCCCGTAGCAGCCGTGACCTGTCGGCGGCGGGTCCGGCCAATTATATCTTTCCTTCGCCGCTGATCCCGCTCGACCCCGCCATTGCCGAATGGTGCGCGGCCGACCTGTCGCCGGAGCGCGGCGCCTTGGAGGCGGGGTTCGCGCTGGCTAGCCGCATCCAGCGCGAGTTCGCCTTCGACGCCGCCGCCACCCTGGTCGACACGCCCCCGGCCGAGGCCTTTCGCCAGCGGCGCGGCGTGTGCCAGGATTTCGCGCAGATCATGATTACGGGCCTGCGCGCCGCGGGCATCCCGGCGGCCTATGCCTCGGGCTATATCCGCACCCTGCCGCCGCCGGGCCAGCCACGACTGGTCGGCGCGGACGCCACCCATGCCTGGGTGCTGATCTGGTGCGGGCCGCAAGCGGGCTGGGTCGGGGTCGATCCCACCAACGGCATCTGGATGGCGGGCGACCATATCATCGTCGCGGTCGGCCGCGACTATGCCGAGATCGCACCGGTCGATGGTGTGGTGCTGGGCTCGGGCGCGCAGAAGATGGAGGTCAGCGTCGACGTCGCGCCGGTGGAGGACATCGAAGTTCCCGCCACCCAAAGCAGGATCACCGCATGACGGGGGCGATGGTCGACCCGCATCATGTACTGGCATGGCTCACCGGACGCTCCCTGGCGCGGGGCGTATCACTGCCGGTCCCCGATCACGGCGGTTACCGTGTCGATACGCGCAGCGATGTCGAGGTCAGCCGCTGGATATATCCGACCGTGAACGACGGCCTGTCGCAACTCGCCCGCTCGCTCCACGCGCCCGGCTATCTGCTGAAATGGTTGGGCGAAGCAGACGCCGTGCGAGCAGTCCTGCCGAACGACTGGCATATTCAACCTCCCGCCTATTTCATGCAGGCGGGCGACGACCTTGCCGAACCCAGCACGCCAAAGGGCTATCGGATCGCGATGTCGCGCACCGACCAGGTCATCACGGTCCGCATTCTGGATGACGGCGGCGCGCTTGCCGCGAGCGGCTATGCCGCCGACACGCCGGACGCCTTCGTCTACGACCGGATCGTGACGGCGCCGGAGCATCGCCGAAAGGGACTTGGTAGAGCACTGATGGCGGCGCTGGGCTCGGCAAAGCGCCACGCCTCCGCGCCATCCCTGCTTACCGCCACCGAAGAGGGTCGGGCGCTCTATACCACCCTTGGGTGGCGGACGATCAGCCCCTATTGGACGGCAGAAATCCTCGCGGCCTGATCGTCACCCCTCCTCGGTCACTGCGTTGGGATTGTCCTTGTCCGGGTCCGGATGCCCGCCCGTACCATGATAGGCCGCGCCGCTCTGGCCGCCATGGAAGTCGCCTTCGCGCTCGGGCACGCCTTCGTAACCGCCGCCCTGGCTTTCGCCGCCATGTTTGCCGGGGGCATCCGACACGCCGTCGGGCGCGCCTTTCTTGCCGTCTTTTCCAATGGCCTGCATCGGCTGGGTCATGATCCGTCTCCTTGTCATGCTGCAACGCACGGGGGACGGATTGCGCTCCGGCGCGGACTTCCCCACATAGATCGGTAATACACTGCCAACGGGGAACAGAGTGGCCGATCCATATCAGACGCTGGGCGTCAGCCGCATGGCCAGCGAAGCCGATATCAAGAAAGCCTATCGCAAGCTGGCGAAGGAACTGCATCCCGATCGCAACAAGGACAATCCGAAAGCGGCGGAGAAGTTCAGCCAGGTCACCAATGCCTATGACCTGCTGAACGACAAGGACAAGCGCGCCCGGTTCGACCGGGGCGAGATCGATGGCGACGGCAATCCGACGTCGCCCTTCGGCTATGGTGGCGGCGCGGGCGGCTTTGGCGGCGGCGCGCGGCCGGGGGCTGGCGGCGGCGGGGGCTTTCGCCAGCAATTCGATTTTGGCGGCGAGGGCGCCGACATGTCCGACATCTTCGAGGGGATGTTCGGCGGAGCCGGGCGCGGCGGCGGCGGCGGTTTCTCGGGCGGCTTTGGCGGGTTCGGCCGGGGCCGCTCGGCACCGAAGGGCGCCAATTCCGCCTATGCATTGCGCGTCCCCTTCGTCGATGCCGCGACGCTCAGCCCGCAACGGATCACGCTGGCCGATGGCAAGACCATCGACCTGAAGCTGCCCGCCGGGGTCGAGACCGGCACCCAGATGCGCCTCGGCGGTAAAGGCGAGCCGGGCCCCGGCGGCGCGGGCGACGCGATCATCACCATCGAGGTCGTGCCGCACGCCTTCTTCACCCGCGATGGCGACGATGTCCGCCTCGACCTGCCGATCAGCCTGACCGAGGCGGTGCTGGGCGGCCAGGTGAAAGTGCCGACCGTCGAACGCCCGGTCATGTTGACCGTGCCGAAGGGCACGACATCGGGCAAGACGCTGCGCCTGAAGGGCAAGGGCTTTCACAAGAAGGATGGCGGGCGCGGCGACCAGCTGATCACCCTGATGATCGACATCCCCGCCGATGATGCAGCCTTGCAACGCTTCGCCACCGAATGGACCGACGGCAGGAACCCGAGGGCCGCCATGGGCGTCTGATCGTTCCATGAGCGATGTGAATGGCCTGACCCCCGAAGAACGTGCGCATCATCGGGGCAAGGCCCGTACCCGGCTGGACCGGCAACTCGCCAAGGTCCGGCCGGGCTCCTATGCCTTTGAGATATTGAAACGCACCAGCCTGGGCGTGTTCAACGACGGGTTCATCCATGCCGGGAACCTCGCCTATCTGGCGTTGATGACGCTATTTCCCTTCTTCATCACCACCGCCGCGCTCTTGTCGCTGTTCGGACAGAGCAACGAGACGCAGCATGCAGTGGAAAGCTTCCTCCACGTCCTGCCCCCCGATGTCAGCAACCTGTTGCGCAAACCCATCGCCGATGTGCTGGCGGCGCGGACCGGTTCGCTGCTGTGGCTGGGCGGGCTGGTCGGACTGTGGACGGTCGGCGGCTTTATCGAGACGATCCGCGATATCTTCCACCGCGCTTACGGCGTGAAGGCGACGGCAGCCTTCTGGAAATCGCGGCTGTCCTCGACGCTGGTCATGATCGCCTCGGTCGTGGTCGCGCTCTTGTCCTTCCTGGCCGCCGGTATCCTGACAGCCGCCGAGCAGTTCATCTATCGCCTCGTCCCCTTCTCGCAGGACGTCGCGGGCTGGGTCGGCCTGTCGCGGATGATCCCCGGCGTCGTCATGTTCGGCGCGCTCTATCTGCTCTTCTATTCGGTCACGCCGGGCAAATATCGTGAGAGCGATTGTCCCAAATGGCCCGGCGCGCTGTTCACCGCCGCCTGGTGGGTCAGCATGACCGCGCTCCTCCCTTGGGCGCTGTCGCAACTGGGCGGATACGACCTGACCTATGGCAGCCTGGCGGGGGTCGTCGTCATGCTGCTGTTCTTCTATCTGATCGGTCTGGGCCTGGTTTTTGGCGCGCATTTGAACGCGGCACTGGCGGAACCCCCGGAAACGGCGCTAGAGAGGGGGATTGATGGAAGTGAACCGGCAGGAGCGGTAACGGCGTGAACGGATTGATGGCGGGCAAGCGGGGGCTCATCATGGGCCTGGCGAATGACAAGTCGCTGGCCTGGGGCATCGCCAAGCAGCTTTCGGAGGCGGGCGCGGAGCTCGCCTTTTCGTATCAGGGCGCGGCGATGGAAAAGCGGGTCCGCCCGCTGGCCGAACAGCTGGGCGTGGCCCGCCTGTTCGATTGCGACGTGTCCGAGATGGAGTCGCTCGACACGCTGTTCGCCGATCTGAAGGCCGAGTGGCCGACGATCGACTTCGTCGTCCATGCCATCGGTTTTTCGGACAAGTCGCAGCTGCGCGGTCGCTATTACGACACCACGCTCGACAATTTCCTGATGACCATGAACATCTCGGCCTATTCGCTGGTCGCCGTCGCCCAGCGCGCGCGGACGATGATGCCCGAGGGCGGCTCGATCCTGACGCTGACCTATTATGGCGCGGAAAAGGTCATCCCGCATTACAACGTCATGGGCGTGGCCAAGGCGGCGCTGGAGACCAGCGTGAAGTATCTCGCGGTCGACCTCGGCCCGGAGAATATCCGCATCAACGCGATCTCGGCGGGCCCGATCCAGACGCTGGCGGCGCGCGGCATCGGCGACTTCAACTATATCCTGAAGTGGAACGAGCTGAATTCGCCGCTGCGTCGTACCGTGACGATTGAGGATGTGGGTGGCGCGGGCCTGTACATGCTGTCCGACCTGTCGTCGGGCGTGACGGGTGAAATCCACCATGTCGACGCAGGCTACAACGTCATCGGCATGAAGGCCGAAGACGCCCCCGATATCGCGCTGGCGTAATAAACTCTTCCTCCCCTGCAAGGGGAGGGGGACCAGCGAAGCTGGTGGAGGGGTGTAACCGGCAGCGAGGGCGGACTGCCATCACTTAGCGGGACACCCCTCCGTCAGGGCTTCGCCCTGCCACCTCCCCTTCCAGGGGAGGAATGCCCGCCAACATTATCTATCGCGCCTTGCGCCCCGGCGACGCTAAAGACGAACCCATGTCCGACCAGCCTATCGCCGCCATCACCATTCGCCCCGCACAAGGGCCGGACGTCGCCGCGCTCGATGCGTTGCTCGTCGCCAGCTTCCCCGCCCCCGCCGAAGCCGCCTTGGTCCGCGACCTCTGCGTCGAGGGCGACATGGTCCTGATGCTGGTCGCGATCGACGAAGCGACGGACAGCCTGATCGGCGCGATTGCCTTCAGCCGCATGACCGTCGAGATCGGCAGCAAGCCGATCAACGCCGTCGCCCTCGCCCCCATCGCGGTCGCCCGCGACTGGCGACAGCAGGGCGTCGGCGAGGCTTTGGTCGCCGCCGGGCTCGAACGCCTGGAAAAGGAAGGCGTCGTCCTCTGCTTCGCGCTGGGCGACCCCGCTTTCTACAACCGGTTCGGCTTCGCTGCCGATGTCGCGAGCGGCTTCGACAGCCCCTATGCGGGTGAGTATTTCCTTGCCGCCCCGCTCCAGGGCGGCCTGATCCCCTGCGGCGTGCGCGGGGCCGCCACACACGCGCCGGCCTTTGCCCGGCTGGGAGATGCTGCGTGAGCTTCAATACGTTCGGCCGCCTGTTCCGCTTCACCACCTGGGGCGAGAGCCATGGACCAGCACTCGGCGCGGTGGTCGACGGGTGCCCGCCGGGGATCGCGCTGTCCGAAGAGGACATCCAGCCCTGGCTCGACAAGCGCCGCCCGGGCACCAGCCGCTTCACGACCCAGCGGCGCGAACCGGATCAGGTCCGCATCCTGTCCGGCGTGTTCGAGGGACGGACCACCGGCACCCCGATCAGCCTGATGATCGAGAATGTCGACCAAAGATCCAAGGACTACAGCAACGTCGCGCTCGCCTATCGCCCCGGCCATGCCGATTACGCCTATGACGCCAAATACGGCTTTCGCGACTATCGCGGCGGCGGGCGGTCCTCGGCGCGCGAGACGGCTGCGCGGGTCGCGGCGGGCGCAGTCGCGCGGGCGGTGATCCCGCAGGTCCGTATCCGCGCCTGGGTCGAGTCGATCGGCGGCGACCGGATCGACTATGACGCGTTCGATGATGCGCAGATCGACGCCAACCCCTTTTTCTGCCCCGATGCCGCCGCCGCCGAGCGCTGGGAAGCGATCGTCGACGGCGCGCGCAAGTCGGGCTCCTCGGTCGGCGCGGTTGTCGCCTGCGAGGCGACCGGCGTGCCTGCGGGCTGGGGTGCGCCGCTCTATGCCAAGCTGGACAGCGAACTCGCCTCGGCTTGCATGAGCATCAATGCGGTCAAGGGTTTCGAAATCGGCGACGGGTTCGCCGCCGCCGCGCTGACCGGCGAGCAGAACGCCGATCCGATGCGCGCCGGGAATGGCGGCCCGCGCTTCCTGGCCAACCATGCGGGCGGGATCGCGGGCGGCATCGCCACCGGCCAGCCCGTCACCATGCGCGTCGCGTTCAAGCCGACCAGCTCGATCCTGACCCCGGTCGACACCATCACCCGCACCGGGGAGGAAACCCAGATCGCCACCAAGGGCCGTCACGACCCCTGTGTCGGCATTCGCGGCGTGCCGGTGGTCGAAGCGATGGTCGCACTGGTTTTAGCCGATCAAGCGTTGCTTCATCGCGGCCAATGTGGTTAAATAGAGGAACGGACGTTCTCCTGCCTCGTTAACCATTGCGAGAATAAAGCAGGAGAGAATCAATGCGTTACATGCATGTAATCGCCGCCGCCGCGCTTGTGATCCCCGCCGCGGGCTTCGCGCAGGTATCGGGCGGTACGACGGGCGGGATGTCGGGACAGACCGGCACCACGGGCCAAACGATGCCGGGGCAAATGCCCGGCCAGACCATGGGCCAGCCGGGCGACACAATGTCGACCACCCCGAGCACCTCGACCCGCTCGACGACGCGCAATAAGAGCCGCAGCCGGACGACCACGCCCGACAGCACGGTGAACACGCCGTCGACGTTGCCCGACACGACGGGTTCATCGACCACCACGGGCAGCGGCACGCTGGGCAGCGATCCGACGACCAGCGGTTCGATGGGTAGCGGCACGACCGGCGGCACCACGACCCCGCCGGGTAGCAGCGGCGGCATGTAACCCTTTCGGGTTCGTCACTACGGGAAAGGCCCGGTCGCGCAAGCGGCCGGGCTTTTGACTGGGGTTCGGACATGGCCGCTGGCCTCGCTCAGGCCGAATTGCGTTGAGAAAAACCGGGCTTTCCCGGTGCGTCATCGCGCGCGAAGCCGAATGCCTCGCCTCAATAAAAAAGGCCCCGACTTCCGCCAGGGCCTTCCCCATCAATCCGCAAAAGGATCGCGAACCAGGATCGTGTCCTCCCGCTCCGGGCTTGTCGACACCAGCGCCACGGGGCAGCGGATCAACTCCTCGATCCGCCGGATATATTTGATCGCCTGTGCTGGCAGATCGGCCCAGCTGCGCGCACCCGCCGTCGACTCCTGCCAGCCCTCCATCGTCTCATAGACGGGGACGACCTTGGCCTGATCCGCCGCATGGGTCGGGTAATAGTCGAGCGTCTCGTCGCCCAGCTTGTAGCCGACGCAGATTTTCACTTCGTCGAACCCGTCGAGCACGTCGATCTTGGTCAGCGCGATGCCGGTGATGCCGCCGACCGCCGCCGACTGGCGCACCAGCACCGAGTCGAACCAGCCGCAGCGACGCTTGCGGCCCGTGACGGTGCCGAACTCATGGCCGCGCTCGCCCAAGCGCTGGCCAGTTTCGTCCTCCAGCTCGGTCGGGAACGGGCCGGAGCCGACGCGGGTGGTATAGGCCTTGGCGATGCCCAGCACGAAGCCGACGCCCGACGGCCCGAGCCCCGAACCGCCCGCCGCAGCGCCCGCGATGGTGTTGGACGAGGTGACGAAGGGATAGGTGCCATGGTCGATGTCGAGCAGCACGCCCTGCGCGCCCTCGAACAGAATACGCTTGCCGCCCGTCCGCGCCTCGTTGAGGTCGCGCCACACCGGCTTGGCGAAGGGCAGGACGAAGGCGGCGATCTCGCGCAGATCGGCGAGCAGCCGCTCGCGGTCGACCGGCGGCTCGCCGAACCCGGCACGCAGCGCGTCGTGGTGCGCGCAGAGGCGGTCGAGCTGCGGCCCCAGGTCGTCCAGATGCGCCAGGTCGCACACGCGGATCGCGCGGCGGCCAACCTTGTCCTCATAAGCCGGGCCGATGCCGCGCCGCGTCGTGCCGATTTTCCCTGCGCCGCTGGCATCCTCGC
This sequence comes from Sphingomonas fuzhouensis, assembly GCF_034659795.1. Lineage (NCBI taxonomy): Bacteria > Pseudomonadati > Pseudomonadota > Alphaproteobacteria > Sphingomonadales > Sphingomonadaceae > Sphingomonas > Sphingomonas fuzhouensis. The sequence continues at coordinate 52,228 of NZ_JAXSQY010000003.1, forward strand.
GCAGACCGTCGAGATCGCGGTGGATCGGCAGGATCAGCGGGCAATTGTCGGCGATGCGCAGCGTCTCAGGGGACGCATGGACGCCCTGCTCGCCCAGCCGCTCGATCTCGGCCTTCAGCGCCCAGGGGTCGAGGACGACACCGTTGCCGATGACACTGGGGGTGCCGCGCACGATGCCCGAGGGGAGGAGCGACAGCTTGTAGACATTCTCGCCCACGACCAGCGTGTGACCGGCATTATGCCCGCCCTGGAAGCGGACGACCATGTCGGCGCGCTCGGCCAGCCAGTCGACGATCTTGCCCTTGCCTTCGTCGCCCCATTGCGCGCCGATGACTGCTACATTTGCCATGGATGCTATGCTCCGCCTGCCGGACGGACCCCATGCGCCCTTCGACAGGACTCGGCGGATGGGGGTTTCCAATAATGTGCGGGGCGCGCCTAGCGGGACGCGGCCCCGTATGTCAACCGGCGATGGCCGTCGGCTCGCCGTTCGTCAGGATATGGGTGCAAAGCTGTGCCTCGGGCGTGTCGCCCGCCTCCAGCGCCTGCACCGTCACCCAGCCCTGCGCGCGCAGGGCAGCGCCGGTTGCGGGTTCGGTGCCGAAGGGCAGGAACAGCCGTCGCCGCTCGGTCGGCGGCGCGGTGGCGACGATGGCGTCGGCATAGAGCGAGAAGCCGGTGGCCTTCTCCTCTGTGCCGTCCTCGTGAAAGATGGTGTAGGTGCCGCCGCGCCCGACCTCGCGCGGCGGGCCTGCCACGAACAGCGAGAAGCCTAGCCAGCTCTGAAACTCGAAGCCATGCCGCTCGGTCGGGTCGAGCGTCATCGCCACCCCCTGCCCTAGCGCGGCCGCGATCGCCTCCAGCGCGTCGAGGCGGCTGGCCAATACGCCATGGGTGTCGAAGGCGCGCAACCGCTCCATCGCGGTCGCGAACGGCCCGGCGGCCTCGACCAGCGGGAGGTATTCGGGCGCGATCGCCGCGACCCCGCCCGCATCCTTGGCGTCCAACCGGTCACGCAACGCGGCGACCTGATCGGCGGCAACCGGCAACGGCCCGGCGGCGAGCAGGTCGACCAGATCGGGCAGCGTGAAGTCGATCGAAATCCCCGTCGTACCCGCCGCGACCAAAGCCTCGACCGCGACGCGCACGACTTCGGTCGCGGCCGCCGTCGAGTCCAGCCCGATCAGCTCCGCCCCGATCTGCCGCCACTCGCGCGCGGGCGCGAGTTCGGAGCCGCGCAGGCGGACGACGGTGCCCGCATAGGACAGGCGGACCGGGCGCGGGTGGTGGCCCATGCGGGTGGCGGCGATCCGCGCCACCTGCGCGGTCAGGTCGGGCCGGATGGCGAGCGTACGCTGCGACACCGGATCGACGAAGCGCACCGCGTCATGCAGCCCCCCAGCCTTCAGCCGCGAGCCCAGCGCCTCGGCAAACTCGATCGACGGCGGATCGGCGCGCTCATAGCCATGCAGCCGCGCCGCCTCCAGCACCCGCGCCTCCACCGACGCGGCGGCATCGGCATAGGGGGGAAGACGGTCGTGATAGCCTTCGGGAAGGAGCGCGGTCATCGGATAAGCCTGTTCATCAGCGTGTGCGCCACGCCGTCGGGGTTGGTCATGACATCCGCATTCGGGAAGCGGATCACCGCATAGCCTTGGCTCTCCAGCCAGGAGGTGCGACGGGCATCGCGTGATTGGTCGCTATGCGTATCGCCGTCAACCTCTATGACCACTCGGTGCGAGCGGGCGGCGAAGTCGGCGATATAGGGGCCTATCGGGACTTGGCGGGAGAATTTGATTCCGTGAAAGCGGCGATCACGGAGTATGAGCCAGAGACGCTTTTCCGGTTCGGTCATTTCGCGACGCATGGCGCGGGCACGGTCGCGAAGGACCGGATCGGTCTTCATGTGATGGCTCCCCCTTCATGGGGAACGTACCACTCCCTCTCCCCACTGGGGAGAGGGCCGGGGTGAGGGGTCGGGGCTTGGCAAGGCGCCATTGCCCAGCCCCCGCCCCCCCCCCCACCCCCAACCCCCCCGGGGGGAGGGGGGTTTGG
>NZ_JAXSQY010000003.1:54292-375701 GCF_034659795.1 Sphingomonas fuzhouensis
CCCCCCTTTTTGTCCCCCCCGCCCCCCCCCCCCCCCGGGGGGGTGCGGGCGGGGGGGCGCCCCCCGGGGCTTGGCAAGGCGCCATTGCCCAGCCCCCGCCCCTCACCCAACCCTCTCCCCGGAGGGGAGAGGGCTCTTTGCCTTTTTGCGCCTTTAGAACGCCAGCCCCATCGCGGTCTTCACGCCTGGCAGCGCCTTGACCTTGGCCAGCAGCTCCGCGTCCACCGCCTCGTCGACCGAGAGCAGCAGCACCGCCTCGCCGCCCGCCGAGCGGCGGCCAAGGTGGAAGGTGCCGATATTGACACCCGCCTCGCCCAGCGTGGTGCCGAGACGCCCGATAAAGCCCGGCGCGTCCTCGTTGACGACATAGAGCATCGGCCCGGCGAGATCGGCCTCGACCTTGATGCCGAACAGCTCGACCAGGCGCGGGGCCTGATCGCCGAACAGCGTGCCCGCGACCGAACGCTCGCCGTCCGCCGTCGTCACCGTCACGCGGACCAGCGTGTGGTAATCGCCCTCGCGGTCATGGCGCACTTCACGCACGTCGAGGCCGCGTTCCTTGGCGAGGAAGGGCGCGTTGACCATGTTCACCGTGTCCGAATGGACGCGCATGAAGCCCGCCAGCACCGCGCCCGTGATCGGCTTAAGGTTGAGCGCAGCGGCCGCGCCCTCCGCCTCGATCGCGATGCCCGTCACCGCGCCGTGCGAGAGCTGGCCGACCAGCGAGCCCAGCTTTTCAGCGAGCGCCATGTACGGCTTCAGCTTCGGCGCTTCCTCGGCGGTGAGGCTCGGCATGTTGAGCGCGTTGGTGACGCCGCCCGAGACGAGGAAATCAGCGAGTTGCTCGGCGACCTGGATGGCGACATTGACCTGCGCTTCGGTGGTCGAGGCGCCGAGGTGCGGCGTCGAGATGAAGTTGGGCGTGCCGAACAGCGGGCTCTCCTTGGCCGGTTCGACCTTGAACACGTCGAGCGCCGCGCCACCGATATGACCCGAATCCAAGCCCGCCTTCAGCGCCTCTTCGTCGATCAGGCCGCCGCGCGCGCAGTTGATGATACGCACGCCCTTCTTGGTCTTGGCGAGCGCCTCGGCCGACAGGATGTTGCGGGTCTGGTCGGTCAGCGGCGTGTGCAGCGTGATGAAGTCGGCGCGGGCGAGCAACTCGTCCAGCGTCACCTTCTCCACGCCCATTTCCAGCGCGCGCTCGGGCGTCAGGAACGGGTCGAAGGCGACGACCTTCATCCGCAGGCCGAGCGCACGGTCGGCCACGATCGAGCCGATATTGCCCGCACCGATCAGGCCCAGCGTCTTGGACGTCAGCTCGACGCCCATGAAGCGGTTCTTCTCCCACTTGCCGGCTTGCGTCGAGGCATCGGCCTCGGGCAACTGGCGGGCGAGCGCGAACATCAGCGCGATGGCATGTTCGGCGGTGGTGATCGAGTTGCCGAACGGCGTGTTCATCACCACCACGCCCTTGGCGCTGGCGGCGGGGATGTCGACATTGTCGACGCCGATCCCGGCACGGCCGACGACCTTCAGGTTCGTGGCGTGCTCCAGGATGTCCTTGGTGACCTTGGTCGAACTGCGGATCGCCAGGCCGTCATATTGGCCGATGATCGCCTTCAGTTCGTCCGGCGTCTTGCCGGTGATCTCGTCCACCTCGACCCCGCGCTCGCGGAAGATCTGGGCGGCCTTGGGGTCCATTTTGTCGCTGATGAGAACTTTGGGCATGGGGATGGCTCCGGGAATAGGGGAATGTCTCCCTCTCCCCACTAGGGAGAGGGCCGGGGTGAGGGGTTGGGGCTTGGCGACGAATTTGCCGCCTGGCCCAGCGCTGCCCCTCACCCAACCCTCTCCCCGAGGGAGAGAGGGCTTAAGGAAATCAGGCTTTGGCGGTCGCGTAGGCCCAGTCGAGCCAGGGGCCGAGCGCCTCGATATCGGCGGTTTCGACCGTGGCGCCGCACCAGATGCGCAGGCCCGCGGGCGCGTCGCGGTAACCCGCCACGTCATAGGCCGCGCCTTCGGCTTCGAGCAGCGCGGCCATCTTCTTGATGACCGCCTCGTCCGCGCCCTCGACCGTCAGGCAGACGCTGGTGGTCGAGCGGATCGCCGGATCGGCCGCCAGATGGCCGAGCCAGTCGCGCTCCTCGACGATCCTGTTCAGCGCCGCCGCATTGGCGTCCGAACGCTTGATAAGCGCATCCGCACCGCCAAGAGCCTTGCCCCATTCGAGCGCGAAGATCGCGTCCTCGACGGCGAGCATCGAGGGGGTGTTGATCGTCTCGCCCTTGAACACGCCCTCGGCCAGCTTGCCCTTCGACACCAGGCGGAAGACCTTGGGCAGTGGCCAGGCCGGGGTGTAGGTCTCCAGACGCTCGACGGCGCGCGGGCCGAGGATCAGGACGCCGTGCGCGCCCTCGCCGCCCAGCACCTTCTGCCACGAGAAGGTGGCGACATCGATCTTGTCCCAGGGCAGGTCATAGGCGAACACCGCGCTGGTCGCGTCGGCGAAGGACAGGCCCTCGCGGTCGTCGGCGATCCAGTCGCCGTTCGGTACGCGCACGCCGCTGGTGGTGCCGTTCCAGGTGAAGAGCACGTCGTTCGACCAGTCGACCGCATTCAGGTCCGCGATCTGGCCGTAATCGGCACGCAGGACAGTGGGCTCCAGCTTCAACTGCTTGACCGCATCGGTCACCCAGCCTTCGCCGAAGCTTTCCCAGGCGAGCGTGGTGACGGGGCGGGCGCCCAGCATGGTCCACATCGCCATTTCGAATGCGCCGGTGTCGGAGCCGGGGACGATGCCGATGCGGTGGGTGTCGGGGAGCTTCAGCAGCTCGCGCATCAGGTCGATGCAATATTGCAGCCGCTGCTTGCCCAGCTTCGAGCGATGCGAACGGCCGAGGCTGTCCGTCGCGAGCTTGGCCGCGTCCCAACCGGGAGGCTTGGCGCAGGGACCGCTGGAGAAATAGGGGCGCGCCGGTTTGGTGGCGGGCTTCGCGGGCGCAAGAGTGGCGTCGGCGGTATTCACTTCAGTCATTTAAGACTCTCCTCACAGAGAGCACGCGCGGCGTTGGGACCGCGTGGCCCGTCGACGGCCCTAGCGATGTCGATCGAAGATGACAATCACAATCGCGATGGCGCAATATTGCATCCGGCGAAGCCGTGAAGGGGGAATTTCAGAATGCTCAGCAATCCCAGACGTTTGATGCAATGGACCATCGCGCTCAGCTGTTTGTGGTTGCTCAACAGCCTTGGTCAGGCCGGAATAGATGTCTGGCAAACCAGCATCTTGGGCGGCTTTGGCAGCGTCCCCATCACCCCCGAGCGGGTGATTCGCGCAAGTGAGGCCGTGCTGCCCGTACAGCCGCTGCTCGTCCTATTGTCCATCCTCAGCCATATCGGCTTCTTCGGCTGGGTCTATGTCATCAACCGCAACGCGCAGCAGTGGAGCGATGCCATGACGATCGGTCCGGGTTGGAATGTCGGCTGGTTTTTCGTGCCCGTCGCCTCCTTGTGGAAGCCATTCGACGGGATTCGGGAGAGCCGCAACGTCTCGATCGCCCTGCTGACTGCCCGTCCGCTGATCGATATCGCGACATACCAAAGCCGACGTATCGCCGGAGAGGCCTTCCTGTCGCAGGAGGAGGGTGCAGCGCTCCCATCATAGTCAGACACCCCACCATATCGAATTTCAATATATGCCCTGCTCGATAATCGATGATCTATTATTGAATATCGATATTGATTCGATGTGGAGGACAGAACACGATGACACGCTTCGCCAGTCATATCAGCACCTTGCTGTACGCCGCTCTGCTCGCCATTCTGGCGTTCGTCACGATCATCATCCTGGCGTCGGTCGGCGTGCTGATCGTCGATGCGATCTCGCCGGGCGCGCTGGGGGCGGTGCATGTCAATGCGCAGGCGATCGACACCAAGACCCCCGGCGTGGTCGCCGCCGCGCTGGCGGTCATGCTGATCGCGCTGGGCCTCGCCTGGGCCGCCCTGCTCCCCCTGATCCAGATGCTGCGCAGCACCGCGGCGGGCGCGCCCTTCACTATTGCCAATGTCAAGCGACTGAACTGGATCGCGGGCACCATCGCGGTCGCCTATCTGCTGCAATTCGTCTTGCCGCCGCTGCTGCCCTTCGAGTCGCAGGACATCATCAAGTCGATGGGCGTGGACGGCGTGTTCGCGATCCTGCTGACGCTGGTGCTCGCCCAGGTCTTTCGCGAGGGCGCGCGACTGCGCGAGGATGCGGAAGGGACGATCTGATGGCGATCCGCATCAATCTCGACCGGCTGTTGCTCGACCGGCGCATGTCGCTGACCGAACTGGCCGAGCGGGTCGACCTGACGCTGGCCAATCTGTCGATCCTGAAGACCGGCAAGGCACGCGCCATCCGCTTCACCACGCTGGACGCGATCTGCACTGCGCTCGATTGCCAGCCGGGTGACATATTGGAGCATGTCGCAGACACGCCTCCGCATGGCTGATCGGGGCTGACAAAAGCGAAGCGGCGAGGAACAAGGGGACATATGGTTCGCGTCCCCCTGTTTCTCGCTTTTCCGATTCTGGGGGCCGCGCTGCTCTCCGCCTGCGGTCGTCCCGACCGGCCCGTCCAGCAGGCCTCGCGCCCCGAACCCTATCGCCCGCCCATTCGCGAGACGGCGCAGTGCGAGGCCGATCTGCGGCGCGAGGGCGTCGATTATCGCCGCCTGCCCGACAAGGAACTGGGGCCCGGCTGTGGTCTCTACGGCGCGGTGCAGCTGACCGATATCGGCGTGCCGGTCACCGGCGTCACCGCGATGCGATGCGGCAATGCACGCGCCTTTGCCGGGTGGGTGCGCAACGCCGTTGCCCCCGCCGCGTGGCAGATTCTCGGCTCACCGCTGGCCAAGGTCGAGGGGATGGGCACCTATGCCTGCCGCAACATCGTCGGGACCAAGCGGATCGGCGACCGACGTTCGGGCCATGCGCTGGCCAATGCGGTGGATGTCGGCGGCTTCGTATTGAAGGACGGGCGGCGGATCACGCTGCTGAACGACTGGTATTCCACCGATCCGCAGATCCGCCACTTCTGGACGGTGATCCGCGCGTCGGCATGCAAGCGGTTCGGCACGGTGCTGAGCCCCGACTATAACGCGGCGCACCGCAACCACCTGCATCTGGAGGATGATGCCGCGCATTTTTGCCGGTAGCGCACCGGCCGGCGATCCCCTACATCATCCGAAATGACCGATAAGACCCAAGTACCGAACCGCGTCTTCCCCAATGCCAGCCAGGACGCCGAGAGCGCCAAGACGATCGTCTCGACGCCGCAGACCGAAAGCCCCGCTTATACGCTGGCCTTTCAGGACATGGACTTCCTGCTGCGCGAAGACCTTCGCCCCGTCCGTTTCCAGCTGGAGCTGCTGAAGGCGCAGTTGCTGCTCGAAGAGGCCAAGATCGCCTCGACCTTCGTCTTCTACGGCTCGGCGCGTATCCCCGAGCCCGCCAAGGCCGATGCGCTACTGGCGCTGGCGCATGACGACAAATCGCGCAAGATCGCCGAGAACCTGGTCGCCAAGAGCAAATATTACGACATCGCGCGCGAGCTGGCCCAGATCACCAGCCGCCTGCCCCGTGACGATCGCGGCATGCGCCAGTTCGTCGTCTGCTCGGGCGGCGGTCCTTCGATCATGGAAGCCGCCAATCGCGGCGCGGCGGATGTCGGTGCCGAGTCGGTGGGCCTGAACATCGTCCTGCCGCACGAGCAGGCGCCCAATCCCTATGTCACGCCGTCGCTGAGCCTCCAGTTCCACTATTTCGCGCTGCGCAAGATGCACTTCCTGCTCCACGCGCGCGCGCTGGCGGCGTTCCCCGGCGGCTTCGGCACGTTCGACGAGCTGTTCGAGCTGCTGACCCTGATCCAGACGGGCAAGATCCAGCCCATCCCCGTCCTGCTGTTCGGCCGCGCCTTCTGGGAACGCGTCGTCAATTTCGAGGCGCTGGTCGAGGAAGGCGTGGTGTCCGAGCGCGACCTGGGCATCTTCACCTATGTCGAAACCGCCGAAGAGGCATGGGACGTGGTCCGCAACTTCTACGAGGAACGCGCCCGCAAGGACGCCGCGCAGGCGTAACGCCGGTCGGTTTGCGATTGGCTCTGCAAAGCCCGTCTTCGCAAGAAGGCGGGCTTTTTGCTGATTCCTCCCCTGCAAGGGGAGGGGGACCATGCGGAGCATGGTGGAGGGGTGTCCCCGGTCGCGAGGTCACCCTATACTTGCCAACCGTGACACCCCTCCGTCAGGCCTTCGGCCTGCCACCTCCCCTTACAGGGGAGGAAAGCGAAAATGTGGTGTCAGCCATCGCCCGTGACGCGGTGCACAGGTTACGGCTGGCATCGCGCGGGACCGGCACGGCGACGCTAGCCCCTTTGGCCGCATCGCGAAAGGCGAGCAGGCGGAAGTCATGCCCGATCCCGCCCCGCTCGACCCAGACCAGCCACAGGTCGCGCACCCGGTAGGCTCGGAGAAAACGCACGCGCGGCGGCGCGTTCGGCGGGACGATATCCGACGCGTTGAACGGCGCCCCCACCTCGGCAATGGGCTGACCGACGGAAGCGAGCAGCGCATCCCGCACCGGCTTCGGCAAGTCCGCCATGCGCGCCGTGACGGGCTTTGCCCCCGTAATTGCGCAAGCCGGAAGCGCGGGTATCGGGGACATCGGCCCGGCGTCGGTCGTTACCATCATCATGCCACCCTTTCGTTCGCCAGCCGTTCAGCCGCTCGGTGGCAGAGGCTATCCATGCCATTCCTGCCCAGCAACCCGCGAACCCGGTTGTGTCCCGAAGCCGACCCGTCGATAGAGGAAGCATGAAGCGTCTGATCGCCGCCTTCGCCGTCACGATCCTGGTCTGGGCGCAACCGGCCGCCGCGCAGTCCATCCTGCGCGATGCGGAAACCGAATCGCTGTTCGCCGACATGGCCGCGCCGATGATCAAGGCCGCCGGGCTTTCGCCCCGCGACGTGAAGATCGTCCTGATCAACGACGATTCGATCAACGCCTTCGTCGCAGGCGGACAGATCGTCTATGTCCATTCGGGCCTGATCCAGGCGGCGGACAATGTGAACGAGGTGCAGGGCGTCGTGGCGCACGAACTGGGCCATATCGCCGACGGCCATGTCATCCTGGGCGAGCAGGCGATGAAGCCCGCGATGAAGATGCAGCTGCTGTCGATGGTGCTGGGCCTTGCCACCGCGGTTCTCGGTGGCGGCGCAGCGGGCATGGGCATGATGGCCGCCGGGCAGCAGGCGGCGATGAGCAACGTCCTCGCCTTCAGCCGCAACCAGGAATCGGCCGCCGATGCGGCGGGCGCGCGCTACCTCACCACGGCGGGCGTCACCGGCAAGGGCATGCTGAGCTTCTTCAAGAAATTGCAGAATCAGCAATATCGCTATGGCTACACCAATATCGATCCGTTCGCGCAGACCCATCCGCTGTCGTCGGTGCGTATCCAGTCGCTGACCGCCGACCTCCAGGCCTCGCCCGCCTGGAACAAGCCGATCGACGCGAAACTCCAGGAGCGGTTCCTGCGGGTGAAGGCCAAGCTGTTCGGCTATGTCTCGCCGCCCGAGACGACGCTTCAGAAATATCCCGACAGCGACCAGTCGGTCTATGCGCATTACGCCCGCGCCTATGCCTATCATAAGAGCGGCTATCCCGACAAAGCCGAGGCCGAGGCCGCCGCGCTGATCGCCAAGGACCCCAAGGACCCGTATTTCGAGGAAATCCAGGGCCAGATCCTGCTCGAATCGGGCAAGCCGCAGGAGGCACTGGCCCCCTTGCGCGCCGCGACCATGGGGTCGGGCCAGAACGCCCTGATCGCCACCACCTTCGGCCATGCCCTGATCGCCACCGAGGACAAGCGCAACCTGCCTGAGGCGGTGAAGGTGCTGAAGGTCGCGGTCCAGCGCGACGAGGACAATCCCTTTGCCTGGGTCCAGCTGGGCACCGCCTATGAACAGATGGGCGACGAACCCCGTGCCGCGCTCGCCACCGCAGAGCGGGCGAGCATGATGGGCGACAACCGCACCGCCATCCAGAGCGCCCGCTATGCGATGGCCAATCTCACCCCCAATACGTCCGAATGGATTCGGGCGCAGGATATCGCCATGACCTCTGCCGACGCCGCCGCCAGTTCCAAGAAGAAGCGCCGCTGATGGGCCTGAAGACACTGGCCGCCGTCGCGGTCCTGGGTGGTCTGGTCGGTGGCGGCACCGCCATGGCGCTGGCCCCCCTCGTCGCCCCCCATGCCGCGTCGGGCGACACGGTCCGCACCTATCTGCTCGACCATCCCGAAGTGATCCCCGAAGCGATGCAGCGCCTGCAGGACCGCGAACAAGGCAAGGCGGTGGCGGCGATCGGCGGCGGCCTGACCAAGCCGTTCGGCAATGCCTATACCGGCAACCCCAAGGGCGATGTGACGCTGGTCGAGTTTTACGACTATAATTGCGGCTATTGCCGGGCCAGCCTGCCGCTGCTGAAGCAACTCACCCAGGCCGACCCTAACTTACGCATCGTCTATCGCGAGCTGCCGATCCTGGCCCCGTCGAGCAAGGCGGCGGCGCGGGCCAGCCTGTTGGCGGCGTCCCAGGGCAAGTTCGCCGCCTTCCACGATGCGCTCTATGCCGGTGGTCCGGTCAGCGATGCGACCATCGCCGCCGCCGCCGCCAAGGCGGGCGTCGATATGAGCAAAATGGCCGCCTTCCAGCCCCAGGCGGATGCCGAGATCGCCCGTAACATGCAGGCCGCTGGGCGGCTGGGCCTGACCGGCACGCCCAGCTGGATCGTCGGCAATCAGGTCCTGTCCGGCGCGCTACCGCTCGAGGAATTGCAAAAGGCCATCGCCGCCGCGCGAAACCGTTGATAAAGCGGCGGTCTTCCAACGGGGGACTGCCGTATGACCGACCCGATCCTGTCCGTCGAGGGCGTGACCAAGACCTATAAGGGCGGGGTCACCGCCCTCCAGCCGGTCGACCTGAGCATCCGGCGCGGCGAGATTTTCGCGCTGCTTGGGCCGAATGGCGCAGGCAAGACGACGCTGATCTCGATCGTGTGCGGCATCGTCACGCCCTCGGCCGGGACCATCCGGGTCGATGGGCATGACGCGCTACGCGATTACAAGGGCGCACGGCGCAAGATCGGGCTCGTGCCACAGGAACTGTCGGTCGACATGTTCGAGCGGGTCATCGACACGGTCAATTTCAGCCGGGGCCTGTTCGGCCGCGCGCCCGACCCGGCCTATGTCGAACAGGTGCTGCGCGACCTGTCGCTCTGGGACAAGCGCCATGCCAAGCTGATGGAGCTGTCGGGCGGCATGAAGCGCCGCGTGCTGATCGCCAAGGCGCTAAGCCACGAACCCGACCTCCTCTTCCTCGACGAGCCCACGGCGGGCGTCGATGTCGAACTCCGCCGCGACATGTGGAAACTGGTCCATCGTCTGCGGGAACGCGGCGTCACCATCATCCTGACCACGCATTATATCGAGGAGGCCGAGGAAATGGCCGACCGGGTGGGCGTGATCGCCAAAGGCAAGCTGCTCCTGGTCGAGGAAAAGGCCGAGATGATGAAGAAGCTCGGCAAGCGCGAGATGGTGCTGACCCTGGCCGAGCCGATGGCGACGATCCCACCGGAGCTGGCCGAGTGGCAGTTGACGCTGGAGGATGAGGGCAAGCGCCTGCGCTACATCTTCGACGCGCGCGCCGAGCGGACCGGCATCCCGTCGCTGCTGCGCAAGCTGGGCGACATGGACATCGGGTTCAACGATCTGGAAACCTACAAATCCTCGCTGGAGGATATCTTCGTCGATCTGGTCGAGGGGACACGCGCATGAACCTGCATGGCATCTGGTCGATCTATCACTTCGAAATGGCGCGGTTCCAGCGGACGGTGTGGACCAGCCTGATGGTGCCGGTCATCACCACGACGCTCTATTTCGTGGTGTTCGGCACCGCGATTGGCTCTGCCATGAACCAGGTCTCGGGCGTGCCCTACGGCGCGTTCATCGTGCCGGGCCTGATGCTGCTGTCGATCTTTTCGGAGAGCATCCTGAACGCCAGCCTGGGCATCTACATGCCGAAGTTCACCGGCACGATGTACGAGATATTGTCCGCGCCGCTGTCACCGATCGAGACGGTGCTGGGCTATGTCGGCGCGGCGGCGAGCAAGTCGATGGTGATCGGGCTGGTCATCTTGGCCACCGCCTATCTGTTCGTCGATCTGTCGATCCTGCATCCGGTCGCGATGCTCTTCTACCTGTTGCTGGTCGCGGTGACCTTCTCGCTGTTCGGCTTCGCCATCGGCATCTGGGCGCGCGGGTTCGAGCAGTTGCAGGTCATTCCGCTGTTGATCGTCACCCCGCTGACCTTTCTAGGCGGGGCCTTCTACTCGGTGACGATCCTGCCGGAGCCGTGGCGGACGGTGACGCTGTTCAACCCGGTCGTGTACCTCATCAACGGCTTCCGCTGGACCTTCTTCGGCACGTCGGACGTGACGCCGGAGGTCAGCCTGGGCGTGACCGCGCTGTTCCTGCTGGCATGCCTGGCATGGATCGGCTGGATCTTCCGCACCGGCTGGCGGCTGAAGAACTGACCTAATTCCTCCCCTGCAAGGGGAGGTGGCAGGCCGTAGGCCTGACGGAGGGGTGTCGGCCTCTCGATAGCGAGTGGCAGGCCGGATTGCCCCCGGCAATCCTCGAACCCGCGGGGCGGGTTCGACCTGCCACTCCCCTCCACCATGCTCCGCATGGTCCCCCTCCCCTTGCAGGGGAGGAATAGTTATTTCCGCCCTACCCCGCCCAGCACCGGCGTCACCACCAAGCCGTTCAGGTCCACCAGCACATGGACCAGCATCACCACCCATAGGCTGCCGGTCATCAGATATAGCCCGGTCATCACCGCCCCCAGCGCGGTGGTGGCCAGCACCCCGACCCAACCCTGATAGCGGTGCATCGCGCCGAACAGGATCAACGAAGCGACAAAGCCGATCCCCGCCCAACCCGTCACCATCGCGACCAGCAGCGGCAGATAGAGGCGGAAGAACGCCTCCTCCGTCACCCCCGCCATGACGCTCAGGGCGGCGGCATATTTCAGCTCGCGCCGCTCGCGCGGCAGGATCGCGGAGACATCGCCCAGCGTCCGTCGTTTGAGCACCCGCGCCAGCACCGCCCCCGCGACCAGCCCGCCGATCGCACCGCCGATCAGCATCGGTTGCAGCGCCTCGGCATCTTCGAAGATCGGCGGCATCAGCCCGACCACGCCCGCAAACTCGCCCGGCAGTACCGCCAACGCGTCCCACCGCCCGAGCAGCCCCAGCCCGACCAGCACCGGCAACAGGAACGCCAGCGCCGACCGGGCCAACCACAACCGGAACCGCATCCGCCGCGAATGACTGTCGTTCAGCGCCTTGAACCGCCGATACTCGCCCAGATCCCCCTTCTGGAACCACCAGATACCCGCCAGCGCGGCGAGAAGGAGGAGGAGGCTGAGTATCGGCGTCGGAATCACAGGCGATGCTGCCCCTTCACCCAGCGGACCGTGCCAGACGAGGCGCGCATTACCACGCTCTCGGTCGTCATGACCTTGGGCCGACGCTTGACCCCGGCCAGCAGCGACCCGTCGGTCACGCCGGTTGCGGCAAAGATGCAGTCGCCCTGCGCCAGCTCGGTCAGGTCATATTGCTTGTCGAGGTCGGTCACGCCCCATTTGTGGGCGCGGGTCCGCTCGGCATCGTTGCGGAACAGCAGCCGCCCCTTGAACTGGCCGCCGACGCAACGCAGCGCGGCGCAGGCCAGCACCCCCTCCGGCGCACCGCCCGAGCCCATATAGACGTCGATCGTCGTGTCGGGATCGGTCGTCGCAATCACCCCCGCCACGTCGCCATCGCCGATCAGCACCACGCCGCAGCCCAGCGACCGCAACTCGGCGATCAGCCCCTCGTGACGCGGCCGGTCGAGCACGCACACCACGATGTCACCAGGCTTCACCCCCTTGGCCTCGGCAATGGCGCGGATATTGTCGCTGGGGCTGCGGTCGAGATCGATCACGCCCGCCGGATAGCCGGGGCCGACCGCGATCTTGTCCATATACACGTCGGGCGCGTTGAGCAGATGGCCCTTCTCAGCGATCGCCAGCACCGCCAGGCTGTTCGGCCCCGCCTTGGCGCAGATGGTCGTGCCCTCCAGCGGATCGAGCGCGATATCGATTTCGGGGCCGTTGCCGGTGCCGACCTTCTCGCCGATGAACAGCATCGGGGCCTCGTCGCGCTCGCCCTCACCGATGACCACGGTGCCATCCATGTCGAGTTCGTTGAGCGCGGCGCGCATCGCCTCGACCGCCGCCGCGTCCGCCGCCTTCTCGTCCCCGCGCCCGACCAATGTCGAGGCGGCGATCGCCGCCGCCTCGGTCACGCGCACCATTTCGAGGACGAGGACGCGGTCCAGCACATGGCTGGCGGTCTGAAGGGCGGTCTGGCTCATAAACTCTCCTGCCGCTCGCGGGCGGCCATGTTGAACATGTTTTACGGCCCCTTATCCTGCCCGGTGGCCAAGGCATAGTCCGAAAGCCGCGATCCCGTGCAGCGAACGGCGGCGCCCCGCGTTTGACCCATTCCTGTTACCTTCTCATGATGGCCGCATGCCCAACCCGATGCCAAATCGATGATCGCGCTGGACAATGTCGGCCGCCGCTATGGCGCGGTCGCGGCGGTCGACGGCGTTTCGCTGACCATCGATCGGGGCAGTTTCGTCGCGCTGGTCGGGGCATCGGGATCGGGCAAGTCGACGCTGCTGCGCATGATCAACCGGCTGGAAGAGCCCGATATCGGCCGGGTGTCGATCGACGGACGGGATGTGACGGCCGAGCCGCCGCATCTGCTGCGCCGCCGGATCGGCTATGTCTTCCAACAGCATGGGCTGTTCCCGCATATGACGGTCGCGGCGAACATCGCGATCGGGCTGCGCCTCGCGGGCCATGCGGTGGGCGAGCGGGTGGCCGAACTGCTCGATCTGGTCGACCTGCCCCGCGACCTTGCCGATCGCATGCCGGACGCGCTGTCGGGCGGTCAGCGCCAGCGCGTCGCCATCGCCCGTGCCCTCGCCACCGAGCCGCCGATCCTGTTGCTCGACGAAGCGCTGGGCGCACTCGATCCCGTCACCCGCGATGCGGTTGCGGGACGGCTGGTGGAATTGCACGCGCGGCTGGGGCTGACGACCATCCTCGTCACCCATGACATGGCCGAGGCGCTGCTGACCGCGACGCGCGTGCTGGTGATGGAGGCGGGCCGGATTGTCGCCGATACCAGCCCTGCACAACTGGTCGCCGGCGAAGGCGGTGCGGCGGCGCAGGCGTTGATGGCCGTACCCCGGCACCAGGCCGAGCGACTGGCGGCGCTTCAGGCATGAGCCCCTTTCTCGACGCACTCGCCCGCGTACCGCCGCTCCTCGCCCAGCATGTGCTGGTCAGCATGGCGGCGCTGTTGCTCGGCATCGGAATCGCGGTGCCACTGGCCTTTGCCTGTGCGCGGCGACCGGGCCTGTCGCGGGTGGCGCTGGGGTTCGCCAGTCTGGTGCAGACGATCCCGGCGCTCGCGCTGCTGGCGCTCTTCTATCCGGTGCTGCTCAGTCTGTCGGGGCTGGTCGGCGGAGGGATACCCGCGTTGGGCTTCCTGCCCTCCTTGCTGGCGCTGACGCTTTATGCACTGCTGCCGATCCTGCGCAACGGTGTGACCGGGCTGGTCGGGCTCGACCCGGCGGTGTTGCAGGCCGCCGATGCGGTGGGGATGACGAAGGCACAGAAGCTGCGGCTGGTCGAGGCACCGCTCGTCGCGCCGGTGCTGGCGGCGGGTATTCGTACCGCGGCAGTGTGGACGATCGGGGCCGCCACGCTGTCGACCACGGTGGGCCAGCCGTCGCTGGGCGACCTGATCTTTGCCGGGCTTCAGACCCAAGCCTGGGCGCTGGTGCTGGCGGGGTGTTTCGCGGCCGCTGCGCTGGCCCTGATAGTCGATGCGCTGATCGGGGCGATCGAACGCGGCCTGGCGACCCGACGGCGCTGGATGTGGATCGGCGGGCTGGTTGCGCTGACGCTGGGCGTGGCCTTGGCGACGCAGCCGCTCTGGCCGCGCGGGGGCGAAGCGCGGCGTCAGGTGGTGATCGGCGCGAAGAATTTTTCCGAGCAATATATATTGGCGCGGCTGATCGGCGACCGGCTGAGCCAAGCGGGCTATGATGTGAGCTACCGCGACGGGCTGGGCTCGGCGGTGGCGTTCGAGGCGACGGCGGCGGGCCGGGTCGACATCTATGTCGATTATGCGGGCACGCTGTGGACGACCGCGATGCACCGGCATGACTCGCCCCCACGCACGGCGATGCTGGGCGCGCTGAAGGACTGGGCAGCGACGCGCGATGTCGCGATGCTCGGGCCGCTGGGATTCGAGAATGCCTATGCCTTTGCGATGAAGGCCCCGCTCGCTGACCGGCTGGGGGTGCGGTCGCTCACCGATCTGGCGCGGGTGTCCCCTCGGCTGAAGCTGGGCAGCGATCTGGAGTTTCTCGACCGGCCCGAATGGGCGGCAGTGCGCGACGCCTATGGTCTACGCTTCGCCAGCATGACGCCGTACAGCCCGACCTTCATGTACCGCGCCCTGGCGAGCGGGCGGGCCGATGTGATCTCCGCCTTTTCCTCCGATGGTCGAATCGCGGCGGACACGCTGACCGTACTGAGCGATCCCAGCCATGCGATCCCCGGTTATGACGCGGTGGTGCTGGTCGCGAAGGACCGGGCGGGGGACGCCAGGTTCGTACAGGCGCTGCAGCCGATGCTGAACCGGATTCCGGTCGAGGCGATGCGCGAGGCGAACTACCGGGTGGATCGGGATGACGCGGCGAAGGAAAGCCCGGAAGCGGCGGCGCGGTGGCTGGCCAAGCGGGTGGGGTTGTAGTTTTGGTTCACGCGAAGCCGCGAAGTCGCGAAG
Organism: Sphingomonas fuzhouensis; assembly: GCF_034659795.1. Lineage (NCBI taxonomy): Bacteria > Pseudomonadati > Pseudomonadota > Alphaproteobacteria > Sphingomonadales > Sphingomonadaceae > Sphingomonas > Sphingomonas fuzhouensis. The sequence continues at coordinate 69,305 of NZ_JAXSQY010000003.1, forward strand.
AAGAATGAGGTTCGCGCGGAGGCGCGGAGAACGCGGAGGTGTCATATCCGGCGGCCGCCTTCATCCCGCCTCTCCGGCCTGCGATGAAAATAGGACGTTTGCCAAACGCGATCCACCTCCGCGTCCTCCGCGCCTCCGCGCGAACAAAAATCTCTTTCTTCGCGACTTCGCGGCTTCGCGCGAACCAATCGCCGATCCGGCCAAAGACCGGATCGGCGTTGCAGGACTCAATCGCGGAGCAGATCGTTGATGCTGGTCTTCGACCGGGTCTGCGCGTCGACGCGCTTGACGATCACCGCGCAGTACAGCCCCGGCTTGCCATCGACCGATGGGGTCGTGCCGGGCACCACCACCGAATAAGGCGGCACATGGCCCCGGAAGACCTCGCCCGTCTCGCGGTCGATGATCTTGGTCGAAGCACCGAGATAGACACCCATCGACAGCACCGCACCCTCGCCGACGCGGACGCCCTCGGCCACTTCGGCGCGCGCGCCGATGAACGCGCCGTCCTCGATGATGACCGGATCGGCCTGAAGCGGCTCCAGCACGCCGCCGATGCCTGCACCACCCGACAGGTGCACGTTCTTGCCGATCTGCGCACAGCTGCCCACGGTCGCCCAGGTGTCGACCATCGTGCCCTCACCGACATAGGCGCCGATATTGACGAAGCTGGGCATCAGGATCGCGCCCTTGGCGACATGCGCGCCGCGCCGCACGACCGATCCGGGCACCGCGCGGAAACCGGCGGCGCGGAAGTCCGCTTCCGACCAGCCGCTGAACTTCGACGGCACCTTGTCGAACCAGTGGCCCGCGCCCGGACCATTGTCGATCAGGACGTTGTCGTTGAGACGAAACGACAGCAGCACGGCCTTTTTCAGCCACTGGTTGACGGTCCAGCCGCCATTCCCGTCCGGCTCGGCCACGCGTGCTTCACCGCTGTCGAGCAGCGCCAGCGCGCGGTCGACGGCGATCCGCTCCGCCCCTTGCGTTGCGAAGTTCAGCGCGGCCCGGTTCTCCCAGGCGGCGTCGATGGTGGCGGCGAGGTCCTGGCTCATGGTCATTCCTCCAATATGCTGGTCAGCCACGGCGTCAGCGCGTGGACGGTATAGTCGATATGGTCGCGGGCCGCTTCCGGCCCCTGTTCGGAGCCGTTGTCGACCCATACGGTCGTCATCCCGATCGCCTTGGCGGGGATCAGGTTACGCGCCATGTCCTCGAAGAAGATCGCCCGTGTCGGATCGATGTCGAACGCCGCGCACAGCCCGGCATAGGCGGACGGCTGCGGCTTGGGGACGAGGCCCATGGCGGTGATGTCGTGCACCGCCTCGAAATGGCTGCCCAGCCCCAGCCGGTCGAGAACCTTGAGCGCATAGGGCTTGTCGCCATTGGTGAAGACCAGCTTGCGCCCCGGCAGCCTCGCCAGTGCAGCGGCGAGCGGCGCGTCCTGCTCCAGCACATCCATCTCGATATCGTGGACATAGGCCAGAAAGGCGGCGGGATCGACGTCATGCTCGGCCATCAAGCCCGCCAGCGTGGTGCCGTGCGCGTGGAAATAGTCCTTCTGCACCCGGAACGCCTCGGCTGGGTCCAGGCCCAGCAAGTCGCCGACGAACTGCGTCATCCGCCGGTCGATATGCGCGAACAGGTTCGCGCTCGCCGGATAGAGCGTATTGTCCAGATCGAAGATCCAGGCGTCGATATGGGCAAGCGCGGGCAGCATGGCGGCAGCGTGTAGGCGCGAGGCCCCATGGCCGCAAGCCGCCCAGTGGCGATCGGCGCCGATCTGTCGCAACCGTCCCGGACCCGGCCAGTCACTCTGAAAATCCCGCTTTCGCAAGATGCCGGGCGGCTTCTATGACGAAGACGAAGTAGGACGAAGTAGGACGTAGGGGGGGGCAAGGGTTGGCACGGTGGGGGGTACGTGGTGCGGGGGGCATCGCGACGATCTGGAGCATGGTGATCGGGGCGGGCACGCTGCTGTCCGCCTGTGGCGGTGCCGGTGCCATCCAGTCCACCCCGACACCACCCAGCCCGACCCCGACGCCAACCCCCACGCCGTCCCCGACGCCTACGCCTGCCCCGAGCCAGAATTACGACACGCCCGGCTACCGTGCGACGGCGGGGGCGGTCTCGATGAACGCGCTGGCCGCCTATCAACGGGGCGCGACCGGCGCGGGCGTGGCGCTGGGCGTCATCGATTCCGGCGTGGACGATCGTACGGGTGCCTTTACCGGCCGGATTTCGGCGGCCTCCACCGATGTCGCGGGCACGCGCGGCATCGGGGATGAGGATGGGCATGGCACCGCCGTTGCCTTCACCGCCGTCGGCGGGCGAAGCGGCGACCGAGCGCAGGGCGTGGCGTTCGACTCGACCCTGGTCGTCCTGCGCGCCGACCAGCCGGGCAGCTGCACCAGCGCCTCCAGCGATGGCGGGCTCGGCGGCCATTGCAGCTTTTCCTCCGACGCCATCGCGCGCGGGCTGGACGCCGCGCGTCAGGCGGGCGCACGCGTCGTCAACATCTCGCTCGGGTCCAACGACACGCCACCCAGCGCCTTGCTCGCCGCGATCGGACGAGCAACGGCGGCGGGCATGGTGATCGTGATCGCCGCAGGCAATGACGGCGAGTCCAATCCCACGCTGATGGCGCAGATCGCCAACAACGACTCGGTCGCGCGGGGCCAGATCATCATCGCCGGGTCGGTGGGGGCCAGCGGGACCATCTCGTCCTTCAGCAACCGGGCGGGCCAGTCGGCCGCGCATTATCTGACCGCGCTGGGCGAGCGGGTGGAGGCGCCCGATGCGGTCGGCACCCGGATGCTGTGGTCGGGGACGTCCTTCGCGGCGCCCCAGATCAGCGGCGCCGCGCTGTTGCTTGCCCAGGCCTTTCCCAACCTGACCGGCGCACAGATCGCCGATCTGCTGCTGCGCACCGCGCGCGAGGCGGGCAATAGCGGCACCGACAGCGTCTATGGCCGGGGGACGCTGGACCTCACCGCCGCCTTCCAACCGGTCGGCGGCATGAGCGTCGCGGGCAGCACCGCCGCCGTGTCGATGGGGATCAACGCGCGCCTCTCCTCCGCCATGGGCGATGCGCGGGTGTCGGGGCTGAACCTCGTCGCGCTGGACGGCTATGCCCGCGCCTACCGGGTCGACCTGTCGGGCAGCGTGGCGCAGGCGTCGCCGCGCCCCCTGCTCGCCCCGTCGCTGCTCGGCCGGATCGAGGGAACGGTCGTGACCGACGGCACCCGCTCGATCGCGCTGACCCGCGCCGTCACCATGCCCGGCGAAGCACGGCTGCGCGCGATCGTGCCGAACGATGCGCCGACCGCCACCCAGCGGATCGTCGCGGGCAGCGTGACCCAGACGCTCGATACGCGCACCACGATCGGCTTCGGCTTTGCCAGCGGCGGCGACGCGCTGGTCGCGGGATGGACGGGTCAGGCAGGGGCGGCTTTCCTGATGGCCGACCCTGGTGCCGGCATGGACCGGGCGCCGCGCGCCTCGGCCGCACTGCATCATGACCTGGGCCCGGTGGGGATCAGCGTGACGGCGGAAACCGGCCGCTTCGCCGCCCCGGTGCCGGGCATGATCGCCCCCGGCTATGACCAGATGACGCTGGGATTCGACCGGCGACTGGGCCCGATCGCCGCGACCCTGGGCATGACCCGGCTGGCCGAGCGGTCGACGGTGCTGGGCGGTTGGTTCGGCGGCGCACTGGGGCAGGCGCACGCGACCAGCTGGTTCGCCGATGCCGCCGCGCGCTGGCAAAGCGCGGATGGCTGGGCGCTGGGCGGACGCTGGCGCAGCGGCTGGACCCGCGCGACCGGGGGCCTGGGCGACGGGATGCTGGCCAGCCGGTCCTGGTCGGTCGAGGCGGGCAAGGCCGGGCTGTTCGGGCGGGACCGGATCGACCTGCGCCTGTCGCGCCCCTTGCGCGTGACCGGCGGCGGGCTCGACCTGCGGCTGCCCGACCATTGGGACTATGCCAGCGGGCAGGTCGATGGCTGGGCGATCAACCGATTGGCGCTGACGCCCACGGGTCAGGAAACGCTGGTCGAGCTGCGCCACGGCGTGAAGCTGGGTGCGGGCGAGTGGTCGACGCATCTGTTCTGGCGGCGCGACCCCGGCAATATCGCGGTGCTGCCGCCCGAGCGGGGCATGGCGGTGAAGTATGGCTTGACCTTCTGATACCCGCTCTTGGCTGGCGGGGGCGGCGGGTCGTCCCCATCTTGCTCTTATGACACGCTATTCCCTGCTCGATCTGGTGCCCGTCGTCGAGGGCGGCACTGTGGCCCAGGCGTTGGCCAACGCCGCCGACCTCGCCGCCCATGCCGAAGCGGTCGGCTTTCACCGCTACTGGACCGCCGAGCATCACGGCATGGCGGGCATCGCGTCCGCCGCGACCGCCGTGGTGCTGGCGCATATCGGGCAGGCGACCAGGGCCATCCGCATCGGTGCGGGCGGCATCATGCTGCCCAACCATGCGCCGCTGACCATCGCCGAGCAGTTCGGGACGCTCGACGCGCTGTTCCCCGGCCGGGTCGACCTGGGGCTGGGCCGTGCGCCCGGTTCGGACCAGCGCGTCGCCCGCGCGCTGCGCCGCACGCTCGACAGCGACCCCAACGCCTTCCCGCGCGACGTGATGGAGCTGCAAAGCTATTTCGCCGATGCCAATGATCTTGGGGGCCAGACCGGTATCGTCGCGACGCCGGGTGCGGGCGCGAAGCCGCAGATGTGGATATTAGGATCGAGCCTTTACGGCGCGCAACTCGCCGCCGCGCTGGGCCTTCCTTACGCGTTCGCCTCGCACTTCGCGCCGGATGCGCTGGACGACGCGCTGGCGATTTATCGCCGCGATTTCCGGCCGTCGGCGGTGTTGGACAAGCCCTATGCGATGGCGGGCTTCAACGTCTTCGCCGCCGACACCGACGAAGAGGCGGAGTTGCTGGCCAGTTCGCAGCAACAGGCCTTCGTCGCGCTGCGCACCGGTCGCCCCGGCAAGCTGCCCCCGCCCGTCGCCAACTACCGCGAGAGCCTGGGGCCGCAAGGGTCGGCGATCCTCGACCATGTCCTGTCCTGCTCGGCGATCGGCGCGCCCAAGACGGTGGAGCGGCAACTGGCGGCGTTCGTCGAACGGACCAAGGTGGATGAGGTGATGATCGTCAGTTCGATCTTCGACCATGAGGCGCGCAAACGGTCGATCGGAATTGCGGCGCGGGCGATGGATGCGTTGGGGTTGGTGGCGGCCTGATTTTTTGGGTTCGCGCGGAGGCGCTGAGAACGCAGAGAGGTTGGGCTTGTACGACCGGAAGTCTTTCCTCCCCTGGCAGGGGAGGTGGCAGGCCGAAGGCCTGACGGAGGGGTGTCGCGCTATCGATAGGGGCGACACCCCTCCACCGGCTTCGCTGGTCCCCCTCCCCTTGCAGGGGAGGAATGAAACCTCTTCAGACCGTAAGCAACGACATAGGAAGGGGACATCTGGCCCGGCGCCGCGTCCAGCACCTCCACGTTCTCCGCGCCTCCGCGCCTCCGCGCGAACCATCCTTCTTCTCTCTTCGCGTCATCGCGGCTTCGCGTGAACCAAACTATCCCACCGCCGCCGGAAGCCTGAGCCGCACCAGCAACCCGCCCAAATCCTCGCTCTCTTCCAACGACACCGTGCCACCGTAAATCTCCGCCACGTCGCGCACGATGGCGAGGCCCAGGCCGGTGCCCGGCTTGCCCGTGTCCAGCCGGACGCCGCGATCGAAGATGCGGACGCGTTCGTTCTCGGGGATGCCGGTGCCGTCGTCCTCGACCAGGATTTCGACGAACCCGGCCTGGGCCCCGACCGTCACGAAGACGCTGCCGCCGCCATATTTCGCCGCGTTCTCGACGAGGTTGCCGAGCATCTCGTCCAGATCCTGGCGCTCGACATGGACAACCAGGTCCTTCGGCCCGTCCACATCGATGCGGACATGGCGATAGAGGCGGCCGACCGCGCGTTCGACCGATTGCAGGCTGGGCCAGACCTCGGCGCGGCTGTGGGCGGAGCCGCGCCGCCCGACCGCGCGGGCGCGCGCCAGATGATGGTCGACCTGCCGCCGCATCGTCCGCGCTTCGCGGATGACGGTTTCGGCCAGATCGTCGGCATGCGCGGTCGCGGCGTTCATGATGACGGTCAGCGGAGTCTTGAGCGCATGGGCCAGGTTGCCCGCATGGCGCCGCGCTTCCTCGGCCTGTTTCTCGTTATGCTCGATCAGCGCATTGAGCTCCTCGACCATCGGCGCGACCTCGTTGGGCATCGCGTCGGAGATGCGGTCGGCTTTCCCTGCGCGCATCGCCGCGATCTCCTCGCGCACGCGGCGCAACGGATAGAGGCCGTAAAAGGTCTGCAATGCCGCCATCAGCAACAGACCGACGCCCAGCAGCGCGAAGCTGCGCACCAGCGTCCGCCGCAACGCCCCGATCTGCGCATCGAGCCCGGTGGTCCGCTGCGCCACCTGGAACCGCCAGCGCACGTCCGAGCCGGGCAGTTTCACATCGCGTTCGACGATGCGCAGCTTCTCGTCTGGGAACTGGGTGCTGGTATAGACATGGATCGTGTCGTCATTGTGCGGCGTGCCGTACGCCAGCCGCCGATCCCAGAGCGAACGCGAGGGAAACGGCTCATGCCCCTGGCCCGACACCTGCCAGTAAATGCCCGATCCCGGCTCCACGAACCCCTGATCGGCAGGTTCGCGATTGAACATGACCTCGCCTTGCGAATCGATCGCCGCCGACACCAGCAGCGACTGGAGGACATAGGCCTGGCGGTCATCGAAATTCTGGGTGACGGCGGACACCAGCACCCGGTCGAGCGCAAAGCCGCCGCCGGTCAGCAGGACCATGATCCACCCCGCGGCGATCAGGATCATGCGACGCGACAGCGATCCCGTCCGCAGGGTCGGGCGCGAGGTGCTACCGTCTGTCACAGGAAGAATCGTATCAGGCCGCCGAACCCGAAGACGCCCCCGCCGCCGGATCGTCCAGGCTGTAGCCGAGGCCCCGGATGGTGGTGATGACATCCTGGCCCAGCTTCTTGCGGATGCGCGTCACGAACACCTCGATCGTGTTCGAATCGCGGTCGAAATCCTGGTCGTAGATATGCTCGATCAGCTCGGTACGGCTGACCACCTTGCCCTTGTGGTGGAGCAGATAGGAGAGCAGCTTATATTCCTGCGCGGTCAGCTTCACCGGCTCGCCCGCGCGCGTGACCTTGCCCGAGCGGGTGTCGAGACGGACGTCGCCTGCGGTCAGTTCGGACGAGGCATTGCCGCTGGCACGCCGGATCAGCGCGCGCAGGCGGGCGATCAGCTCCTCGGTTTGGAAGGGCTTTGCGACATAATCGTCCGCACCGGCATCCAGCCCGGCCACCTTGTCCGACCAGCTGTCGCGCGCGGTCAGGACGAGGACCGGCATGGTCTTGCCCTCTTTCCGCCAGCGGTCGAGCACGGTCAGCCCGTCAATCTCCGGCAGGCCCAGGTCGAGCACGATCGCGTCATAGCTTTCGGTCGAGCCCAGGAAATGCCCCTCCTCGCCATCGGTGGCGAGGTCGATGGCATAGCCGGCCCCCTCCAGCGTGGCCTTCAACTGCTGGCCGAGATTGGGCTCGTCCTCGACGATCAGAACGCGCATCGCAAAACTCCCTGTAATCCTAACGGCCTAATTCCACGGGGCTGTCCGACAGGCCGGTCATCAGCCGTCGGTCCGGCCGATGACCTTGCCGGTGCGGGCGTCCACCTCCACCCAGATGACCGTGCCATTGCGCAGGAATTTGAGCGTGTAAACCGCCGCCGACGCATCATAATCGAAGCCGATATATTGCGAATCGCGCATGGTCGGCACCACCCGCGCCTCGATCTCGCGCAGCGACAAATTGCCTTCCTTGCGCTGCTGATAGGCGCGCATCTGATCGCCGCGACGCTGATCAAAGGCCATTCCCATCGGCGGCTCGATCATCGGCGGCGAAGCCATCGGTGCGGCAAGCAGAGCCAGAAGGACGGTCATCGACATAAAACTGGCATAGCGGGCAACCGTTGAACAGCCTCTGAATGGATCATGCAGGCCCCCGACAGCGCGCGAGGCGCTTGCCGGGTTCCCCGCGGGCCCCTAACTGCATGGCTATCATGGCAGCACCCGTTCTTTCCTATGAAGACCTGGGCCTTGTGCAAGGCTCGGGCTGGCTCTTCCGGCATCTCGACATCCATATCGGTCCGCGCGATCGGCTGGCGCTGATCGGGCGCAACGGGGCGGGCAAATCGACGCTCCTGAAACTGATCGCCGGGATCATCGATTCGGACGAGGGGCGGCGTATGATCGTGCCGGGCACCCATGTCGTTTACCTCGAGCAAGACCCGGACCTGACCGGCTGTGCCACGCTGATGGACTATGTCCTGTCGGGCGGAGGCGCGCCGGAGAGTTACGAGGCCGAGGCGATCGCCGGACAACTCGGTATCGACCTGACCCGTGACGCATCCACCGCCAGCGGCGGCGAGAAAAGGCGCGCCGCGATCGTCCGCGCACTGGCGATGAACCCGGACGTGCTGCTGCTCGACGAGCCGACCAACCATCTCGACCTCGCCGCGATCGAATGGCTGGAGGACTGGCTGAAGCGCTTCACCGGCGCCTTCGTGGTCATCAGCCATGACCGCACCTTCCTGACCCGCCTGACCAAGTCGACGCTGTGGCTCGACCGGGGCCAGATGCGCCGCAACGAGGTCGGCTTCGGCGGCTTCGACGCCTGGACCGAACAGGTCTATGCCGAGGAACAGCGCGCCGCCGAGAAGCTCGATGCCAAGCTCAAGATCGAGGAGCATTGGCTCCACCGCGGCGTCACCGCGCGGCGCAAGCGCAATCAGGGCCGTCTGGAAAAGCTGCACCAGATGCGCGCCACCCGCGCCGCGATGATCGGGCCGCAGGGTGCCGCCAAGCTCGGCATCGCGTCGGACGATGTGAAGACCAAGGAGGTCATCAAGGCCGAGCATGTCACCAAGCGCTACGGCGACCGCACGATCATCAAGGATCTGAGCTTGAAGGTCACGCGCGGCGACCGCATCGGCCTGGTCGGCGCGAACGGCGCAGGCAAGACGACGTTGCTGAAGCTGCTGACCGGCGAAATCGAACCCGACGAGGGGACGGTCTTCCTCGCCAAGACGCTGGACGGTGTCATCATCGACCAGCAGCGGAAACTGATGGCGCCGGAAAAGCGGGTGCGCGAGGTGCTGGCGGACGGCGGCGACTGGATCGACGTGCGGGGCGTGCGCAAGCATATCCATGGCTATCTCAAGGAGTTCCTGTTCGATCCCTCGCTGGCCGAGGCGAAGATCGGGACGCTGTCGGGTGGCGAACGCTCGCGCCTGCTCCTCGCCCGCGAGTTCGCGCGCGAATCCAATCTGCTGGTGCTCGACGAACCGACCAACGATCTCGATCTGGAGACGCTCGACCTGCTGCAGGAGGTGATCGGCGATTATGACGGCACCGTCCTGATCGTCAGCCACGACCGCGACTTTCTCGACCGCACCGTCACGGTGACCCTGGGGCTCGATGGCTCGGGCACGGTCGATGTGGTGGCGGGCGGCTATGCCGACTGGGTCGCCAAGCGCAAGGCACCGGCGGAGGCGAAAAAGGCCGCGCCCAAGGCCGCCCCCTCCCCCGCCGCGCCGGTCCAGGCGAAGACCAAGCTCAGCTACAAGGACCAGCGCGACTACGAACTTCTGCCCAAGCGGATCGAGGAACTGGAAGCCGTGATCGCGCGCGACGAGGAAAAGCTCGCCGACCCCGATCTCTATGCCAAGGACCCCGGCCAGTTCGACCGGCTGATGAAGGCGATCGAAAAGGCGCGCGGGGAAAAGGACGAGGCCGAGATGCGCTGGCTGGAACTGGCCGAACAGGTCGAGGCGCTGGCCAGTTGAGCCTCCGCCCCTGCGCGCCTCACTTGGTGATGCGCGCGGTCGCTACGGCGTTCTGGAACAGCGCGTCGAGCGCGGTGGAGATGTCCTGGTCCGTCGTGACCTTGGTATACAGGCCGGACGAGGCGCAGGCCTGAAGCGCCGGTTCGACCTTGTACAGGCGCGGCTTGACGAAGGTTTCCGACCACCAGTCCCCGGTCAGCGATTCCTTGAGATATTCGGTATAGAGGATCGCGATACGCAATCCGCGCGCCTTGATCATGTCGCACTTGGCGGTGTCGATCTCCACCTCGGGCAATCCGCCGGGGCGATATTCGTCCCGCATGCCATCCGTGACGATGAACAGGATTCCTTGCGGTGCCTTGTTCCCGACGCCCGAACCGGGTGTGGTGATCATCCGCGTGTTGATCTGATCGATGGCATCGCTGATCCCGGTATCCTGGTCATCATAACCAGGTTCGCTGGGGTCGTCCGCCGATGACGGACGGCCATTCGAATAATATTGGTGGGGGACGAGATTGGTCGTCGTCTTGGCGGCGGCCACCATGTTCGTCGTGCGCTGCTGCAGTATCGAAAAGGCGCCCCTGCCCCGGAAGGTGGCGATGGCGATCCGATAATCCGCCCCATTCTTGCTGGAGACGGCGGTGGCGTTGGCGGTCAGTTTGGATACCGCGCGGCCTTCGTCATCGATGCGCAAGGGCAGGCCATAGGATTTGGCGACGCCATAAAGATCGGTCATCTGGCCGTTCGCAGCGCGGCCTTGAAGGTCATTGACCGAGTGACAGGCGAACTGACAATTCCGGTCATTGCTTGCCGCGACCTTCGCCAGCCCGGCCGTCGTGGTCGGCAGCGCCATCGAACTCGACACATCGAGCAGCATGTAGAAATCGATGTCCGGCGCGATCGCGTTGGTCGTCGCGGACCTGCCGCCAATGGTCAGGCTCGACAGGCCCAGGATACCCCCGAAGACATTATGCGATACCGCCGTATAAGTGACGGTGGCATTGCGCCGACCGTTCCTATCGGTGGCGGTGTCGACGGTAAGGTCGCTTATCCGCACCTCCCCGCTGGCGGTCAGCGGGGCGGCCATGGCCCGGAATATCGCCTTGGCATTGTCCGCCGCATTGCTGTCCGTGGTCGGCAGCGCGGTCTTGCTGACCGCCGACAGGGCCGCGGCATCGGCGATCGCATTCAGCTTGGTCTGCGCCTGCATCGCCCGCGCATAATCGACGCCCATGCCGATCGACGTGCCCAGCACGGGCAGGGCGAGCGCGAACATCATGATGACATTGCCGCGCCGATGACGCAGCACGTCACGCCCGGTCCGGAGCAGGGCCAGGGCCGTCACAGCAGGCAATCCGGGCAGGCGATCTGGTCGGTGTTGCGCGGGACCATGTAGATCGTGTCCTTCAGGGTCAGGGGCCCGATCCCGCCGAACGAGACGGGCGGGGTATAGGCATAGGAGACTTCGGCGAAGAGAAAGAAGGTGTTGGCCGTCTGCATCGCGGTGGGCAGCGTGATCGGCGTGCCAGGGGTATAGGGCCTGATGTTGCGCCCCCGGCTCCAGACCACGGTGACGTTCTTGTGCTTGTCGATCGCGATTTCCGAAACCCGGATCTTGGCGGCGTCGACGGCATAGGGGGTCAGCACCATCGCCGCCGCCGACAGGCTTTCGTCGACCTCCTTGGCGGTGGTCACCCCGGTCGTGTTCTGCGCGATCAGATCGGCCGCCGCGCGCGTCGTGCTCGTCACCTTGCGGTTGCAGCCGATCCCATCCTGCAATTGCGTGGCCCCGACATAGATGAACAGCATCACCGGCAGGATCAGCGCGAATTCGATCAGCGCGACCCCGCGCGTGTCCGGCAAAAGCGTCGTCAGGTGGCGGATCATAGATAGGCCTCCGACTTGGACACCGATGTCGCCACCAGGATCGTCTGCCCGTTGCCGGGCAGCGAAAGGTCGATATTGGGCGCGACCGGCATCGGCCAGACATAGAAGAAGCGGACCATCACCAACGACCCTTGCGTACCGACGTCATAGGAAAAGCTGTTGATCAGCCTACCGGCCGTATCGCAGGTGAGATGCGGTATATTATGGGCCAGCGCGTTGCCGGTCGCGGCGCTCTGCACATCGACATAGAGCCGGTCGCACGACATGAAGGGGGGCAGCGCCGCACAGCCGGTCTTGCGGAAACGCTCGGCAAGCTCTGCCTTGGTCATGCCTGCATTGCTGCCCTGCACATCGCCGGACTGGGTCCGTCCGGTGACGATGTTGCGGGCGGCGGCCTCGACCGTGGTCTCCAGCGCCTCCTGCGCCAGATAGGCCAGGCTGGTCAGCAGGATCGCCAGCAGCAGCGCGAGGAACGGGGCGGCGACCAGCGCGAACTCGACGATTGCGGCACCCCGCCGATCCGACAGGACCGGGAAGCGGAAGCGGCGATGGCGGCGCAAGGAAGCGGGGTCGATCATGGGCGGCTCGGATATCCTTCCTGCCCATATTCGTCAGAACCGGTTAAACTTCCGCAAACGCCGCGAACGATCGCCTATCGCAAGGTGCGGGCATAGAGCGCCAGCGTCCAGGCCATCGCCTGAAGGAACAGCGCCGGGTCATAACGCGGCCCCTCGTCGCGCAGAAAGGCGTGCTGGCCGTTCACCTCATGCCAGTCATAGGAGGCGCCGACCGCCTCCAGCCGTGCCCGGATCGCCTCGCGCCCCGCAAAGGGCACATGCGGGTCCTGGCGTCCCCAGACGAACATCACCTCAGCGCGCAGATCCTCCATCCGCGCCAGGCTGTCGTCGCTGCGACCAGCGCCCAGCGTACCCGAATGGATGTCGGTCGCATAGAAGCACGCCGCCGCCGCCACGCGCGGGTCGAGCGCGGCGCGGTATGCCAGATGCCCCCCCAGGCAGACGCCGAACGTCCCCAGCCGGCCGGTGCATGCCGGATGCGCCGCCAGCGCAGTTAGCCCCGCCCTTGCATCGGCATCATAGGCCGCGATGGGCTTGGTGAATTTCAGGTCGTTGCCGCGATCAGTGCCCGGCTTGTCATAGGCCAGCACCGTCCCGGCGGGTTCATAGTCGTGATAGACCTCGGGCACCGCCACGACATAGCCCTGCCCCGCCAGCATCGCGGCCAGCCGCCGGATCGGCGCCGTCACCTGATAGATTTCGGAAAACAGTAGGATGCCGGGGAAGCGCCCCTCGATCGCGGGGCGGAACAGATGCATCCGCATCATACCGGTGCCGGGCACCTCGACATCCTGGGTTTCGTCGCTGATGATGATCACGGGGCCTGCTCCTTTGCTGCCTCCCGCCCTTCGCACTCCGGTATGAAGGGTGCAACCAGCCCACCGTTATGATAGGATCGCGCTTCCGGTCCCAGGGAGTTTTCGAGATGATCCAGCGGCACCGCTGACGCGGCACAGACAGGAACGGCGGCACCCGCCGCCATTTTGCCCCATCATTTCGAGAGATTTCATGCCACGTTTGCAGAACAAGACGTGCGTCATCACCGGCGCTGCGCGGGGGATCGGTCATGCCATCGCCCGGTGCTTTCATGCGGAAGGCGCGACCGTCATCCTGACGGACCGCGATGCGGAAACCGGCCAGGCTGCCGCCGATGCGATCGGTTGTCGCTTCGAACCACTCGACGTCGCGAAGGAGGTCGACTGGACGCGCCTCGCCCAGGCCGTTCCCACCGCCGATGTCGTCGTCAACAATGCCGGGATCACGGGGTTCGAGCAGGGCTTCGTGCCGCACGACCCCGAACATGCCAGCTTGGCCGACTGGCGCGCAGTGCACCGGGTCAATCTGGACGGGACTTTCCTGGGCTGTCGCTATGCCATCGGCGCGATGAAGGCCAAGGGCGCGGGGTCGATCGTCAACATCTCGTCGCGCTCGGGGCTAGTCGGCATTCCGGGGGCGGCGGCCTATGCCTCGTCCAAGGCGGCAATCCGCAACCACAGCAAGACGGTCGCCCTCTATTGTGCGCAGCAAGGGTGGAAGATCCGCTGCAACTCCATCCATCCCGCCGCGATCCTGACCCCGATCTGGGAGCCGATGCTGGGCGAGGGCCCCGACCGCGCGCAGAAGATGGCCGCGCTGGTCGCCGACACGCCGCTCAAGCGGTTCGGCGAACCGGACGAGGTCGCGGCGATCGCGGTCATGCTGGCGTCGGACGAGGCGACCTATATCACCGGATCGGAGTTCAGCATCGACGGCGGGCTGCTCGCGGGATCGGCCGCAAGTCCGAGCTAAGCATATGGCGTCGGGCGGTTTCGGCCGATAGGCTGCCCCCATGAATCGCAACCTCACCGAAGACCGCCCGACCTTCGTCACCCATCTGGAATGCTCGCTGACCGGCGAACGCTATGCAGCGGACCAGCTGCACGGCCTGTCGCGGGCGGGACGGCCGCTGCTGGTCCGCTATGACCTGGAAGCGCTGGGTGCTGCGGTGTCGCGCGACACCATCGCCGCGCGCGAGACCGATCTGTGGCGCTGGCGCGAACTCCTACCCGTCCGGCATACGAGCAGCATCGTATCGCTGGGCGAGATCGAGACGCCGCTGATCCCCATCCCGCGTTCGGGCGGCGGATCGGTGCTGGTCAAGGACGAGGGGCGGCTGCCGACCGGCTCGTTCAAGGCGCGTGGGCTCGTCATGGCGGTGGCGATGGCGCGCGAGCTGGGCGTGACGCGGATCGCAATGCCGACCAACGGCAATGCGGGGGCGGCACTCGCCGCCTATGCCGCACGCTGCGGCATCGAGACGGTGATCCTCTGCCCCGAGGAAACGCCGGAAGTGAACGTCCGCGAGATCGCCGCGCAGGGTGCCCGCGTCTGGCGGGTCAACGGCCAGATCGACGAGTGCGGTGCGATCGTCGGGCGCGGCGCGGCCGAGGGGCGCTGGTTCGACTTCTCGACGCTGAAGGAGCCGTATCGGATCGAGGGCAAGAAGACGATGGGGCTGGAACTGGCCGCGCAGCTGGGCTGGGAATTGCCCGATGCGATCTTCTATCCGACCGGCGGCGGCACCGGCCTGATCGGCATGTGGAAGGCGTTCGACGAGATGGAGCGGCTGGGCTGGATCGGCTCGAAACGGCCGCGCATGTATGCGGTGCAGGCGAGCGGCTGCGCGCCCATCGTCCGCGCCTATGAGGCGGGCGAGGACCATGCCGAGCGTTGGGAGGATGCCGCGACCGTGGCGGCGGGCATCCGGGTGCCCAAGGCGGTCGGCGACTTCCTGATCCTGCGCGCGGTCCGCGAGTCCGGCGGCGCGGCGCTGGCGGTCGGCGACCCGGCGATCCTGAAGGCGGTGGAGGACTGCGCCAAGCGCGACGGGTTGCTGCTGTGCCCCGAAGGTGGGGCGACGCTGGCGGCGTATAACCAGGCCGTGCGCGACAATCTGGTCGATGAGGATGAGCGGGTCGTGCTGTTCAACTGCGCGACCGGGTTGAAGTACCCGATGCCGGAAGCAGGTCAGTGGCTGGACAAGAACGGGACGATCGATCTGGGGGCGCTTTAAGTCGCCCCTCACCCTTCCCTCTCCCGCTGGGAGAGGGAGGGAGGCGCAAAGCGCCGGAAGGGTGAGGGTGTTGGAAGACTACCCGATCGCCAACCGCATCCCCAGCGCCGCCGCCAGCGCCAGCGGCATCGCCACCGCGCCGATCTTCAGAAAGGCGAGGAAGCTCACATCCTCGCCCTCGCGCCGGATCACCTGAAGCCACAGGATGGTCGCCAGCGATCCCGTGACCGACAGGTTCGGGCCCAGGTCGACGCCGATCAGCAGCGCGTCGGTGACGATCTGCGGCGGATGCGCCTGGGCAATGGCGCTGCTCGCAACGAGGCCGGCGGGCAGATTGTTCATCGCGTTGCTGACAAAGGCGAGCGTCGTGCCCGAAACCGCCGCCGCGCGTGTCGGATCGGTCAGCATGCCCTGCAACCCGCGCGCCACCCAGGCGATCACGCCGGTCCGGTCCAGCGCCTCGACCAGCACGAACAGCCCCGCGACCAGCGGCAGCACGCCCCAGGACACATGCCGCGCCAATGCCAGCGGCGACCGCCCGGCCAGCAGCGACACGATCACCGCCGTCGCGATCCCCGCCAGCGCGGTGGGCAGGCCCAGTTCGACGTCGAGCGCGGACATGGTGAGCAGCAGCAGCGCGGTCAGCACGATCCCCGCGATCGCGAGCTTGCCGCCGGTCGACAGGGCGTCGCGCACCACATCGGCCTCGCACGCTCCCACGATGCGCTCGCGCTCGACAAAGCGCAGCACGATGAAAGTCACCAGGATCGACGCCAGCGAGGGCAGTGCGAACGCCGCCATCCACGCGCCCAGCGGCGGCATATGCCCGCCGTACAGGACGAGATTGGCCGGGTTGGAGATGGGCAACACGAAGCTGGCCGCATTGGCGATCAGCGCGCAGGCGAAGAGCAAAGGCAGCGGATCGGCCTTGGCCTTTTTCGCCGCGACGAAGACGGCCGGGGTCAGCACGACGGCGGTGGCGTCGTTGGACATGAAGGTCGTCACCACCACGCCCGTCGCATAGACCAGCGCGAACAGCTTGGCCCGCGACCGCCCCGCCATGTTGACGGCGGTCGCCGCGATCCAGTCGAACGCGCCATGCTCGCGCGCCGTTTCGCTGAGCAGCATCATGCCGATCAGGAACAGATAGACGTCGAGCCCCTTGCCGACCGCCTGCCCCGCCGCGCCCAACGGCATCAGGCCCAGCACGATCAGCAGGGCCGCGCCCGCCACCGCCCAGATCCATTCGGGCCAGCGCATCGGCCGCGCGATCACGCCCGCCGTCGACAGCCCCGCAATCGCCCAGGTGGCTCCATATGCAAAGGTCACCATCCGCACCCATTCTTGTTGGGCCCGAGCCGGGCACCGTCGATCCCGGCGATAGGCCAGGCGCCGATCGCGTGGCAATCCTCGCCCGGCGCGACGGGCAGACGGCGTTTGGGAATGCTCTCGGCATCGCGGACGAGGCAGTCGATCCGGTCATAGCCCTTGCCGCAGCGCACCTCGATCGGGTTCAGCCCGGCCGCCAAGGTCACGGTCGCGCGCCACACGCCATCCGCGTCCCGCTGCATCGGTGTGTCGCGGTCCCCGACCCGCGCGACGGGCTGCGCATCCGCGCCGAACAGCCGCGCGACCACCTCGACCGCGCCGGGCCTCGGCACCTGATGCGGGTCGGTCGGCCGGGTGATGAGGCGGACATCGCCGGGCGAGACGATCTGAACATGCGGCCAGGGCGCATCCAGCCGCCGGAAGCGCCAGCTCGGCACCCGGTCCTGGATACAGACGATCGCGAAGCCCGGCGCGCCGCCATCCTCCTCGATCTGCGCGGTCGAGCGGGTCGCGCCGTACAGCACACGGCCGTCGTTCAGCAGCTCGTTATAATGGGTATGGCCGGTATCGACGAAGGCGACACCGCCATCGATGAACTGCCGCGCGATCACGTCGCCATCCGCCGCCAGATCGCCGGGATAGGCGTGCATGAAGACCAAAGGCACTTGGCCGCTTGCCGTCGCCCGCGCCAGTTCCTCGGCCAGCCGGTTGCGGTGATGCATGGTCAGCCGGAAATCGGGCCCGCCCGCCCCCGCCGACACGATGTCGAGGAACAGGCAGCGATGGCCCGCGATCACCTCCATCTCCGGCCGGTTCGCCTCGGGTATCGCCGCTTCGTAATTTGCCAGATCGCCCGGCTCGAAGTCATGGTCGCCGGGGATGATCCGCCACGGCAAAGACAGCGGAGCCAGCGCCCCCATCATCCGGGCATATTGCTCGGGCGTACCGTGATTGGCGTTGTCGCCCGGCACGAAGACGAAGTCCGCCTCGCCCATTTGCGCATTCACCTGCTCGACGATGGTCTTCAGCCTGTCGAGGCCCTGCCAGTCATCCGCTTCGTCCAGATGCAGGTCGCCGATATGAACCCAGCAGATGCCGCTCATGCGTGTGGCTCCTCACGAGTGCCACTGCACGCAGGACGAAGCGTTCCCGCAAAGCCGATCCACAGCCCCAGGCTCGCCACCGCGAACCCGCCCAGGATGTAGAAGGCGATATGATAGCCCAGCTCCTGCGCCAGCCAGCCGCCGATCGCGGGCGACAGCGAGGCGCCGACGCCCTGGATCGTCATCACCGCACCCTGCCCGACATTCACCCGCCCGGTGCCGCTCAGCAGACAGGCGACGAGGCCGGGCACCGCCACGCTCTGAAGCCCCGCGCCGATGCCGTCGAGCGCCTGGACCGGCCACACGCCCCAATGCTCGATAAAGGTGCCCGCCAGGAACCCGCGCAAGGGGAGCGCCGCAAAGGAGATCAGCAGGACCAGCCAATATCCACGCCCGGCGGCGACCTTCATCGCCAACAGGCTGGCGACGATCATCACCGCCTGGGCGACCATGACGGTCGTCGCGGTGAACATCGCCGCATCGCCCTTGCCCGCACCGACCACCGCCATGCCGTACAGCGGCAGCATCGCGCCGTTGCCCAGATGGAAGCACGCCAGCGCACCCGCCAGGATCAGCATCGGCTTGTTGGAGAGCAGCGCCTTGAAACCCTCGGCCTGCCCGCCTTCCTGATCGTCGCCGTCTTCGTCCTCCAACCCGCGCGCGGCGCGGTGATCGATGGCGCGTTCGGGGATCGACAGGACCGAGATGATCGCCAGCACACCGAAGGCGGCGGCCAGGAAGAAGATGGCGGGCATGCCGAACTTCCAGCCCAGATAGCCCGACAGGCCCGCGCCGACCATGTTGCCCGCATGGTTCCACGCCTGGTTGCGGCCATTCTGCGCGTTGAAGCCCTTTTGCCGCACGACGCCCAGCGTCATGCCGGTCACCGCCGGGCCGATCGCCGCCCCCGCGATCGCGGTCGCCACCTGGCTGACCCCGACGACGATGCCCGCTTGCGACCAGAGGATCAGGAAGGAGGCGAGCACCGTGCAGATGCCGGTGATGACCACGACCCAGCGCTTCTTGTCGGTATGGTCGATGAACGCCCCGGCGGGCACGGTCATCACCATGCCCGCCACGCCGCCCAACGTCATGACCGAGCCGATCGGCCCCGTCTGCCACCCCCGCTGTTGCAGGAAGACGCCCAGAAACGGGCCGATCCCGGCCTGCATATCGGCCATGAAGAAGTTGAGCGCCTGTAACCAGCGCGTCGCCCGGCGGCGATCGGTGTCGGACGCACGGGGTGTTCGGGTATCGGGCAATGCCGCTGTGGCCATGTCGGGTCTCCGCGAGATGCGGGGGCCCAACCCGGAAATACTTTGAAATATCCGGCGTTTTTCTGATTTATGTTTGCGCGTCGTCAGCCGGTCAAGCCATCCCCTTGTAGAATAACAATATTGTTGACCACACACGTGAAATGGCACGCGCCGTTCATGACGATAACTTCATGATTTCACGACGGAACCATTTGCAGCCTACGTCACCGATACTCCGGTATGGGGAGGATTTCATCAAGGCCATCATTTCGGGAATTTCAGCCGCCCGTCATCTTGCCCCCTTGGTCCTGTTGATAAGCTGCTCCCCAAAGCGCTGACATGGGGGTGGTGGCATGGGGATCGGAGCGATGCGCAGGCAGGGGTTGGTCATGGCCCTGCTGCTCGGAACGGCGAGCCCGGCGGTCGCGGGGTCCTGCAAGGTCGGGCTGATGGCGGCGATCCCGGTCACGATGCAGGGCCTGCGCCCCGTCGTCGAGACGCAGATCAACGGCAAGCCCGCGCCCTTCGTTCTCGACAGCGGCGCCTTCTACAGCAATATCTCGCCCGCCCAGGCGCGCGAATTCGACCTTCCGAGCGAGCCCTTGCCCTTCGGCTTTCACGTCAACGGCATCGGCGGCAGCGCCGAGGCGAGCGCGACGACGGTCCGGCATTTCACCCTGGCCGGAATCGACATCCCCCGCGTCCAGTTCATCGTCAGCGGCAGCGAGGTCGGCCAGACCGGGTTGCTCGGCCAGAATGTGCTGGGGCTGGCCGATGTCGAATATGACCTGCCCGGCGGCATGGTCCGGCTATTCAAGCCGAGCGATTGCGGCAGGATGGCCATGGCCTATTGGACCGCGGGCAAGCCCTTTTTCGAAATTCCGATCGAAACCAAAGAGGCGGGACATAATCACACCGTCGGCATGGTCGAGCTGGACGGTGCGAAGCTGAACGCGACCTTCGACACCGGCGCCGTACACAGCGTCGTCTCGCTGCGCGCGGCGGCGCGCGCGGGCATCCATCCGGGCGATCCCGGCGTCGTATCGGCGGGCGCGGGCTATGGCCTGGGCAGCCATGCGGTGCGCGACTGGGTCGCACCGTTCAAGCTGCTGAAGATCGGCAATGAGGAACTGCACAATGTGCGGCTCCACATCGCCGATCTGGGACCGCTCGACACCGACATGCTGCTGGGCGCGGACTTTTTCGTGTCGCACCGCCTCTATGTCTCCAATGCCCAGCACCGCATCTATTTCACCTATAGCGGCGGGCGGCTGTTCGATGCGGCCGCGCATGTCGATCCCGGCGCGGCGGCGGTCGTCGCGCAAACCGGCGACGCCACGGCGACGCCGACCGATGCCGAGGGCTATAGCCGTCGCGGCGCGATGTTCGTGACCCAGCATGACCTGCCGCGCGCGATCGACGATTTCACCAAGGCGATGGCGCTGGCCCCCAAGGACCCGCGCTTTCCCCGCCAGCGCGCGCTCGCCTATCTGCAGCAGCGCCGCCCGGTGCTGGCGATCGACGATCTGAACACCACACTGAACCTCGATCCCGGCGACACCCATGCGCGGATGATCCGCGCCGAGCTGCGGCTGCGGGCGGGCAATCCGGCGGGGGCGATCACCGATCTCGACCTGTTGAACGGCCAGTTGCCGCGCGAGGATGACGCGCGGATGCAGATGGCGCAGCTCTATTCGGGGGCGGACGCCTTCGACGCCGCCATCGCGCAATATGATCTGTGGATGGCCGCGCACCGCGCGGATTCGCATCGCAGCACCGCGCAGAACGGGCGGTGCTGGTCACGGATGCTGGCGAACAAGGATTTGGACAAGGCGCTCAGCGACTGCAACGCCGCCGTCCATGCGCTGTCGGCCAATCCGAGCTTTTTGGACAGCCGCGCCTTCATCCATCTCCGCCAGAAGGACGATCGCGCCGCGCTGGCCGATTTCAACGCGGCGCTGGCGATCGACGCAAAGCGTGCCTGGGCGCTATATGGCCGCTCACTCGCCGAGGAGCATCTGGGCATGCGCAGCGAGGCGACCCGCGACCGGGCCTTGGCGATCGCGCTGGACAAGCGCATGCCCGAGCGGATCAGGAAATACGCGATCGGTTGAACGATCCTCCCCTGCAAGGGGAGGTGGCAGGGCGAAGCCCTGACGGAGGGGTGTCGCCCTATCGAAAGCGGGACACCCCTCCACCATGCTGCGCATGGTCCCCCTCCCCTTGCAGGGGAGGAAGATTTTGCATCAAAACGCCTTCGACACCCCGATGAAGAAGCCGCGACGCGGGCCATATTGCGGCGCGCCGACGCCCACGCCGGTCCCGTCGCGGATTTCATATTTGTGGTCGAGCACGTTGATGACGTCGAACCGGATGTCGAGATTCGGCCCGGCCAGATGCTGGCTCGCGGTCAGGTTGAACTGCGCATAGGGTGCGATCTTCGCGCCGTTGGGAATGTCGTTGACGTCATCGTCACGACGCAGGCCCGAGCCATAGATCATGCTGCCGCCCAGCTTCGTACCGCCATGGAAGGCATAGGACACGCCCGCCGATCCGGTGAAGGTCTGGTCGTGATCCAGATAGATGTAATGCCGCGAAATATAGTCGAGATCGTCCTGGCCGAAGCTGAACTGGCTGGAGACGATATTGCGCCCCTTGGCCTTGGCGGCGGCGAAGTTGGCATAGGCGAGCAGGCCGCCGCGCGCATAGCTGATATTCGCCTCGATCCCGCCGATGCGGCCCTGCTTGTAGTTGAACGGAGTCAGGATGATCGGCGCACCGAACTGCCCCTCATCGATCAGGTTCTTCGAGATGCGGTAATAGGCGTCGATGCCATAGGTGAAGTAGCGGCTCAGCTTGGCCTGGAAGCCCAGGTCGAAATAATCCTCACGCTCGGCATAGGGAACCGTGTCCTGTGTCACCGCAGGATACGCACTCGTGCCGACGAACTTGCTGATGCTCGTGTTCGCCACCAGTTCGAAGGGCGGCGGCACGAAATAGCGCGAATAACCCGCATGCAGCGTATAGATATCGTCCGGCTGCCAGACCAGGTTGACGCGCGGCGACAACTGCCCCTCGCGGCGGTAACCGTTATACAGATCGTAGCGCGCGCCATAGTTGAGCGTCAGGCGGGGCAGCAGCTTCCATTCGTCCTGCAGATAGGCGCTGTACGTCATCGCGGTCTTGCCGCCATTGTCGATGATCGTGATCGGCTCGCCCGCCTGGTTGCCATTGGCATCGACCGGGAAGACGCTGGTATTGGTATTGCTGGTCGAACGATCGCGCGTCACCAGCAAGCCGCCGCGCAGCGTATGCGCATCGCCGAGGTGATAGACCGCATCGACCTGGCCGCCGATCGCGAAGTCCTGCTTATAGGCCTGCTGCGCCTGCCCATTGTACAGCAGTTCGCCCAGGATATCGGGGCGATAGCGCAGCGAGGAATAGCGCGCGAACAGCGAGGCCTGCACCGTGAAGGGCTCGGCATCGTGGAGGAAGGCGAGCTGGCCGAAGCCGGTCTTCTCTAGCTGAGTCTCGTTCAGCTTCTCGCTGGGGAAGGTCGTTTGCCCACCGACGCTCCAGCCCGCGCTCGGCTGCTGGCCGACGGGGTTGGGAATCTGGAACCACTGGTTGGAATAGCCGCCGACGAACGACACCCGGTTCTGATCGTCCAGGATATGGTCGATATAGGTGAAGGCCTGATACTGGTCGGTATTGTCATGCACCGGGTTGGAGCGGCCATCGACGCTCTCGATGCCCAGGCCGCTATGCCGGTAATCGCCCGACACGAAGTAATTGGTGCTTCCGCTAGAACCGCCATAGGTCAGGCTGGGCTGGATGGTGTTGTGGCTGCCGCCATAGATGGACGCGGTGCCACCATTGTCGAACAAGCCGCTCTTGGTCGTGATGTCGATCACGCCCGCCGTGCGCAGGCCATACTGGGCGGGCAGCGCGCCGGTCAGGATGTTGACCTTGTCGACCAGGCGCGGCGACAGGGTCTGGCCGAACACTGCCAGACCTTCGGGCAGGATGGTGCCGTTGATGCGATATTGCAGGCCGTTATGGTCGTCGCGGACGTGGAACTGGCCGAACCCGTCCTGCACGATACCAGGGGCCTGGAGCAGGATCTGGTTGAACTGCTGGTTCTCGCCGCCGGGCAGCGCCTTGATCGTGGCGCTGGTGATCTCGTAGTTCGAGGCCCCCAGGCTCGGCTGGATATGCTCGCGCGCGGTGTCGAGGCGCTTGGCGGTCACGACGATGTCGGAGGGGGCGCTGCTGCTGCTATCGGTGGTCGTCTGGTCCGCATCGGGTGTCGGCACCCCCCGGACTTGCGCAACGGCCGGTACGGCCAGGGCAGACGACGCCACGCAGCACAAAAGCGCATAGACACGCATAAGCAGACTCCCTTGATACATAGTCTCTTGATGCGCGTGGAATTGCCGCCCGACCGGCGATTGACAAGCCGCGACAGCCTTTATGACTCATTTGTAAGCAGAGCCTCATCTGCCCTCCATCGGGCCTGTCAGGCCGGGAAGGTGATGGTCAGCATTGGTCCGAGCCGCTAAGCTACGGAAATGGCCGAACGCTTTGAACGACACCGCCAGCCTTGGCGCCAGGATGAGATCCAGAAACTCCACACGCTCGCCAAGAAGGGCATGGCGCTGAAGGCGATCGCCAAGGCGCTGACCCGCAGCGAGGAGTCGGTGAAGGCGCGCGCCAAGGAAGACGGGCTGTCGATCGCCAAGCTGCACTGAGCTTTCGGGGCGGCGGGAACCGCGCCCCGATCGTCAGCGCAGGATGATGTCGGCGCCGTGTTTGTGCGCGCGGATTTCCTCTTCGGTCAGGCCGTTGATCTCGTGCGGGAAGATCAGCCAGTCGCTCGTCTCGTGGACGAAGAAGTCCGGCTTCAGGTCGGTCACGTTGCGGGACGGCTTGTAATAGACGGTCGCGACCTTCACCTCGTCCGGGATATTGTTCCGGCACCGCTGCTTCAATTCCTTCAGCAAGGCGCGGATCGACCGCCCCGAATCGAACACGTCGTCGATCAGGAGCAGACGATCCTCCGGGTTCAGCACGTCCACCAGATGGCCCAGGCCATAGATGCGGACCTGCGGTTCCTGCTGGTCGATGCCGGTATAGGAGGCGGTGCGGATCGCGATATGATCGCTCTGCACCCCGCGATATTCGAGCAGTTCCTGCACCGCGATGCCGACCGGTGCGCCGCCGCGCCAGATGCCGACGATATGGGTCGGGCGAAAGCCGGAGTCGAAGACCAGATTGGCCAGGCGGAAGGAATCCTCCAGCAGGCGGTCGGCGGACAGATAGATTTTGGTGGTCAAGACATCGCCCATCATCGTTGCGGAGCGGGGCACGAAGCCAGAAGCGCCCGGATAGACTGGCTATTTGGCGTTCTCCGGCCGACAGGGCAACCGCGTCATGCGATGACCCGCCCGATCCGCACCAGCCGGGCATGTGGTTCAGATGCATGGTGACGCAAAGGTGCCGCGATGGCGAGTCCCCCCATCCTATAACGGATGACCGTCGCGGCAGCGTTCCCATTCGACCGGATCATGCGCGCAGGCGATGGTTATGCCGTCGCGCCGCTCGATCGACAGCGTGCGCAGCCGTGCCTGGTTGGTCATCCGGGCGGTCGCGTCGACCTCCATCAACCGCTGATAGGCGCGCAGGCCCGGCGTACAGCGCCGCCGCGCGCTGCGCATCTCGCCACGGTAGAAATAGGCGTCGCCCGCATGGAGAAACCAACGCCCGCCGGGCTGGCGGATCGCGACCCCGGCATGGCCCCATGTGTGACCCGGCAGCGGCACCATCAGGATCTCGGGCGGCAGGCCGACCAGATCGCGCACCGCGTCGAAGCCGAACCACGACTCCCCACTCGCGCCATAGCGTTGCCAGCGGTCGACCTCGTCCCATTGCGGTGTGCGCCAGCGGTTGCGCGCGACGATGCCCGCATGCGGCCCGGCCGCATCGTCATATTCGCGGCGCATGACATGCACGGTCGCGTTCGGAAAATCCTCCAGCCCGCCCGCATGATCGAAGTCGAGATGGGTCAGCACGATATGCCGCACATCCTGTGCGCGATGGCCGAGCGCCTCGATCTGGCGGATCGCGGTTTCCTCCTCGCGCAGCCGGATGTTGAGCATGGCGCGCCAGGCGATCGGAATGCGCGGATCGGGGCGGCGATGCGGATGCGCCACGTCGCGCAGGCCAAAGCCGGTATCGACCAGCACCAGCCCGCTCGCCTCGGTTTCGATCAACAGGCAATGACAGACGAGCTGGCCGACCAGTCCCCGGCTCCGCCCGTCGAACAGCGCGCCGCCCAATGGGCAATCGGTGCCGCAATTCAGATGGTGTATCCGCATGCCTCCCCCAACCGGGCGACGCGGCACGCGGTTCCTTATCCTTTATTTTACAATCGGTTAAACAGACTCACCTGGATCACAAGCCGGGAACAAGCAGTTGTTCGGAGACGCTGGGACAGGAACGCCACAGGAGCATTCCCATGTCGGTCCGACTCTTTGCGACCCTATTCGGTATCGTCTTCCTCGTCGCGGGTGCGGCGGGCTTCGTCCCCGGCTTGTCGCCGACCCATATCCATCCGGGCGTCAGCGTCACCGCCGCGTCGCGGCTGGCGCTGGGGCTGTTCCCGGTCAACATCCTGCACAATCTGGTGCACCTCGCCTTCGGGCTGTGGGGCATCCTGGCGGCGCGCAGCGTGGCGGCGTCGTTCGGCTATGCCAAGGGTGTCGCGGTCATCTATGCGGTGCTGACGGTGATGGGCCTGATCCCGGTCACGGCGACGACCTTCGGATTGGTGCCGCTTTACGGCAACGACATCTGGCTGCACGCGCTGCTGGCGCTGGTCGCGGGCTATTTCGGGTTCGTCCACCGCGAGCATGTGGTCGACTCGACGTTGCGCTGACGATCAGGCCAGCGTGACCCGCCGCCCTTCCCTTGCCGAGCGATAGATCGCCTCGATCACCCGCATATCGGCCAGCCCTTCCTCGCCCGCGACCAGCGGCTCGGTGCCGTTCGTGATGCATTCGGCGAAATGGTCGAGCTGCCCGGCATGCTGGCCCTTGCCCGCCGGGACCTGGCGTTGCTCAGTCCGGCCGTCGCGGCGAATCCACATCTTCTGCCCCTCATAGGAGGTGGCGGGCTCCAGCTCGATCCAGCCGTCGGTCCCGGTCACGCGGTACATATTATGGTTGGAGCTGTAGCTGGACACACAGGTCGCCTCGATGCCCGACGGGAAGCGCAGCAGGAAGCTGATCCGGTCCTCGACGGTGCGGAAGCGCGGATCGCTGCGGTCGGTCGATTCGATCGCGCTGACCTCGACGGGTTCCTCGCCGGTCAGATAGCGGGTCGCGTTCAGGCTGTAGATGCCGATGTCCATCAGCGATCCGCCACCCGACAGCCTGCGATCCAGCCGCCACTGGTTGGGCTGGGCGTTGAAGCCATGATCGGCGGTGATGATCCGCGTCGGCCCGACAAAGCCCTTCTTCGCCAGATCGATCGCCAGCCGGTTGTGCGGCTCGAACCGCGAGCGATAGCCGATCATCAGCTTGCGCCCCGCCGCCTTGCACGCCGCGATCATCGTCCGGCATTCCGCGACCGACACGGCCATGGGCTTTTCGCACATGACATGCTTGCCCGCCTTGGCGCTGCGCACCGTATATTCGGCGTGCATCGCATTGGGCAGGATCACATAGACGACATCGATATCGGGATTGTCGCGGATGCGGTCGAAATTGGCGTAGGAATAGCGGTGACTCGCCGGAATGCCGTATGTCTCGCCGAAGCGGGTCAGCTTTTCGGGCGTCCCGCTGACCAGCGCGACCAGGCGTGCCTGGTCACATTCGGCGAATTTCGACATGATCAGCTCGGCATAGCGGCCCAGCCCGACGATCGCATAACCGACCTTGCGCCCGCGTGGCGCGGCACAGGCCCCGCCGCCCGCCGCCATGGCCAGCCCGGCCCCCAGCCCCGCGATGATGCTCCGACGGTCGGCGTCCCGCATGATCCTCTCCCTGTTCGAATGGACGCGTTTCCTCGTCCTATCAGGAGGTTAGCATGAACCACCGCCGCCTGTCATGACAATCCTCCCCGCAGCAGGGAGGATCGCTCAATAGGTGCTCCAGCCTTGCGACGTGCCCGCATAGCGCAGGGTCCGGCCATATTTGGCGAACTCGACCTGCACGGCGGGGGTGGCGCGTGCCTTGGCCAGCGTCTGCAGGATCATCTGGTCGGCCGGGGTCTGCGTCTCGGCCGTGTCGAAGGTCAGGAACTGCTCCATCACATCGGGCCGCGCCTCTTCGTCGCGCAGGCGGGCGATCAACAACTCCGCCACGCCCGGCACGTCGCCGCGACAGGCGGCGATCCGCGTCGCCGCGCCCCAATTGTCGGAAGGCTTGGCGGTCAGCTTGGCTTCGTCCGCCTTGGCCTCCGCATCACGACCCAGCCGGTGCAGCGCACAGGACCGGTCGGACCAGATCCATGCCTGACCATAGGGGCTCAGGCTCGCCGAATGATGGGTCGCCAGATCGTTCAGGCTGTCGAGCGCCGCCTGATCCTTGCCCGCGCCGAGCAGCATCTCGGCCCGGTTGATCGCCAGCGAGCCGAGTTCGGGATATTGCCCGATGCCCAGCGCCAGCACCTGGTCCATCGCCGCGATCGCCTTGTCACCGCGACCGGCCATGCGCAGCCCCGCCGCATATTCGTTGACCAGCCAGAAGGCGTCGTTGCCGACCATCTCGATCTTGGCGCGATCGCTCGCCATCGCCTTGCCCGCCGCGATCGCCTCGTCGAAGCGGCCGAGCGCGCGCAGGGCCTGCATGTGGCGTAGCACGGCCTTGTAATCGCCGGGCGTGGCCTTGGCCGCCGCCGCGCTGCGCCGCAGATCGCCGTCGAGCGAGGACCGGAAACGATCGGCGGCCAGCCGGTCCATCGCCGGCCAAAAGGCCTGATAGCGCCGGTCCATGCCCAGCATGACGAGCGGGCCGGTCGGCGGGTCCTTGGCGAGCAGCGCACGCGCCTCGGCCGCCTGCCCACGCCGGGCATGCGCCATGATCGCACAGCCCAGCATCGTGTCGCCGAACGCGGTGCGCGGCGCCTGTTGCCACCCGCCATCGACCAGCGACAGGCAGATATCCTCGCGCACCGGGGTTCGCTGGTCGGGCGCCAGCTGCTGCACCCGCTGGAACGCGGCGCGGACCCATTGTTCGTCCAATGTGGCGACGACCTCGGGCTGGGCGGTGCGGGTGCGTTGCAGCGCCTTGGCGACGGTGCCCGCCGTGCCCTGGTCCACCTCATAGCCGATCCAGGCGCGATAGACGGCCGGGTTGCCGTCGAACTGCGCGGTGGCGGAGCGGAAGGCGGTCAGCGCCGCCTGCGGCCGCTGCAACATGGCCAGCACCGCGCCCTTCAGCCCGTCGATCAACCCGGCGGCGGGCGAGGGATGGGGCAGTTTCTCGGAGATCGTCGCGATCAGCGCCAGCGCCTCGATCTTGGACGCCTGATCGGGCTTGCCGATCAGCTCCTGGACCTTTTCCATATCGGGCCGGATCGCCTGGGCGATGGCCGGGTCCAGGCCGCCGGGCATTTCCGAAGGCCGCGCCGACTTGTCGAGATAGAATTCGATTCCCGTCTCGTCCCCGACCTTGTCGGACACGGTATAGACCGCATCCGCCTCCGATGCGGGAACGGACGCGCGCGGACCGGTGTCCAGGCGATAGGCAATGCGCAGGCCGTCGGGCAGCTTGGTCGACACCCGCGAAAAGGCGATCGGCCCGCTTTTGGCATCCACATCCTCCAGCGGCTGGAGCATCCGGTCCTTGACCCGCAGCTCGATCATCTGGTCGTTGACGATATGGTCGGGCAGCGTCAGCGGGTTGCGGCGCGGCCCCGTCTGGCGATCGGGCAGGATATTCTGCAACGCATAGGCACGGGTAATCAGTTTGGTCGACAGCTTCGCCGTGTCGAAGGCCTCGCGCGACAGGGTGTAATCCTCGACCATCGTCAACGCATTGGCCTCGCGATCGTCCTTCAGGACCAACGGCTTGGCCTCGACGATGCCGGGGAAGCGCTTGCGATAGAAATCGAGATTACCATCGGCGATGCTGCGCGCCGAGCCCGAGGCCCATTGCGCCCGCATCCGGTCGGCGCGCGCCTCGGTGAAGCGGGTCTCGACATGCAGGGTCATGGCGACGGGGGCCTTTTCGTCCACTGCGAACTGTTCGACCACGCTCATCCGCCCGGCATGGTCGCCAAAGCCCTCCATCTTCTCCAGCCCGGCCTGCCCGGCACGGATCGGCAGGGCATAGCCCAGGTCGGAGGCGACGATGGCGGTGCCGCGTCCGCCCCGATGCGTGCCGGTCGGGTCGATCCACATCACCCGGCCGTCGACCACCGCGCGCACGATGACATGGTCGAACTGCGTCGGGGCAGGCAGCCGGTCGGGCAGGCGCTCGCCCGCGCTGGTCGCCACCAGCGCCGGGACCGCATCGATGCCCAGCCGTCGCAGCGCCAGCGCGAGGAGCAGGCTCTTGTCCTTGCAGTCGCCATAGCCGCGCGCCAGCACGGTGGCGGGCCGCCGGGGCACGAACGACCCCTCCCCCAGCTCCTCGCCGACATAGCGGATATTGTCCTGGACATAGCGCGAGGCGGCGGTCAGCCGGTCGGCCGCGCCGGGCGAGGCCTTGGCGATCGCATCCAGCCGCGCGGCGAAGTCGACGGGCAGCGTCTCGTCCCCCTGATACACGCCGTTCGCCCAGGCCGCGACATCGGCCCAGCGCGGCATCGTCGAGACATCGACCCGGCCCCATTGGAACGCCCCGTCGGGCACATCCGCCTCGCCCTTGGCCACGGGCGGGTCCTGCACCACCCATTCCCATTCGGTGCCGCCGTCGATCGGCTTGGTCGTGAAGGCGATGTCGCTGTTCAGCGCCTTGTAGGCCGGGGTCATGCCGCTCGGCCAGACCATGCGGATCGCGCGCATCGCCAGCGGATCGGAGAAACGCTGCGAAAAAGAGTGGAAGGACTGGCCCGGCCACAGGCTGGACCGGGTATGGACGATCGTCGCATAATCGACCACGTCGCCGACCCGCACGTCGCGCAGGTTCGCCATGACCTTCAGGCTGCCGCTGACGATCCCGTCCTTCAGGTCGCTTTCGCGCTCGACGATGCGAAACTGGGTGTCGCGGGTCAGGTCGATGACCTGGCCGTCGCGGATCACGCGGATGAAGGCGACCGCGACCTGCTCGAACGCCGGATCATAGGTCAGCGTGAGTTGCCCCGCCGATTCCAGCCCGCTGCGGTCGACGACCTTGCTGGCGAAGCGGAACCAGTCGTCATGCCCGTCGGCACGGGCACGATATTGCTGGTCGTTGAGCAGATAGACGGTGCCGTCCTGGGCCCGCTCGACCCGCGCGGGCGTCGCAGGCGGGACGGACCGGTCACGCACCCAGTCGGGCACCGCCTCGACCGCGACACCGGGGGTCTGTGCGGGGGGGGCCTGCGTGGACGCCTTCACGTCGTTGGGTGCAGCGACCGCCGCCGTGCCCCCGCACAGCGAGACACTCGCCACCCCCGCCATCAACGCGAACCCCGCCCACCGGCGTCGCGGCACACCCAATATCGTCACAGTCACCTGGCCCCCCAAGAGATACGCGCGAGGCTATGGCCCCGATCGGACGCTGGCAAGGGGGACGGTGCCGGTCAGTCCGCGACTTTCTGCGCCGCGACGATCCGGGCGTCGCTGCCCAGCGTGTAGAGATAGGTTTTTCGCTGCTCGGAACCGGGCCGGTAGCGACGCAGCGTCCGCGCCTGCTCGCGCGACAGGGCGAAGCGGACATAACCGGCCTTGACCAGACATTGGTCCACTTCGGATTGCAGTTGCGCCTGCAGGGAATCGGCCTGCCGGTCCGGCGCATAGGCACGCCGCAACAGGACCTGCCGCTCGCTGCGGGCGAACGCGTCGTCATTGCCCATCGGCGGCATGTTGTTCTCGCGGTCCAGCACGTCGGTCCCGCGCACATAGCGTTTGGTCTGCGTGTCCCCGGCCACGTCGCGCCGGGTCGCCTGCAGTATACAGGCCCGGCTGCCCCCTTCGAAGTCCTGCCGTGAGGCGCCGGGCTTGCCCCAGCTATAGCTGTCGGCCGCCAGCGCCGGGACAGACGTCAATGCGCACAGCATGGCAAGCGGCGGGCCGATCCTCAGCATGACCTCTCCTTTTATCTATCGCTCCAGCATAATCGAAAAGTCCGGCCGCGTCATGCCGCAGCATTGCCCGTAGGAACATGGATGAAAAGCGATTCATCCTTTCTTGGTGTCTGATCGATATGGACAGGCAGTTCTGTTCCACCAAGCATCAGGGGAGCTGCCATGGGGCGTTCCGGTTCGGGCTATAAAAACCGGGAAGCGCGCCGACAGGTCCTGATTCCCTGTCGCATCAAATCCCCCCGTGGATGGGGCGATGCGTGCATCCATAATATCTCGTCACGGGGCATGATGATCGCCTGCGACGATGCGCTCACGCCGGGCGAATATCTCGATCTGCGGCGCGGGCGTCAGGTGGTGATCGCGCGCGTCGTGTGGCGGCGCGACCGCTTCGCGGGCGTTCGGACCCAGGATGTCATCAGCGCCGATACGATGCTGAACGAACCCCGGCTGGAATCGCGCCCGACGCACGACGATCAGGGGCAGGAACGCCGCGTGTCGCGCCACCGCATGACCAGCGAGATCAACGCCGCCCGCCGGATGGAACGCAGCCGCTCGATCTCCAGCGCGATGCAGTTCGGCGCGCTCGGCCTGTTCGGTCTGATCGCGGCGATCACGATCGCGACCCAGGTCGGCCATCTGCTGGCCGCCCCCGTCGCGCAGATCGGCCGGGCAATCGGCCAGTGATCCCGGCGCGGTTCAGTCCGCGTCCGCCCGCAGCGCCGCCGCCAGCCATTCGGGGCGGAGCGCATCGGCCAGCGCTTCGACGCGGCGATGCTCGACCATCAGGCCCAGTTCGGGATAGCACGCGCGGGTCCGATCCCCCGCTTGCGCCAGCGGGGCCACCACCAGCCGCCGGTTGACCTTCGCACGGTGATGCATCCGCGCCGTATTCTCCTGCCCGACATAGCAGCCCTTGGTGAAGCTGACGCCGTTCAGCTCGCGGGCATTGCATTCCAGCCACAGCGTCTCGCCCGAGCCCAGTTCGCCGACCCCCTCGGTCACGCCCAGCGACAGCCGGTGCGCGGTCCACCGGCTCGCCGCCGCGCCTGCCGGGGCCAGCCAGCGATGGCCCAGTTCGGCCAGGCGTGGGTCGTGGGGGCGGCCTTCGGCATCACGGGACCAATGCACGGCCAGCCCCTCGACCGGCGCGATCGTGATCGCGCGGCGCAGCCGGTACATGGCCAGCCGCCGTATGAGCGCATCGGCCTGCGCCGCCTCGGCATCGATCAGCACATCCTCGCCGTCCGCCCACAGGATGAAGTCGAACAGCGCCTTGCCCTGCGGCGTCAGCAGCGCGGCCCAGCGTGGGTGATCGGGCTCCAGCCCGATGACATCCTGCGTCACCAATCCTTGCAGGAATCCGCGCACATCCTCGCCCGCCACGCGGATCAGGCGGCGATCGATCAGGGTCGTGGCAGCGGTCGCATCGGGGGCGGTCGTCGGGGTGGTATCGCTCATCCGGGCAAGGTAGGAAGGCGCGCTCATTCGCGAAAGGCCCGTTTGTCATGACCTTCGACCTGCTTCTCTCCGGCGGCACCGTTCACACCCCCGGCGGCCCGGTTCGTGCCGATGTCGGCGTGCGCGACGGCCGGATCGTCGCGATCGGGGCGACGGGGGATGCGGGTCGCGTGATCGACTGCACCGGGCTCGACATCCTGCCCGGCGTGATCGACAGCCAGGTGCATTTCCGCGAGCCCGGCCTGATGCACAAGGAAGACCTGGCCAGCGGCAGCCGCGCAGCGGTGATGGGTGGCGTGACGGCCGTCTTCGAAATGCCCAATACCAAGCCGAACACCGATTCGGCCGACGCGATCACCGACAAGCTGACCCGCGCCAGGACCATGTATTGCGACCACGCCTTCTATGTCGGCGCGACCAACCACAATGCCCGCGACCTGGCCGAGCTGGAGCGGATGCCGGGCACGGCGGGGGTGAAGATCTTCATGGGCGCCTCGACCGGCGACCTGCTGGTGTCGGAGGATGCGCGGCTGGCCGAAGTGCTCGCCTCGGGTCATCGCCGCGTCGCCATCCATGCCGAGGACGAGGACCGGATGAACGCGCGCGCGGGCGAGCGGATCGAGGGCGATCCCGCCTCGCACCCGGTCTGGCGCGACGATGAGAGCGCGCTGCTCGCCACTCGCCGCATCCTGCGCCTGGCGCGCGCGGCCAATCGGCGCATCCACATCCTGCACGTCACCACGCCCGCCGAGCTGGAATATATCGCCCAGCACAAGGACATCGCGACCTGCGAGGTCACGCCCCAGCATCTGACGCTGGCGGGCGAGGAAGCCTATCCGCGCCTCGGCACGCTGGCGCAGATGAACCCGCCGATCCGTTCGGGCACGCATCGCGACGGTCTGTGGCACTGGCTGAACCAGGGCGTGCCCGACGTGATAGGCTCGGACCATGCGCCGCACACGCTGGAGGAAAAGGCCAAGCCCTATCCGGGCAGCCCCAGCGGGATGCCGGGCGTGCAGACGCTGCTGCCGCTGCTGCTCGACCATGCGGCGAACGGTCGCCTGTCGCTCCAGCGGGTGATCGAGCTGACCAGTGCGGGGGCGCAGCGCATCTTCGGTATCGTCGGCAAGGGGCGGATCGCCGCCGGGTACGATGCGGACTTCACCATCGTCGACCTGAAGAAGCGCTGGACCATCGAGGATCAGTGGCTTCAGTCCAAGTGCGGCTGGTCGCCCTTCACCGGCATGGAACTGACCGGCAAGCCGATCGGGACGATCGTGCGCGGCCAGGTGGCGATGTGGGAAGACCAGCTCGCCGAGGCACCGACCGGCCAGCCGATCCGCTTCGAAGCGGTCGATTTCGGATGAGCGCGGTACGGTGGGTGCGCGACATCCGGGTCTATTGCCCGGTCGCCCCCGCCACGCTGACCGCGCTGCTGGCGGGCGATCCGGGCGCGGTCGAGCGGGACCAGACCGCCGCCGCCCTGCTCGCCATCCTGCGCACGCCCCCGCTCGGCGATTTCGGACGATATCGCGAGGTGGTGGAACTGGCGATCGGCTATGAAGGCTTTCGTCCCGGCGACGGGGCGGTGCCGACGCTGGGGACCGTGGGTCAGGCAAGCTGGTCGCCCACCGTCATCCTCACCGCGATCTACGATGCCGGGGCGGATGTGGATGCCCTGACCGAGGCATTGCTGGCCGTGCATCCCTGGGACGTGCCGGTCATCACGCTCAGCGAGCCCTATCGACTGCTGGTTCGGGGACAGGGCCAATAGCGGTTGATGGGGGCCAGAGCGGGATGACATGAGATGCCCCCTCCCCTTCAGGGGAGGGGCCGGGGGTGGGGCGGAGCCGCAAGCGTGCGGTTCGGGGCAATGCCCCACCCCAACCCCTCCCCTGAAGGGGAGGGGCTCATGATGGTTCAATGCGATGTCGTCAGGGTTTAGACTCGCAAATCGGGTCCGCGCGGAGCCACCCGCCCGACCGGTCAATCAGAACGGTAGCCAGCGCGCCTTGTGGGTGAAGTTCATATAGCCGACATTCACGCCCGCGCGCCAACCCACGCCCAGCCGCACCGGGATCAGCACGACATTGCCGCGCCGCAAATAGGTCGCGGCGAACCCGCCGACGAAATAGAGCCGCCCCTCGGCCGCCGGGAAGCGGTGGAACAGCTCCTCGGTATCGTAGAGATTATAGACCAGCACGAACACCTTGTTCGCGTCGCCACCGATATCGAAGCCCAGCGAGGGCCCGGTCCAATAGACCGGCATCTGCCCCTCGACCTTATGGGTCATGATGCCCGAACCATAGCGAAGCCCGACGACGAACGCGCCAGAGGCTTCACGCCCGGCGATATAGGCGTTGGGGCGCCCCTGTTCGCGCAGGATACGCTCGATCATGCCCGCCAGGCCCTCGGCGCCCTTGCCGAACACGTCCTCACCCGCCGCCATCAGATCGTCGCGCTCGAACGTGTCGGCAGCCTGGGTCGTCTGGGTCGCCCGCGAATCAGGCGTGGTGACGGGCGGATTGGTGACCGGCGGCTGTTGCACGGGCGGCGTCGACTGGACCGGCGGGACGTCGTCCTGCGGTACATTATGCGGCTGTTGCGCCGGGCGCGACGGCTGCGTGCCCAGGTCGCTGTCGATGCCCTGATTGGGATCGATCGTGCGGACCTGCGCAGTGGCAGGCCCGGTGGCGACCAAGGCAAGGCCGCCCAGCAGCGACAGACCCAGACAGACGAAACGCATGACTTTGCAACTCCCCCGGCGAACCGATCCGGCACGTTAACCAGCCCACGCCTTGCGTGGCAATGAATGACGAAAAGCGGCCTAGTCGATTTTCCTCATAAAATCCCGCCCAGACCCGGTTGATTGCCTCCCCTCACCCCGCTATAGCCGCCCCCTGCCGCAACCGGAGACGTGGGTGAGTGGCTGAAACCAACGCTTTGCTAAAGCGTCGTACGGGAAACCGTACCGAGGGTTCGAATCCCTCCGTCTCCGCCACATCTCGTTGATTTTATTCGATAAAATCTCGAACGACGATTTCCTGCCCACATTCATGCCTACTTTTGATTTGGTTCTTAGCGACCAGACGTGAACGCTGGCGAAGCGTGCGTTGCGTGATTCTGAAATCTATTTGTTTTGCACAAGCTGATGGCATGCAGACGCGTGTCGGCTTGGGCTTCACGCTGACGCGTTCAATTCGAGCTGTCTCACAATCCCATTCGGTGCCGCCGCGCAGCCTTGCGCGCGACCTATGTCGTGATCGGTCCCAGCCGAGTTCCAGAACATGTCGAGCGGCCAGCGCTCTGGGCAGTGCGCGATCAGGCAGCGCAGTGCGACCCGCACTTCGATAGTGTCGACCTTGCCCTTTCCCGGCCGGGCGGCGGCCGCGCGCAGGATGTGGAGGGACAGCTCGGTGATGATCCGTTGATGGCGAGACACAGGCGATCAATGGAAGTTGCGCGACTTGATCCGCACCACCTGCTCGGGGTCCTGGCCAGTGGCTTGCGGCGGCCAATGGCGGTCGCGCGGACCCGGTCGCCACCGTGCCACACATAAGATATCGGGACGGAACGCGAGCTCCTCCGCCGACCCTCAGCGCATGAGATCGTCGGCGAAGCGACGGAGCAGCTTGCGCAGGTCGTCCAGTTCGGCGTCCGTCCAGGATGCCAGAATATGATTGGCGAGCCTTTCGCGCGCGGCGTTCAGCGCAACGATCATGTCGAGCCCCTTTGCGCTGACCGTCGCCTCCCGCACGCGCTTGTCCGTCGTCGACGGCCGACGTTCGACAAGGCCTAGTTCCTCCAGCTTCGCTATCTGACGGCTGACCGTCGTATGATCGCGACCGGTGCGATCGGCCAGGTCGACGACCCCGATCGGTCCATATCGCCAGATCCGCCCGAGCAGCGGGAACAACGCCCGGTCGAGCGCGATACCCGCCTCCTCGATCAGCCGGTCATCGCGGCGGGGGCGGTTCATCTCGTCGACCAGATCGATGACGGCGCCGTGCAGGTCGCGAAGGATAGCACCATCGTGTGTATTATTCACGCTTTTCATTGCCCCTCCGGTTGCATCGATATATGTGCATATTGCACATTAGTTCGTGGAGATGGCAATGTCCTACGATACCGACGTCCTGATCATCGGCGCAGGGGCCGCGGGTCTCACCCTGGCCATCGATCTTGCGCGCCGCGGCGTGGCCTTCATGCTCGTCGAACAGAACGAGCGACCGTTCGGCGGCTCGCGAGGCAAGGGCATCCAGCCCAGGACGCTGGAGGTGTTCGAGGATCTCGGCTTTGTCGATCGGCTTGCCGCGATAGGTGCGCCCTATCCCCCGGTGCGGGAGTATCGCCCGGACGGAAGCGTGCATGACACGTCGCTGACCGGAGACGCCGTACCGACCCCGGCCGAACCCTATGTCGCGCCGTTGATGGTGCCCCAGTTCGCAACCGAAGCCGTGATGCGGGAGCGGCTGGTCGAACTCGGGCATAGGCCCGCGTTCGGCCGGAAACTGGTAGGGTTCGATCAGGATGCCGATGGCGTGACCGCCCGAATCATCGATAGCACTGGCGACCATGTCATTCGCGCCCGCTACCTGGTCGGCACGGACGGCGGTCGTAGCGCCGTGCGCCATATGCTCGGCATAGGCTTTCCTGGAGAAACGCTCGGCATCCGCGCATTCGTCGCCGATGTGCAACTGGAGGGGCTCGATCGGACCGCATGGCATCGTTTCCAGCGCGGCACCGGCGCGACGCAGGTGATGATCTGTCCGCTCGCTGGGACGGACCTTTTCCAACTTCAGGGGCCGGTGCCGCTGGAGGGAGAGGTCGACCTGTCTCCCGCTGGCCTGACCGCACTGGTCGCGGCGCGCACCGGGGTGCCGGGGATTGTCGTCCGTTCGGTCCACTGGTCGTCGGTCTATGCGATGAACGCGCGCTTAGCGGACCGATATCGGAGCGGGCGCGTCTTTCTCGCCGGTGACGCGGCGCACATCCATCCCCCGACGGGCGGCCAGGGCCTCAATACCAGCGTCCAGGACGCGTATAATCTCGGCTGGAAGCTGGCAGCGGTTCTCGCACGCGCGCCAGCGACTTTGCTCGACAGTTATGAGGAGGAACGCCGTCCGATCGCAGCGGACATGCTAGGGCTGTCGACCCGCCTGCTCGGCGAAGCGCGGGAGGGGCCCATGCGTCGCAACCGCGAGGTCAGGCAGCTCGATCTCGGCTATCGGTGCTCGTCGCTGTCCGTTGCGGGGTCGCAGACCGGCACGAGACTCCAGCCTGGCGATCGCGCGCCGGACGCACCGTGCCGTGGCAGCGCTGGCCAGCCGACGCGGCTCTTCACTGTGTTTCAAGGGCCGCAATGGACGCTGCTCGGCTTTGGCACGGGGGGAAGACCCGCCGCTCGTCCGGGCCTTCGCATGGCGCTGATCGGTGATCGGGGGGATCTGGTGGACGATGGCGGTCATATCGCCGCCGCCTATGGATTGCGCGCCGATGAATGGGCGCTCATCCGGCCGGATGGTTATCTGGCTGGGATACTCGGCACCGACGAACGCGAAGACGGGCTCGAACGCTATCTGGACGGCGTGCTCCCCGCAAAGCCGCAATGACGCGCATCCCCACCACCTGCCATTGTTCGCCATGTCACGGATGCGGCGGTCTCTGGACCCATTATGATGAGGCGGTAATCGCGAGGAGACTATGGATATGAGCGATCAAAAAACCGGCGTGATGGTGCAAGCCCGTCTCATCCCCTTTCCGTCCTCGATCAGTCCAGAGGCGCGCGCCAGCCTCGAACGGCAGCTGAATCAGGATGGCGTTCCATTGAACGCACTCTACACCATGCCCTCGCCCGACGATCATGCTGGCTGGATGACGGTCAAGGCAGCGGCGGAGGGTCACTATGCGGCGGCTGTGAAGGGACTGGCTGGCACGCTGCACTCAGGCGTGGAGACGATCCGAACCGGCGATACCACGATCCATATCGCGACGCCCGACAGCAGGACTGCGCCGGGCTGCGCCTATCTGGACTTCCACGGCGGCGCACTGGTGTTCGGTGGCGGCGACGCCTGCCGCGCGCTGGCGCGAATGCAGGCGGACCGCCACGGGCTTCTATGCTACGGCGTCGATTACAGGATGCCGCCCGAGCATTGTTATCCCGCAGCGCTGGACGATGCGATGGCGGCGTATCGCCACGTGCTCGAACGCCATGCGCCGGCATGCATCGTCATCGGCAGGCGATCGGCGGGCGGCAATCTGGCGGCCGCAATGCTCCTACGCGCGAAGCATGAAGGGCTTCCGCTGCCCGCGGGTTTGGTGCTGCTCTCCCCGCAGGTCGATTTGACCGAATCCGGCGACAGTTTCCAGGTCAACCACATGGTGGACGTCGTGCTGCCCTGCTCGCTCATGCGGAACAACGAGCTATATGCCGGGGGCGCCGACCTGTCGCATCCTTATCTCTCGCCCTTGTTCGGCGATCTCAGCAACTTCCCGCCGATCTTCCTTCAGTCGGGCACACGGGACCTCTTCTTGTCCAATACGGTTCGCATGCACCGCGCGCTGCGCCGGGCGGGTGGACGCCCTTCAAAGGTGTGGAAGATCCGAACGAGCGGATCGATCTGGTTGCCTGGACCGATCATCATAGCGCCTGCGTCGCCGCACAAGTGGTCGGGAACGCCGCTGAATTTGCGGACTTTCGCGGCTCAGTCGCGACGGTCGCGAGCATGGCCCACTACATCGCTCCGTCACTCGACCCGCAGCCGGTCGTGCCGGGGAGCGGCATCGAGCTTGGTCGCTTCAGGCTGAAGCCCGGCATCGAGGAAAGCTCGATGCGAGCCACCTATGCGGCGATGGTGTCCCGTCATCTGGGGCACCAGGCTGGATGGCGGCGCCAGCATCTTGTAAAGCTACAGGATGGCACGTTCATCGATCTGGCCTTTGCCAGGGACCAAGATCATGCCGAAGCGATCTGCGCCGGTTGGATCAGCAACGTGGATTGTGAGCACTTCCGCTCCATGATCGAGCCAGTGGGCATGGAATTCGGCACGATCGTTTGAGTTGGCCGTGCAGGTCCGGGCTTTCCCGAAATTCGATCCCAATGGGAATGCCCCGGCCGTCTCACGGCCCGTTCCTAATCGGGAAGGCGGACGTTCGTGTTCTCTACTTGTCTGTCATCGCTTCGATGG
This sequence comes from Sphingomonas fuzhouensis, assembly GCF_034659795.1. Taxonomy (NCBI): domain Bacteria; kingdom Pseudomonadati; phylum Pseudomonadota; class Alphaproteobacteria; order Sphingomonadales; family Sphingomonadaceae; genus Sphingomonas; species Sphingomonas fuzhouensis. The sequence goes on from NZ_JAXSQY010000003.1 coordinate 109,321, forward strand.
CATGATCTGCGTTGATCGCATCCCATCTTCGGGCAAAACCGTCGCATGATCCTGACGAGCGCGATGATGATCCTAGCGCAAGCTGCGACTCCGTCCCCGGCAACGCAGAGTGGCGATTGGCTCGGGACGTTGACGCTGCCGTCACGGGCGACGTTGCGAATCGCGGTGCATTTCAGCGTCGATCGTGACGGTATTCTCCGCGGCAGTTTCGACAGCCTCGACCAGCGTTCTTGGAATACCCCGCTCGACGCCATAATGATGACGTCGACGACGCTGACGTTCACGGTGCCGAGCAACGGCAGTCGATACACCGCGCACTGGGACGCCATGACGCGGCGCTGGGTAGGCGTCTGGTCGCAGGGGGGTGCGCAATTGCCGCTGTCGCTGGCGGCCGGCGGTCCGCCGCCCCGCTCCGTTGGGTCGGAGGATGCGTGGACATTGCCGTCCGATGCCGAAATCTGCGAGATCCTCGATCGCCGCATCGCGCAGCGTCCGGGCGAGGCGATCGTGGTCGGCGTGATCGATGCGGGAGGCCGCCGCATCGTCGCGCGCGGTCCGGCTAAGACGGATACACTGTCCGAGATCGGCTCGATCACCAAGGTGTTCACCGGACTGCTGCTGGCCGACATGGCGGCACGCGGCGAAGTCGGGCTGAACGATCCTGCCGCGAAGTATCTGCCGGCCGGATGGACGCTGCCGGTGCGGGGCCGTCCGATCACGTTGCTCGACCTCGCGACGCATCGCTCGGGGCTGCCAAGGCTGCCGCTCAACCTGCCCTTCGCCGATGAAGGCAATCCTTATGCCGACTACACCCCGGCGCTGATGCGGGAATTTCTGAAGTCCTGGGTGCCCGATCGCGAACCGGGGGCGGCGTATGAATATTCAAACCTAGGCGTCGCCCTGCTCGGCCAGATCCTCGCGCAGCGGGCCGGTACGGATTACGCGACACTGGTCCGGACACGCATCACCGCGCCCCTGCACATGGACGATACGCGGATACGTCATGCTCGCGGGGATATGCGCCTGCAGGCGACGCCGCATGATGAATATCTTCGGCCGGTCGCTCCCTGGGACGACAGCGTGATGGCACCGGCAGGCGGGCTGCGATCGGATGCAGGCGACATGCTCGACCTGCTGGCGGCGAATCTCGGCTTTATCCCCACGTCGCTCAAGCCGGCGATGGACATGATGCAGGTGATCCGTGCCGAAGGCGACGGGCCGAAATCGGCGATGGGCATAGGGTGGATGATCAATACCACTCGGGTCGGCCGGGTCGTGACGCATGGCGGTGCGACCGGAGGCTATCTTGCGCGGATCGCGTTCGATCCGGTGCGTCGACGCGGCGTGGTGGCACTGGCCAATGCCATGACGCAGCCCGGGGTCGATGACATCGCGATGCACCTGCTGACCGGTTCGCCGATCGCTGCCGCTCCGCCGCCAGCGGAGCCGCCCGCCGCCCGCCCCTTCTTCGCCATCCCGCCGGCGGGGCTAGACCGGTTCATCGGTCGCTACCGGCTCGCGCCGGATCAGGTCATCACCGTGTTCCGGTCGAAGGACCGGCTGATGATCCAGTTGATCGGGCAGCAGGCGCTGCCGATCCGGACATCGGGGCCGCTGGCGTTCTTCGGCACGATCGTGCCGTTCGATCTCACCTTCCACGAAGCAGCCGGGACCATCGATGCCGTGACGCTGCGGCAAAACGGCGAGGAAACCGTCGCGCCTCGTATTGCGGAGCCGTAATTGGCAGCTTGGCGAGGCAAGTACGTGTGACCAGGCTATCTACTTTCTCAGGAGCGTCCTGGATCAGGGTTTTGAGAAACCGCCAGCTTTCCCGTTTCCCGATCCCAATAGGGAAGAATGTAAAACGCCCGTTACGGGCTTGCCGGCACAAGTTGCGTGAATAGCTCGACCACGCTGCGGGGCGCGCTGTTACCGAAGAACAGCGACAGGTTTTCGGCCGATAGTCGCGCGACCTCGCTGCTTCGCGGGAACATCGCACCTTCATACGCGGATAACGCGGCTTCAACATTGTTGCCATGGTCCATGATCGTCTGAGCCAACTCGGCACCATCGAGCATCACGAGGTTGGCGCCCCCGCCCGCGAAGGGCGACATGAGGTGTGCCGCATCGCCGATTAGCGTCACGCCGGGCATCCTCGGCCACTGCACACCGGGCTTGAGCGCATAGATCGGGCGGATCGTCGGCGTGGTCGGGCTATTGGTGATAAGGTGGGTGAGGTGATACGACCAGCCAGCGAACTGCTGCGCGATGAAGGACAGCCCCGCCGCCATATCATCGAAATCAACTAAGCGGACCCATGCTTCCGGTTTGTTGAGGGCGATATAGCCCGTCACGCTGCCGTCTGCGTGCCGATGCGCGATGATGCCCTTGCCCGGTGCTACCGCCATCATGGTGCGATTCCCGATCGCCGCGATACTGATGGCATTGGTCGGATCGCTGCCGTTCAATGCGATCTCGATAAAGCAAATGCCGGAATAGATCGGGTTCGCATCGGAGAGGAGCGGCCGAACCTTTGACCAAGCGCCGTCCGCCCCGACCAGGATGTCTACCGTTTCGGACGTGCCATCGGCAAAGGTGATGTGATGGCGGCCGTCGCCGAGCGGCGAGAACGACACAGCCTTGCGCCCCCAGTGGATGGCTTGAGCGCGAAGAGAGCTCATCAGCAACGTGCGTAGCTCTCCGCGCTCGACCTCGGGACGCGTCGACGCTGCACTTCCCGGTGCGTCGAATAGGATGGTGCCCTTGCCGTCTACCACACGCTTGGCATCTTCGCCGGGACGGACGAGCTTCAAAAAGGCGTCATACAGACCTGCTGCCTTCAGCGCCGGTTGGCCGCTGTTCTCGTGCATGTCGAGCAAACCGCCCTGCCATCGGGCGGTTGCTGAGGCCTCGCCCTCATAGATGGTTGACCCGATTCCGTGACGGTGGAGAACATTGGCGAGCGTCAATCCACCCAGTCCCGCACCGATAATGCCAACCGTCTTCTGCATATGCGCGCTCCCCGGCCGCTGCGGCTTCACACGATGCCGACGGCAGTTTCTTGGAAGACGCTGGCCCACCGCGCGAAGCGCGGCCGACGTATCTGCGGCCTCGGAAGGCGGAACCCCCGGTGAGCGCCGTTTTTCGCGACGTCGTGCTGATATAGGTGTGGCAAGTGGTTCGCGTTAGACTGACAGCACCGTCCGCGCTTTTTCCACCAGCGTTACGCCTTTGCGCCATGTCAGCATCGCGAAGGCAAACGCGCCCGCAATCAGCAACGGAAACCATCCACCATCCATAAGCTTGATGGCGTTTGCCGAAAAAAAGATGAGGTGAAGAATGAAGAAGCCGCCATTGACCATCGGTGACGGCACCGACGCAGGAAGGCTTTGGCACGAGCCTGCTGCGCATGTTGCTCGCCCGTGAAATCGGTGGTCGGGTGGATATCTCCTATGCCCCGACGGGCATGATCTTCACGGCGCAGTCACCGCTTTATACGCCGCGCCGCCCGTAAGCGCGCCGTTCTCTTCTCCTTTCGCTATTGCCCGGATGTCGGCTAGCGCGCCGGAGCGCCCAGCTTCGCCGGTCGCATCGGTGCGCGCATAAGGTCGGGCAACGGCGTGGGGATTCTTTGGCTATCCCAATGCTCGGCGAATTTACCGTCACTGATGCGCCACAACTCGAAGTCGAAAGCGGGATAGAAAGCCCCCACCTTCTGCGGATCGGGAACAAAGGTGCGGTGCATCGCCACCACATAGTCGCAGGTGGCGATGATCTTGAACGCCATCTCGTTCCTTGGCTGGCCCGGCAGCGCCAGCAATTCCGGGCGCTGGCCATTGTTCGTCAGGATTTCGTCGATCGCCTTGAACGCATCGCGATCCTTAAGGCCGTTGATCTGCCCGAAGCGCTTAACACCCTCATTGTGCTGCACATAATTCGGCACCATCAGATCATAGGCGTCTCGCGGTGATCGTCCGGGCGCGAAAAAGGTGCGAACAAGCTGCCGGTTATGATCGAGCTGTTCGGCGGTGCAGCGCATGTTGTCGCTATCTGCCAATCCGTCATACCGGCCGAAGGCAGATGCTGGCTGGTGCCTCCCGATTGAGAAACCGATGGCCGTCACGACGGCCCCTGCGACGAAACCGGCCCACATGCCTTTCATACGCATCTCTCCTGTATCCTGTTGCAGCAACGATTGCCGGCCTTTCGAGGCGTTTAAAATTATTCTGTCTGATAAATCAATTTTCGGCCAGTGTTGTTTATGAAAGCCCACCCCATGGGAAAAGCTGACTCCATATCTCTTTTCTGTAAATGACGATAAAGTCCGTGATACATAATAATACAATGGATATGTTGCAGTGCAGAACTATCTATAATTGACAATAATGAGGACGTACTCCTGGCGGACATTGATGCAAATTGAGTCGAGCGCCGTGACGTTGCAGGTTCACTTCTCCCGACATTCCGAAACATCGGACGGCTGATTGCCCATCAGGAGGGGATAGAATGGATTCGCGTCTTGCGTCTCGCAGCTCGAGACTCGCCATGGCCACGGTACTTGGGGTAATCGGCCTCGTGCCGGCCGGCACCAGCTACGCCCAAACCGCAACGCCATCTGCCCCCACGACCACGCAACCGAGCGATACCGTCGGCGACATCGTCGTGACCGCCGAGCGGCGCGTGGTGAATGTCCAGAAGGCCGGCGCTTCGATCAGCGTGCGCAGCGGCGAAGACATGTTGAAGGAGGGCAAGTTCGCCCTCAGCGCCATATTAGAGGATGTCCCCGGCATCACGGGCGGTGCGGCACTTGCGGCGGGCGGTACGGCGGGCGGCGGGACCGACAATCCCGGCTCCGGTTTGGTGATACGCGGCATCCCGTCCAATATCGGCGCGGGGGGCTCCACCACATCGACCGCATCCGCGGCCGCGATCTATGTGGACGGCGTCTATAATGGCGTCGGCAGCAGCTACGATCTTGACCGCGTCGAGATCCTGCGCGGCCCCCAGGGCACGCTCTATGGACGGAGCGCCACCGCCGGTCTGGTCGCCATTCATACCCGAGACCCCGACCTGCAGGCTTTCGGCGGCACCGCGACCGCCGAGCTCGGCAACTATAACCTCCAGCATTATGTAGGCGCATTGAACGTTCCCGTCGTCAGCGACGTGCTGAGCATAAGAGCGGCGGGCAATTTCTACAGGCGTGACGGCTATATCGACGCGAAGGGCGGCGCGATCCGCAGCATCGATGGCCGGATCAAGATCCTCTATGCCCCGACCGACGGGCTATCCGTCCTGATCGGCGCCGCGTTCAGCGACAATAAGGATCATTCCGGCGGCCGGGTCATCAACGTCAGTCCCAAGCCGAACACCATCGGTTATCTCGACACGCCGGATATCGCCTCGGTCACCGCGAAATCGCGCCAGGTCTGGGCGGAGTTCAAATGGAATGTCGGCTTTGGCGAGTTGACCTATCTTCCCGCCTATCGCTCCTTCACCAATGACGGGACATTGCTGGTGAACGGCGTAAACGGAATCCTGACCCAGCCGTTGAGCACTCACAAGGACGACTTCGTCACCCAGGAGTTGCGGCTGGCGTCCAATCCCGACTCCAAGCTGATCTGGCAAGCCGGGTTGTTTCTGTACGACAACATCCTGGCGAGCAGGAGCGCGGCGATATTCGGCCCGGTCACCTTCTATCAGGACGACATCCTTCGGAAGAAGACCTCCGCCTATGGTATCTTCGCCGAGGCGACCTATCCGCTGTCGAGCACGTCCCGGGTCACGGCGGGGCTGCGCTACGACGACACCAAGATCAGTGTGAACGAGTTGTATCGCGCGGGCGAGGCGCTCGGCGGCGGTAGCTATGAACTGGCGGGCGATGCTGGCAAGCGTCACTTCACCAATCTGACCTACAAACTTCGGCTGGAGCATGATCTGACCAAGGCCAATCTGCTCTATGCGTCAGTTTCGACGGGGTTTTCGCCCGGTGACGTGACGGTGGCGCAGAAGGCCACGCCGCAGGGAACGATCCTTGAGCCGCTTGAAATCACTGCCGAGACGCTGACCTCGTTCGAGATCGGCAGCAAGAATCGGTTCCTGGACAACCGGCTCCAGGTCAATGGCGCCGCCTTCTACACCAAATACGGCGCGTACCAGTCCGCCGGGATCAACACCAATCCCAATGGTTTCCCCTCGGTCTTTTCGACGCTCTCCTCCCCCTTGGTATCGTACGGCGTCGAGCTTGAGGTCCAGGTCAAACCCACGGTCGCGGATCGGGTGAAGTTCAATCTGGGCTGGACCCGTGCTCGGTTTGTAGACAAGCCCGCCGACTTCGCTTTCTGGGTCGCGAATAACGACGTGTCGAGCAGCAACAATCCCGGGTCGCAGGCGCCGATCCCGTTGCTGATGTCGCTCGGCTACGATCACGTCTTCACGCTGCCCGGCGACGCGACGCTGACATTCCATGGGGATGTGCGATATCTGTCCGGCCATAGCGGCTATTACAGCCAGCTCGATCTGCTCGCCGTGCCCGACATCGCCGACAATGTCCGCGTCAAATCGGCGGTGCTGAGCAATCTGAACGTCACCTGGGCGGTCACCCGCAGCATTTCGCTGACGGCCTATATCCGCAACGTGACCGACCACCGCTATATCACGAAGACCATCTATGGGTCGGGCGTCTATCAGCCATCGATCAACGATCCGCGCACCTTTGGCGGGCTGCTGACCGTCAATTTCTGATTGATCGCTCCTGCCAAGCGCGTCCGGGCCCGGTCACTGCTAGCGCCCGGTACGGCTCCGTCAAACCAACGTGGCAGGCGGGGAGGTGGGTGATACTGATGGTGAATGAGCCGGAAATCGAGGGCGGTTCCGCCTAGCCCGTTTCGTCGCTTCAATTCGTCACCAGAGTGATCCGGCTGGTAGTGCTGATGTACGTACGCTTCCCACTGAGCCTGCGGAATGTGGAGGACCTGCTGTTCGAGCGCGGGGCGACATTTGCCATGAGACGGTGCGGCTCAGGTGGAACAGGTTCGGGCCGTTGTTTGCCGGTGACATACGTCGAGCCCGAGTGAACCGGATGCGGGGCTTTCGCCATTGGCGCTGGCACCTCGACGAGATGTACGTGAAGGTGAACAGGGAGATGGTCTACCTCTGGCGAGCCGTGGACCATGAGGGGGAGGCGCTCGAAAGCTACGTCAGCAAGACGCGAGATATGGGGGCGGCGCTGGCCTTCATGAAGAAGGCGCTGAAGCGCCATGGCTCGCCCGACGCTATCACGACGGATGGTCTGCGCAGCCACGGCGCTGCGATGTAAAACTGGGCTGCCGGGACCGGCAGGAGATCGGCCGCTGGGCGAATAACAGGGTGAAGAACAGCCACTTGCCGTTCCGACCACGAAAACGAGCGATGCTACGGTTCCGGCAGATGAAGACGCTACAGAAGTTCGCCTCCGTCCATGCCAACCTGCACAACCACTTCAACCTGGAACGCCACCTCATCAATTGACAGACATATAAGGAGCGACGCTCCGCCGCGCTGGCGGAGTGGCGGATTTACTCCATGCCGGGCACCTCCGTGCCCACGTCCGAGCGATGCAGCGTGTCTATGGCGAACGCATAGCGGCGCTGACCAAGGCGTTGGCGGTCGTTGCCGGGGGTGTCCTCCACATCGATCCTGTCGCGGGCGGGCTGCAACTGCCCGCGTGGTTTTGCGACCGGGACATTGACGATCGCAATGTCGCCCGGGCGCTACAGGACCGAGGGATCGGCCCGATGGCGCTATCGCCCTTCCATGCGGCCACGCCGCGCAGCGGTCTGCTGTTAGGCATTGGCGGCGCAACGGATCAGGAGATCGCTCGCCTCTCCCGAGTGATCGAGAATGGTTGGCCGTTTCGTGAGGTGTCGGCGTCGTGAGTGACCCTGGCATTCGATGGTGCATATCCTGGTGATTTTCAGGCTGGTCTGCACCCTGCGCTGATCGGATCATGTTTCGGGCCTGACCCGCAGCTTCAATTTGGGCTGCCCATTGATTCCTTCAGCGCCGCATACGCCTGATGAACCATCGTCACGTCCGGTCGCATGACCGGGCAGGATACCGGCCGGGTCATGCGACCAGGCCGTCAATGGCGGGTCTGGGAAAAGATGGGTCCGGCAAGGTCATACCCTGCCGGACCCCTTTCGGATCAGAAGCGATCCGCGTTCATGACCTTCGTCCAGGCGGCGACGAAATCGTTCACGAACTTCGCCTTGGCGTCGTCGGCGGCATAGACCTCCGCCACAGCGCGCAGTTCGGAGTTCGACCCGAAGATCAGGTCGACCGGCGTCGCGGTCCAGCGGGGGGCGCCCGTCGCGCGATCCTTGCCCTCATACAGGCCCGGCGTCGCCGACTTGGTCCAGACCGTGTCCATGCTCAGCAGGTTGACGAAGAAGTCGTTGCTGAGCGTCCCCGGACGGGTCGTCAGCACGCCGTTCTTCGACCCGCCGCTATTGGCGCCCAGCGCGCGCATCCCGCCGACCAGCACGGTCATTTCCGGCACGGTCAGGTCGAGCGAGTCCGCCTTGTCGACCAGCGCCGCGGGTGCGCTGAATTCCGCCTTGGGGCCATAATAGTTGCGGAAGCCATCGGCCGCCGGTTCCAGACGGGCAAAGGATAGGGGGTCGGTCTGGGCCTGGGTCGCGTCGACACGGCCGGGCTTGAAGGGGATGCTGACCGTCATGCCGCCGGCTTGCGCCGCCCGCTCGACCGCCGCATTGCCGCCCAGCACGATCAGGTCGGCCAGCGACACCCGGCGTCCGCCGCGCGCGAAGTCCTTCTGGATCGCGGTCAGCTTGGCCAGCACCGTCTTGAGTTCGGCCGGGTCGTTGACCGCCCAATTCTGCTGCGGATCGAGGCGCAGCCGCGCACCATTCGCCCCGCCGCGCATGTCGGTGCTGCGGAAGGTCGAAGCCGAGGCCCAGGCGGTACGGATCAGCGCCGGACCCGACAGGCCCGATGCCAGCACCATGGACTTCAGCCTGGCCTGATCCTCCAGACCGATGGGTGCGAAGCTGGCGGCGGGCAGCGGGTCCTGCCAGACATAGGTCTCGCTCGGCACGTCCTTGCCCAGATAGCGCGCGCGCGGCCCCAGATCGCGGTGGGTCAGCTTGAACCAGGCGCGGGCAAAGGCCTGGGCGAACAGCTCGGGCTTCTTCTGCCAGCTTTCCAGGATCTTGCGGAATGCGGGATCGTCCTTCAGCGCCATGTCGGTGGTAAACATGATCGGCGCGTGACGCACATTGGGAAGGTGCGCGTCGGGCACCAGCTGCGCGGCGGCCGGATCGGTCGGAATCCACTGGGTCGCACCCGCCGGGCTCTTGGTCTTCACCCAGTCATAGTTGAGCAGATTGTCGATATATTGGGTCGTGAACTGGGTGGGCGAGGCCGACCAGGCACCCTCCAGGCCCGAGGTGATCGTATCCTCGGAATGGCCCTTGCCGCATGTATTGGTCCAGCCCATCCCCTGCTGTTCGATCGCAGCGGCGGTCGGTTCGGCACCAAGGCACCCCTTTGGTGCGTGCGCGCCATGCGCCTTGCCGAAGGTGTGGCCACCCGCGATCAGCGCCAGCGTCTCCTCATCGTTCATCGCCATATTGCCAAAGGCGCGGCGAATGTCGGCGGCGGCGCCGATCGGGTCGTGGTTCCCGTTCGGCCCTTCCGGATTGACGTAAATCAGACCCATGGTGGTCGCGGCCAGCGGGCCCTTCAGCGAGCCATCGGCCTTGGTGCGCTCGGTCCCCATCATCTTGGTTTCCGGACCCCAGAAGACGACGTCCGGCTGCCACGCATCGACGCGGCCACCGGCGAAGCCGACTGTCTTGAAGCCCATATCCTCCAGCGCGACATTGCCGCTGAGCACCATCAGGTCGCCCCAGCTGAGCTTGCGGCCATATTTCTGCTTGATCGGCCAGACCAGGCGGCGCGCCTTGTCCAGGCTGACATTGTCGGGCCAGCTGTTGAGCGGATCGAAGCGCTGCTCGCCGCCGTCCGAGCCGCCGCGACCGTCACCGGCGCGATAGGTGCCCGCGCTGTGCCAGGCCATGCGGATGAAGAAGGGGCCGTAATTGCCATAGTCGGACGGCCACCAAGGCTGCGACGTGTGCAGCACGCGGCGGATGTCGGCCTTGACCGCGTCCAGGTCCAGGCTGTTGAATTCCTTCACATAGTCATAGTCAGCGCCATAAGGATTGGCGCGCGTGTCCTCATGCTGGCGAAGCGCGGTCAGGTCGAGGCGGCTGGGCCACCAATCGCGGTTCGTCATGCCGCCGGGCTGGGCCGTGACCGGGGCGGGCGGGTCCTGCGTGACGGTCTTGGCGGCGGTGGGTGCCTTGGGCTGAGGGCGGTCGGTTTGCTGCGGCGCGCTGGCCAACGCGGCCATCATCGCAATCAGGGAAACGGGTGTCATCGGCGTAAGGCCCCTTTGAATGGTTATTTTTGTTGCGGGGGCGAATTAGAAACAGGGGGGCGTTGCACAAAGTGGATTAACCCGATGACTGTCATCGATTGCATGGCATGACGCAGGTCGGAAGAGACGCGCCGATATGCCGATATGCTGCGAGCATCGGGCTTTATGCCGGGGTCGCGCGTTGCCGCCCGTGCCCCGTTTGAGGAAGACCATATATGAGCCAGACCACGATCCATGCCATGGGCGAACAGCATCTGGTCCATCGGACCGGGTGGCTGCGCGCGGCCGTGCTGGGGGCCAATGACGGGATCATCTCGGTCTCCAGCCTGATCGTCGGTGTCGCGGCGGCACCGGGCGCGACGGCGGCGGCGATCCTGCTGGCCGGGGTCGCGGCGCTGGTCGGCGGCGCGCTGTCGATGGCGGCGGGGGAATATGTCTCGGTCAGCTCGCAGGCCGATACCGAGCGAGCCGATCTGGCGCGTGAAGCGGCTGAACTGGTTCGTGCGCCCCTGGCCGAGACCCGCGAACTGGCCGCCATTTATGAACAGCGCGGCGTCGATGCAGCTTTGGCGCGGCAGGTGGCCGAGCAGATGATGGCGCATGACGCGCTGGGCGCGCATCGCCGCGACGAGCTGGGGCTGGCCGATGACGGCGGCTCCAACCCGGTTCAGGCGGCCCTGTTTTCGGCCGGGGCGTTCAGCGCAGGTGCGATCCTGCCAGTGCTCGCCGCCACGCTCGCGCCGCATGGCTGGGTGCTGTACCTGACGCCCGCGACCGCGCTGGTCCTGTTGGCGGTCCTGGGGGCCCTGGGCGCACGCGCGGGCGGGGCCCCGGTCTTGCGGGGCATGGTCCGCGTCGTCCTGCTCGGTGCCCTGGCGATGGGCGTCACCGCGCTGATCGGGACGCTGACCGGCACGATCGCCTGACCGGCCTTCAATAGGGCGGCGCAGCCCGCGCCCGCTGTTCGCGCGCCGCCTCGGTCCACCAGGCGAGGTCGTCGGCGAAGCGGGGAAAGGCACGGGTCAGCGCCGCGCCGCCATCACCGGTCGGCTGTCCCGCCGCATCCAATGCCTGGCCGATGCCGCCCACCGTCAGCGTGCTGGAGATGACGACCATGCCCATCTCACTCAACGTGCCGTGCCAGCCGACACTGGCATGGGCACCCGCCAGCCGCCCGGCCGAATAGCTGACGATGGCGGCGGGGCGCCAAAACCATTCCTCCAGGAAATGATCGGTCAGGTTCTTAAGGCCGGGTTGCGGCCCCCAATTATATTCGCCGCTGACGAAGACGAAGGCATCGGCGGCGCGAATCCTGGCCGCCAACTGCTCCAGCACGTCCGGCGCCTCGCCCTTGGGATATTCCTTGTACATGCGGTCGAGCATCGGCAGCCCGATCGCCTTGGCATCGATCAGTTCGGCATCCGCACCCCGCGCGCGAAAGGCGCGGACCAGATAGTCGGCCAGCCTTATCCCCTGCCGGTCGGACCGGTAGGAACCATAGAAAACGAGTATCCGGTCGGCCATCGCACCACTCCACTGGCTGCTCCCCGGTCAACGCAGGAGCGCGCGGCGGCGATCCCGCGTTCCGGTAACGGCGGGGAGCCGCTCTGTTCGCCCCAAACCGGTACGCTTGCCCGTGGCGAGGCGATGGTGCATCGCCTGCGATCCACGGCTCAGGAGCATCCATGCCCGTCACCGACATCGCCACCCGCGTCTATAATCACGGCTGGCGGCTCGACCCGGTCGTGCGCAGCCTGCTCGACACCGATTTCTACAAGCTGTTGATGTTGCAGATGATCCGGCAGCTTCATCCGGCGGTAACGGCCACCTTCTCGCTCATCAACCGCAGCACGGGCGTCCGGCTGGCCGACGTGATCGACGAGACCGAACTTCGCGAACAGCTCGACCATGCACGCTCGCTTCGCTTCACCAAGAAGGAGTTGATCTGGCTGGCGGGCAACAGCTTCTACGGCAAGCAGCGGATGTTCACGCCCGACTTTCTCGACTGGCTCGGCCGGTTCCAACTGCCCGATTACGAGTTGCGCACCGTCGATGGGCAATTCGAACTGCATTTCGACGGCCCCTGGGCAGAGACGACGATGTGGGAAATCCCCGCGCTCGCCATCGTCAACGAACTACGCTCGCGTGCGGCGCTGAAGGGCAAGGGGCGGTTCGAGCTGGACATTCTCTATGCCCGCGCCAAGGCCAAGCTGTGGGACAAGGTCGAGCGGTTGCGCACCCTGCCCGACCTCGTACTCTCCGATTTCGGAACCCGGCGGCGACATGGTTTCCTGTGGCAGCGCTGGTGCGTCGAGGCGCTGAAGGAAGGGCTTGGGGATCGGTTCATCGGCTCGTCCAACGTCCTGCTGGCGATGGACAATGACCTGGAGGCGATCGGCACCAATGCGCATGAGCTGCCCATGGTGATGGCCGCGCTCGCCCCGGATGATGCGGGCGTGGCGGCGGCACCCTACCGGGTGTTGGAGGAGTGGCAGGCGCTGTATGACGGCAACCTGCTGATCGCGCTGCCCGATGCGTTCGGGACCAGCGCCTTCCTGCGCAACGCCCCCGACTGGCTGGCGGACTGGACGGGGTTCCGGCCCGACTCCATGCCGCCGATCGAGGGCGGCGAGCAGGTCATCGCCTGGTGGCAGGCGCGGGGCCGCGATCCGCGCAAGAAGCTGCTGATCTTCTCCGACGGCATGGACGTCGACAGCATCGAGGCGACCTATCGCCATTTCCATGGCCGGGTGCGGATGAGCTTTGGCTGGGGCACCAACCTGACCAACGACTTTCGGGGTTGCGACCCGGCGGGGGAAGCGGGGCTGGAGCCGATCTCGCTGGTCGCCAAGGTCATCAGCGCCGATGGGCGTCCGGCGGTGAAACTGTCCGACAACCCCGCCAAGGCAACCGGCGATCCGACCGAGATCGAACGTTATCTGCGCATTTTCGGCGAAGACGGGCGGCGGGCGAAGCCGGTTTCCGTCTAGGCAGATCGGCATTCCTCGGCCGGGGGCTGAGGGCGTAGAGCGCGTACTCCTCTAAGAGCATGATGACATGAGAAGGACCTCCCCTCCCCTTCAGGGGAGGGGCCGGGGGTGGGGCGTGTCCGCAAGGGGATCGCTCGTGGCAATGCCCCACCCCAACCCCTCCCCTGAAGGGGAGGGGCTTGCGTCGGTTCAATGCCATATCATCTTGCCCCGACTGGCGGGGATACCCCTACGTCAGAGCTTCGCCCTGCCACCTCCCCTGCCGGGGAGGAATAGGGTGACGGTCGATTGGCGCTGGTTTTCGACGCAAAGGCCTGCGCCGTAAGCGGCGTTCAAACTCGCCTTTGCCAGATGGAAGTCAGTGCCCCGTCAACCCTGGGCACAAAAAAAGGAGGCCGGCTTTCGCCGACCTCCCTCTTTCGCAATCAACCTTGGTTGAGCGTGGCTTACTGGCCAGCGCCCGGACCGTAGGTGATCTCGGCGCGACGGTTCTGGACCTCGCGGACGCCGTCCGCAGTCTGAACGCGCAGGTGGTTGCGATCTTCGCCGAATGCTTCGGTTGCGATCGTATCCGCCGGGATCGAGTGAGCGACCATATAGGCCTTCACCGCGTCCGCACGACGCTCCGACAGACCCATGTTGTACTTCGGCGTACCCGACGTGTCGGTGAAGCCTGCAACCATCACGCGGGCATTGCCGCAGCTCTGGTACTGGGTGATCGCGTTGTCGAGGATCGACGCTGCTTCCGGGGTGATGTCCGACTTGTTCCACTCGAAGAACACGATGAACGGACCCGGCGAGCACGGCACAGCCTCGGGAGCCGGCGGCGGGGGCGGCGGGGGAGGCGGCGGCGGGGGCGGCGGGGGCGGCGGCGGGGGCGGCGGTGCAGCCGGCTCGCCGAAGTTGTACGCCACGCCACCCAGGATCGAGTGCGAACGGAAACGACCGTCGAAGGTGTTGTTGGCCACGTCGACCAGCTTCACGTTCTCGGCGTTGAAGAAGCGATACTTCAGCGTCGCGTCGATGTGGTCGGTCAGCGGCGCACGGATGCCCGCCAGAGCCTGCCACGCGAACACGGTGTCCGAGTCGTTCAGGAAGTCGGCCTGGTTGGTCAGCTTGTAGTTCGCCTTGACGCGAGCAACACCAACACCGCCGCCGACGAAGCCCTGGATGCCGTCATCGGCACCGAAGTCGAGCAAGCCGTTCAGCATGAAGCTGAGCGCCGAGGTCGAGCCGCCGGCATAGCTGTAGCTGCCAGCCGGAACCGTGCCAGCACCGATGCCGGTGTTGGTGATCGCGGTCGAGCTGAAGCCGTCAACCGTCGCACGACGATAGCCGACTTCGGTTTCCAGACGGAAACCACCGAAGTCGTAACCCATCACGCCGTCAACGTCGTAACCATAGTCATGGTCGACGGTGGCGGTGCCGGTGCGCGTGCCGGTGATATCATAGTTGATATCTTCGACGATCATCCCGCCGCCTTCGATGCCGACGTACCACGACTTGTCGCGGGCGAGGGCAGGCGAAGCCAGAGCGGTGGAGGCGAGTGCCAGAACAATGGCAAGCTTCCGCATCATAGTCCCCTTTCTTGGTTGTCACTACGGACAGCGCAAACCCACTATCGGAGCGTTGGTTTCCACGCAAGCAAACAAAAGCCCCCGACTGTGGCATTAAAAGCACAGAATTTGCGTCAGCCGGAGGCCACCAAACCATGCTCCCGCAACGCCGCGATCACCGCATTCAAGGCCAAACGCGCTTCGGAATCAATGACTTGGCCGCCCGTCGGCGACGAGATGCCGGGTCGTTGCGCGCCGACAACTTTTTTTCCCTCGACGATCAGCACGCGTGCCCCGACGCGGCCCAGGCGCCATTGAGACCCATCCCATTCGCAACGGCAATCATCGGCCCGACTCCAGACCGACAAACCGGCGCGGGGACTCAGGAATCGCCACCCACCCTCGGTCCATCCCGCGAGCGCCAGAGCCCGCCCGGCCCAGCCGCCGGTCGGCTGATCGCCGACGATCCAGGCCTGGCCGACGACCGGATCGCCCGGCGGCGTATTCACGCCCACCGCCTCGGCACAGGGCTGCACGACGATATCGAGCAGGCTCAGCGCCTCGTTGTGCATGATCTCCTTCTGCGCCTGCCCCGCCGTCAGCAGCGGCAGCGCCCAGCGCGGCGTGTCGTTCGTCATTGCGATCCCTCCCCCACGATTCCGACCAGGGGTGCCGAGGCGCCCCAAGTGCCCAATTGCCGTATCGAGACCCGCGTGCCGTCGGGCACGGTCCCGCTCCAACCCGGCACGGCCAGTTCCTCCACCTGCTCGCCGATGGCGATGCGATAGCGTTCCACCTCTTCGCCCAGTGGCACATCGACCCGGTCGAGCCAGCGCCAGCCGATCCGACTGCGCCGCGTCCAGCCGATCGTGACACGGCCATCCGCCGACCGGCGGCACCGCCAGCCCATCGGGGCGGGCGGCAGGACCGACAGGCCCGTCACCATGGCCGATGCCGCGACACCCTGCACCGCATCGCCCAGCCCATGCGCCAGGAAACGGACCCGACCGCCCAGCATCGAGATCGGCACGTCCAGCGTCCGCACGGACGCGGAGTCGACCAGGGCGAAGGACGCCCCCGGCTTCGCCTGGCCGATCATCGCCTCGGTTCCGCGCAGGCCTCGGCGCAAGTCGCGCAACCGCCAATGCCCGTCGCCCAGCGGCTGCGCACGACCGAACTGGATCAACTCGCCATCGATCCAGGCGAGATTGGCCCCGGCATCGAGCGCGGCCATGTCGGCATCGGCAAGATCCTCGGCCACCTTGACCTCGAACATGCCACGTCGATCGATCAGCATCCCGCCACCACCGGGCATCACGGCCGTCACGGTCCCGATGACGCCCGGCAGCGCAGTGGGGCCAAGGCTGGTCCAACTGCCGCCATCGTCCAGGCTATAGGCCAGGCTCGCCTGTCGCCAACCGGGCCCGCCCGCCGCCACGATCGACAGGCGCGGGGCCGACAACAGATCGTCGGTCAGCGGCGGTGCCTCAAAGGCGATCATGCGGGTCGCGCCCACCACCCGGTCCGCTGGCCGGGCGATCCGGCCGGGCGAGGCCGGCAGCACCGGTCCGCCACGGCCCAGCGGCACACAGGTCAGCCGCACCGCCATCGCCTCCCACGCCGCCTCGACGACACGCCAGCGCCCCGGCTCGCCGTCCAGGCGGACGAGGGTGCCGGGTGCAATATCCAGCGCCTCCGGGCCCAGCGTCACCACGCGGCGCACCCGCTCGGTCGACCGGCGTGCCAGCCGGTCCTGTGCCAAGGTGCGCGCGGTCGTCGCGTCGAGTGCGGCCGCGAGGTCGAGCCGCTCGTCGCGCACGCCACCGGGGCGGCGGACCCGCTGCATTCCGATCTGATAGTCGCGCGCCGGATCGTAATGCGCGACCGTCACGCTGGCGGGCACCACCGCCGCCGCCGCCACGTCGCGCGCACCGCGACGCCCCGGACCGCGCGCGCCCATACCCTCGTCGCGGATCATGTGCACGGCGCCCGTACCCGGAACCGCCAGCCGCACGCCCGGCCCGTCCGCCACCCATTGCCCGCCGCTGATGTCCGCGAGCATCGCCAGCACCGCCCGCACACTGCCCCCGCTCGCGGCAAAGCCCGTCACCGCGATCCCCGCATCGCCCGCCAGGACATGGCGCGACAGGCCGCGCGCGATCGCACCGCACGAAACGGGCGCGTCATCGGCCTCCACCTCGAAGGTCAGTTGCGGAATGCGGTTGCCGAACTCGGTGAGCGCCAGCCCCTCGAATACGGCATAGGCGATGCCCCGAAAGGCCGAGGCGCGCGCGCCCTCGATCGAGGCGATCAGCGGGTCGACCGCCTGATCCTCGGCCCCCAAATAGAGGCGAAAACCGGTCGCGACCTTGAAGTCGCCGCCTTCGCCGCGCAGCAACCGGCCATCGGCCCAGATGCGCCCCACCCGCCGGATGGCCCGCCCCGACAGCGCGACCGCGAAATTGGCGGTATAGCTATAGCTTTCGATGCCGGGCCGCCCCTTGCCCCCGCCGCTGACGCCCCGGCTTTCGATCAGGTCGGTCGCCCAGATAACCGGCCCGGCGACGCGCATCGTGCCGAAGATCGCTGGCATCTGCGTACCATAGGTCGATGTCTGCACCGCCAATTCGGCCAGGCGCGGCCCCTGCCGTCGGGGTGCCCCCAGTACGGCATGATCGACCCGGTTGCCGATCAGCGCGCCGATCGCGCCGCCCACCGGCCCCAGCAGCGCACGCCCCACCGTGCCCAAGACCAAGGTCGCCATTATCCCTCCCCCTTCCAATATCCCAGCACCGGCCAGGGCGGCACGCCCGGTCGCCACGCGACACGACGAAGCCCCGCATCGGCATGGACGATCCCGTCGCCGACCCGGATCGCCAGATGCAGCTGCCCCGGCCCGGCGCGCAGCAGCATCACCGCACCCGGCACGTCCGCCCCCCGCGCGAATTGCGCATCGAGCAGCGCCGCCACCCGCACCGCGTCCCCGCTCCGCCAGCCATAGCCGGTGGGCGCCTCCCGCCCCGTCGCCGCCGCGACCAGCCCCACGCAATCGAGCCCGTGGACAGGGTCGCGCCCATGCAGCCGGAACCGCGTGCCGACCAGCGCCCGCGCTGCCGCCGCCACGCCGCTCATGCGCCGGGATAACGGGTCAGGAGGTCGATGCCCGGCAGGAACGGCTCCCCCCGGAAGTTCACGACATTGCCGAAGCGCGACAGGCAGGTCTCCAGGCGCTTGTCGCACCCCTCGACCAGTTCGATCAGCGGCATCCCCTCGACCGCGAAGGCGGGTGCGGCGGCGAGCCAGAGCCGGTTCCCCTCCGACCGGGCGATCACCGCCGCCAATCCGGCATTGGCCCCGCCGAACCAGACCAGCCGTCCCTGACCATAGGCATTGGTCGACGGCTCGGCGGTATCGATCGTCAGTACCCCCTCGCCGTCCCAAGCCGTGACCCGCGCAAAGCGCCGCCGCCCGGCCATCGGCGCACGGCATCGCCGGTCGCCCAGCATCGCGCGGCAATCGGGTGAGGTTTCCTCCGCCACCGGCCCATCGAGCAGTGAGCCCACGCCGTGCAACTCGGCGGTAAAGCCGCCCTCGCCCAGCTGCACCGCGCCGATCGCGCCCTGCCCCAGCGGCACGGGCGCGTCCCCGCCCGTCCAGTCGACCGCGAACGCCGCCACGCGCGCGCCGTCCCAGCGGCCCGCCAGCAGGTCCCCCTCGCCGATCGCCGCGCTGGTTAGCGCGCCCGATGCCTCCATCAGATCGGGGTCGAGGCCATCGCCGCGCACGATCGCGCTCGGCGTCAGGCCGGGCGACGCACGGTACAGCAAGCCGTCGACCCACAGGTCATGATCATGGCCGGTCAACCCGATCGTCACCCCGTCGCGCCGATCGATCCGCCAGCACAGGACCCAAGTGGTCAGCGTATCGGCGCTCATGCCTCGCGCACCTCGACCAACGGGACCGAGGGGGCCGCGCCCGCCCGAAACCCCGCCAGCGTCGCGCTCAACCGATCCTCGGCGAAGCGGACGGGCACGTCGAAGGTGAAGCTGGCGGTGATCGCCGCCCCCGTCGCAGGCGCCGTGTCGAACACCAGCCAGCCGCCGGTTTCGACGACGAAGCCGGTCACACCCTTGCCCGCCACCGTCACCGAGACGCTGCCCGCGACCGGCCGCGTGATCCGGCGCGCCTGGTCGCCATAATGGCGGACCAGTGCGAAGCGGCGGCTGGTGCCGTCGCCCGTCCCGATCGCTTCCTCCGTGCCGATGCTGTCGAACGGATCGCGCAGGCGGAACCCGCGCGCCGGGCCCATCCGGGCGCGGAAGAAAGCAAGCAGCTTGGCGATATCCTCGGCCGAGCGGATGCCGGGGCCGACATCATAGGTCGTCCGTGCCTCCGCCCAGGCGGCATTGCGCGCCTCACGTCCGCCCGCACTGGTCAGGATCGCGGTGGAAAAACCCGGCGTCACCTCCGCCTCGCGCCCCAGCGCCAGCGGGAACAGCACATCGTCGAAAGCCTGCATCTCGTCCTCGCCCCCGTCCCAACAGACGAACCCGTCACGCATCACCTGCGGCATCGCCCACAAAAAGGTCGCCGCGACGCCCCGACCCTGCGCCGTCCGCGCCGCCGCCGCGATCCAGCCCCATTGCCCCCGCTGATCGGCGCGCAGCACGAAGCCCGAAAGATAATGCTGCCGCTCCGGCGGATAGCCCAGCCGCGCCTCGGCCAGCGCGACGCCCTTCCGGGTCGAGGCGGTGTCGCCCGCCGTCACCCAGTCATAATCCTCCAGTTGCAGCACATCGAAGGCCGGGCTTGCCCAGCCGATCGGCATGTTGGCGCGCTTGGCCTCCGGCGCTTGGGGATCGAGCACGGTCGGCAGATAGGTCAGCAGATGGGTGACGCAGCCGGGCGCCGCCGCCCTGGCCGCCGCGCACAAGGCCGCCGTGGACGCCGCCAGACACGCTCCCGCCCGGTCGAGCGTGTCGCGCTGCGCCTGGCTCTTCGTCCCCGCCGTGCTCGCCATCGCAACCGGCGCGAACGCCGCCACCGCCGCCGCGTCGTAAAGACACGGTGCGCCGTCCGATGGGCGCACCCACCACCAAGGCTCGCCGACCTGGAATTTGGGGGCGAGCCCCGCCGCCTGCCCGATCGCCAGAAAGGCCTGGGCCACCGCTTGCAGATACGCCATCGCGCCCGCATGCGCCGGGCTCAGCAGCGTCGAAGGCGGTTCCCAGCCGGTCAGCGCAGGCGCGCCATCGGCGGCGCGCTGTTTCCAGTCGCCCCAGCAATGCGCGTCGAACAGCTCATAGGACAGCGACCAGATCAGGTCGTACCCCAGCGCCCTGGCCTCTTGCGCAAAGCCACGATGCCACGCCGCGCACGCTATGTTCAGCGCCCCGCCCGCCAGGCTGGCGTACAGCCCGGCGCCATTGCGTTCGAGCCGGAAATAATGGCTCATCCCGACATAATGGACGATGCCGCCGCGATAGCCGAGGTGCAGCATGTTGCGCAGCAAACGCTGCGGCGTCAGATGATAGCTGTCGTCATAGCCGCTGGCGATCCGGAAGCCCTGTTCGGGCAGGACCGCCGCGCCGACGCCGATTACCGATCCCGGCCCGTCACAGACGATGCCGGTCAATTCGACCCAGCCCTGTTGCGGCTGCGCCAGGAGGGTCGCCCCCGCGTCGTAATCCGGCGCGACCAGCGAGACGAACATCCGGTCGACATCGCCTGCCCAGACGGGATCGCGCTCCTCAGGAAATTTATACCCGCCCGCCAGTTGCGAAAAGTCGATCACGACCTCGGCATCTTCGGCTGTGCCGGTCGCGTAATTCCACAGCCGGACATACCAGGCACGCATCCGGCCGGTCTCGTCGCGCCCCTCGATGGTCAGCGTGGGGCCATGCCGCGCGTCGAGCGGCTTGATCCCGCCCGACCGCCAGCGAAACCGCAACCGGCAGTCGCGATAATCGCGCACCGTGTCATAGCGCAGCAGCGGATGATCGTGCCGATCCGCCGACTCCCAGATCAGCCCCGCCAGATCGTCCGCACGGTAGAAGACCGTGTCGACGCGAAGCGCATCGGGGGCGCTCGCGACTACCGCCGCCATCATCGGGCGTGGGAAATCGACCGTCCAGTACCGCGGGTCGAAGCGCGAGAGCGTGTCGCTCCGCTGGTCCCGGCGTTCGCCGTGCAGGCACCATGGCATAAAATGATCTCCTCAAATCCTCCCCAAGCACGCTTGGGGAGGGGGACCGCCGCGAAGCGGTGGTGGAGGGGCATGGCCGCGAACGGGGACACCCCTCCGTCAGGCCGTCGGCCTGCCCCCTCCCCTTGCAGGGGAGGAATGGGGTTTCAGTCTTCGGCCCCCGCCCCCCCCACCCCCCGTGCCCCCGGGCGGCGGGGGCGGGGGCGCCCGTGGAGCGGTGCAGCACGCCGCCTGCCTCCCCCGCCCCGGCATGGATCGTGATCGCGACCCGTACGTCGCGTGGCGCTCCATCGGCGCGCATCGTCTCGACCCGCCCGCTACTGGTCGGCACGAAGACCTCCGGCCCCCGCTCACCGACCAGATAGGGCCGGTCGGGTGACACCGGGCCGCCGGTGGCACGACCGGGCAGGCCCGATACCAGCCCGCCGAGCAGCCCCAGCAGCCCCGTTCCGCTGCCCATCGACGCGACACCCTGGCGCAATGCCGCGCGTGCGACCTGGTCGAGGACCGACAGCGCAGTCGCCTTCAGCTCCTCGAACCCGAACTTGCCCGTCCGGGCCGCACGGAGCAGCGCCCCTTCGACCGACCGCGCGCCCAGTTCGGCGGCATCGCCCAGCCCGCGCGACAGTTCGACGCGCATCGCGGCCATGTCGGCGGTGAAACCGCGCATATCGATGCGCGGTGCGACATCCTGCTCATCCATCCGGAAACATCTCCCGCAATCGGGCGAGCGTGGCGGGTGACGGGGGATCGCCCGCGCTTCGCCCCGTCCCCGTCCCCGTCATCGCCGTCACGACACCCTGAAGCTCGGCGGGCGTGGCGCGCCAGAAGCGGTCGGGCGACCAGCCCAGCACCGCGCCCGCCATCCCCGCCAGCCGCCCCGCTTCCTCGGCGAAGGTCACGTTCGGTCCAGGGCCTGACCGCCGAGAATCTGGCGCAGCAATTGCCGCAGCACGGGCGCAAGCGCGGCCAGCCCCAGTTCGACCAGCGCCTCGCCCAGCCGCTCACGATTCAGCCCCTCGGGCACGTCGCGCAGACAGTGCCAGATCAGTGCCGCCGCCTCACCGAGCGAGAGTTTGCCCTCGGCCGCCCGCTCGACCAGTTCGAACAGCGGGCCCAACTCGCCTTCCGCCGCGACCAGCGCCTGGAAGCTCGGCCGCACGACCATTTCGCTGCCGCCGACGCGGACGCTCGCCTCGCCCCGCATGGGGTTTGCCGCGACGCTCATGCCGCCACCACCGCGCCCGAGCTTTCCAGCGCGAGCGTATAGGTACGCTCGCCGCCGAAATCGCCGCTGTAATCGAGGCGCGTGACCAGGAACCGCCCGGTCATCGACCCGCCGCTCTCGAAGCTCAGCCGATAGGTCTCGATCGTGCCTGCCAGCGCATGGCCGCGCATCCGCGCTTCCGCCGCCGATCCCGTGAAAACGCCCGCGCCCGCCACACTGACATGGCGCACGCCGGCACCCGACAGGAGTTCGCGCCAGCCGCCCGAATCCTTGTTGGTCACCACCACCGTCTCGCCATTGATCGACAATTGCGTGGTGCGCAGCCCCGCCATCGTCGCGAAGGCGGGCGGCTCGGCCCCGTCGCCGATCTTGAGCAGAAAGGCGCTTCCCTTTTCGATTGCCATGATATCCCCCTTATTGTCCGTCCCGCCACAATCGGGCACGCCACGCGACACTGGCCGTCCAGCGCGCGGCCCCCTTGGTGAATGTGCGCGCCGTCACGACCAGCCCCGCCATTCGCCAGCCATCCGCCAGCATCTCCGCCAGCGCGATGCCCTCGACCACCTCGACCGCCGCGCGCAGCCGTGTCGGCTGTTCGCCCTCATCGGTCAGGGTGACGGTCACGCGCAGTTCGCGCCCCTCGATCCCCGCCGCGCCCCAATCGCTGTCGCCGGGTTCGCCCAGCACCGCCTGCGGCACGCTTCCCCGGACCGGCGGGGCGTCGAACACCGTCACCGCCATGGGCTGCAACGCCGTGCGCAATCCGGTCAGCAGCGCCGCGCGCAAAGCCTCCCGCGCGGTCATGCCGCCCGCCGCGGCCTATCCAGCCGCATCCGCCGCCAGGGTCGCCACAACGCCGCCACCGCAGCGGGCGGCACGGCGGCCGCATCGCGATTGTCGAACAGATGCGCACCCATGATCGCCACGCCATGCGCGATCTCGGGCGGCAGGCCCGCCCAGTCCTCGACGAGTCCGGCACGGTATCGCACCGTCACCACATCGCTCGTCCGAACCCAACCGTGCCCGTCGCGGTCGATCTCCCCCTGACCACCGGACAGGATCGCGCGGACCGGCGTCACCGACAGCGCCTGCCACGCGGCCGCCCCCGCCAACCGCTCCTCGCCGATCCGCTGGATCAGCACCTGTCCGCAAAAGGACTCGGCCAGCCCCAGCGCGACGCCCGCGACTCGCACGACCAGCGCGGCTTCATTCCCCTCGTCCAGCCGCAGCAGCGCGCGCACCGCGCCCGCCGCCGCCATCACGGACGCGGCGGGCATGGGCTCCATCGTCCCGCTCATCATGAATTCTCCTTCACCGATACAAGTTGCGACACGTCCGACACATGGGCGTCACACTTTGGGAGCAGAGACTGGGGCAGCCGCTGCCCGCCTCCCCCTTGGGCACCGGCCATGCCGACCTAGCGCCCCCCGGCCGGGTCCGGCATCCTCCCTGAACTACGGGGCAGCCCCAGTCGGCTGCCCCGACTTTTCCGCCCCTTAGCTGGTCGCGAACTTCATCAGCTTGATCGCCTCCGAGTCGCTGACGCAGCCGCCGACCCGGCGGGTGGCGTAGAAGGTCACGAACGGCTTGTTGCTGTACGGATCGCGCAGGATCGCGGTCTCAGCGCGTTCGGTGATGAGATAGCCCGCCTGGAAATTGCCGAAGGCGATGGCGCAATTATTCTCCGCGACATCGGGCATGTCCTCCGCCTCGACCACCGGATAGCCGAGCAGCGTCGCGGGCTGCCCCGCCGCAAGTCCCGGCGCCCAGAGGAACTGGCCGTCCGACGTCTTCAGCTTGCGGATACGGGCTGCGGTGGCCGCGTTCATCACGAAGCACGCCCCCTGGCGGTACGGCGCACGCAGCAACTGTACCAGCTCGATCAGCCGGTCCTCCCCGCCGTTCAGGAACGCGCCCGCCGCGCCGCTCGGAATATATTGCAGCGTGCCAAAGGGACGCACGCCGTCCTTGGCGGTCGAGATGGGGTTGGTGAGGAAACCCTTGGGCCGGTTGAGACCCGTTCCGTTGACGAAGGCCTGGCCCTCCGCCCGGCCGAATTCGGTCGCGATTTCGCTGGCCAGCCAGCCCTCCACGTCGAACGCCGCATCGTCGAGCATCGCCTGGCTCGCCGACGGATTGGCGTACAGCTCGCCCATCGGCGGCGCGAGTTCGACGAAGCTGGGCGTCGCCGTTTCGGGCCGCGCCGCCGTCTCGCTCGCCCAGCCCGAGGGGGTGCCCCCGGTCGTCACCAGCTTGCGATAGCCCGCCGAGCCCACCGTCACGACATTGGCGATGCCGCGAATCGGCGAGACGCTCTTCAGCACCGATCCGATCGCCGCGTCGATCTCACGCGGCACGGCAAAACCGCCGCTGTCGCCGGTGGTGCCGGTAAAGGCCTTGAGCTCGACGGTGGTGCCGCTGCGCACATAGCCGTCGAAAGCGCCGCTGGCCTTGCGCGCACCGTCCAGCACGGGTCGTTCGATCACGTCCATATCATTCCCCCTTGGTCAAAATGTGAGTCACGCGGGCGAGCGGCTGCATCGGCACCGTCACCAGACTGATCTCGAGAAGCTCGGCCGACAGGATCGCGCGGGCCGCTCCCTGATGGACGACGCGCGGCCGGTATCCGACCGACAGCCCCGCCACCGCGCACGAGCGGACCAGCGCAACGAGCGCCGGGTCGTCGACCACGCCCTCGACCGCCAGGCCGGTATCGTCCTCGGCCAGCGCCGTGATGCGGCCCATCGCCGCGCCACGATGCTGCCAGAGCAAAGGCACGGCGCCCGCGCCCGCAAAGGCACCGCGTCGCATGACGTCGCCCGCCCGGTCCATCCGGTCCCAGATCGCGGCATAGCCGGTGAAGGTCAGGCTCATTTCAGCCAGTCCTCCATCCCCAGCCGCATCGCGATTCCCGCGAGCAGCAGCGCGCCGAGCAACCGCGTCAGCCAGCCAACCGCGCTTTTCCACACCGACGACTTGGCCTCTCGCCATGCCGACAGCAGTTCACGCAGTTCGGCGACATCGCCTGCGGCGTCGGCATCGGCGAGGCCCAGCCGGGTCAGCGCGCGGGTCGCGCCCAGTTCGCCCGCTTCCTCGGCGACCGCGCGCAAGGTGACGAGGTCCGCACCGCTATCCGCCGCCTGCGCCAGCAGGCGCGCCAGAACGTCCCCGCTCATGACAGGCCGACCATCTGGCGCTTTTCCGCCGGATCGAGGAAGTCCGCCGACGCGGCCATCTGCCACAGCATCTGGCGTTCCTCCGCCAAGGCGGTGACGCGGTTCACATCGACCGACAGGCTCGCGCCCTCGAACCAGCCCGCCAGTCCCTGCGCCAGGCCGCTCAGGATTCCGCCCGCCAGCGGCAGGATCGCCTGGCGCCACAGCGCGCGGTTCGCCTCGCGGTAATTGGCATAGGTATTGTCGCCGGGCAGGCCGAGCAGCATCGGCGGCACCCCAAAGGCCAGCGCGATCTCGCGCGCCGCCGAGGATTTCGCCGCGATGAAATCCAGTTCCGCCGGGGTCAGGCTCATCGCCTGCCACTTCAGTCCGCCCTCCAGCAGCAGCGGCCGCCCCGCATTGCCGCTCCCGGCAAAGCCCTCCATCTCGGCGCGCAGCCGCTCGAACTGGTCGGGCGTCAGGGTCGAGCCGTCACCCGGATCGTAGACCAATGCGCCCGATGGCCGCGCCGCATTGTCGAGCAGCGCCCGGTTCCAGGCGGCCGCCGCATTGTGAATCGCGATCGCCCCCGCCGCCGCGCCCAGACAGCCCAGCCCATAATGATCGTCGAGCGGGTGGCAGCTTTTCAGATGCACCACGGACGCGCGCACCGGATCGACCGGCAGCGTCGTCACGCGACCGCCCGCACGATAGAGATAGGCAGCGGGCCAGCCGCTCGCGTCCAGCTCCATCGTCACGCGTTCGGGGCGCAATGCGAACAGCTCGGCCACCGCGCCATCGGCATCGCGCAATATCTGCACATAGGCATTGCCGTGCAGCAGCATATGCGTCGCCACCGTCTCCAGCAGCGCCTGCCCCTCGCTGCGCGCCGCGACCAGCGCGACCAGTTCGGGATGCGAGGCGGCCAGCGGCGCATCCGCCAACCCGCCCGCGACCATCCGCACCGCACGCTGCGCCACCGGATTGCGCAGATAGCCATCGCGCACCTGGCTTTCATAAGAGGGCGCCGCCCCCGTCAAAGGCACGCCGGACCGCGCCAACCCCAGCCCGAGCAAAGGACGCGCGGCCCCCCGCCCGGTCTTGCGACCGAACATCCTCATTGCTTTGCTCCTCGAAAAACATTCCTCCCCTGCAAGGGGAGGGGGTGTTCGAGCTTTGGTCTGCCCCCTGGCAGACCAAGATTGTGCCGGGGGCACAATCTCGCTCGAACACGAAGCTGGTGGAGGGGTGTCACCGCCTGAGAAGACAGCCCTACCTCTCTGACCGGGACACCCCTCCGTCAGGCCTATGGCCTGCCACCTCCCCTTGCAGGGGAGGAAAGAATGTCCTCACAAATTCCGTATCCCCGGCGGCCCCCGCCCCGACAGCATCAGTTCGGTCAGCGCCCAGACCAGCGCATCGGCGCGATCCGGTGAGCGGCCGGGCCCGTCATAGGCCCCCGCTACCCCCAGCCCGCACAGTTCGTCCTCCAGCGCCGGGAAGCCGCGCGAATGCCACACGCGTCCTTGCGCATAGAGGAACGACACCGGCTCCGCCCGTGCGGCTTTCCCGATCGAGGCATAGACCAGATGCACCGGCAGGGTCGGATCGGCGAGCCGCAGCACGCTTTCCACCATATCGCCGCCCTGGTTGCGCTCGGCCACCACCCGGTCGGCGCGGTTGCGCCGGGCACAGCCCGCCACCCGCGCCGCCCAGCCCTCGGGCGAGAGCCCCGCCTCGCTGGCATCCTCCAGCACATAGCCATGGCCGTCGCGCCCCAGCCCGACCGCGACGATCCCGCAGGCATCGCCGCTGCTCGTCGCGGGCGGATCGACGCCGACCACCACCCGGTCGAGCGCGGGCACCGTCTTGGCCCGTTGCCGGTCGAGCAGCGCGCGGGTCCACAAGGCCCCTTCGCGGTCGTCGACCATCTCGCCGTCCAGCTCCTGCCGCCCCAGCCGCGTGTCGCCATATTGCGCCAGCATCGCGTCCTGAAAACTGTCGGGCAGATGCGCATTGTCGCTGGTCCGCCCGATCGTCTCCACGCAATCGGGCAGCGCCATGACCTTGCGCATCAGGGGCGTCGCACGCGGCGTGGTCGTGACCAGCACGCGGGGATGCTCGCCCAGCCGGAGCGTCATCATCAGATTGTCCCATCCGGCCTCCCCCTTCCATTTGCCCAGTTCGTCGCACCAGGCGGCATGATGCTGCGGCCCGCGCAAAGCCTCGGGTGCCGCCGCCGAATAGGCAAAGCCGATCGCGCCGGATGCGAAATGCACCTGTCCCAGACTGCCGATCCACTTCGGCGTCTCGCCTTTGCGTGCCACCGCCAGCAGCCCGCTTTCGCCGCGCACCATCACCCGCTCGACATCGCGCAAGGTCGCCCCCATCAGCGCGATTCGCGCCCCCGGTTGCTCGCGGGCAAGCGCACTCACCCACTCCGCCCCCGCCCGCGTCTTGCCGAAGCCGCGTCCGGCGCGGATCAGCCAGACCCGCCAGTCGCCCGGCGGCGCCACCTGTCCGTCATGCGCCCATAATTCCCAACGCTCGACCAATTCGCGCTTCTGCGCCGCCGTCAGCGCGGCCAGTGCCTGTTCGCGCGCGCCCGGTTCCAGCATCGCCAGCGTGGCGAGCCGCGTTGCCGCATCCTGTCCCGCCATCACGCCATCCCCTTCAACCGCCGTCGCGCCAGCCCATCGAGCGCGCGTTCCAGCGCCGCATCGGTCTCGGCCGCATCGGCCCGCGCCGCTTCGCTCACGCCGTCACCGGCCTTGGCCAGCGCATCGCGACGGGCGAGCAGCTTCAGATAAAATTGCACCTCGGTCGGTTGCAGCGGCGGGGTGATGGAGAGGCCGGTGGTCCCCGCACCGGCCTCTCTGCCCTCCTCCCCGCCCTTGGCCAACAGGGTCAGCATCCGGCGCAGCAGCCCTTCCTCGACCAGCGCGTGCGCCGCACCGATCGCCTCGGCCCAGCCCTCCGCGAAGGCGGGATCGCGTTGCCGCAATCCCCGGACCGCGCCGAGCGTCTCTCCCACCGCCCGTGCCGCCACCTCCGCATCGGCGCTGACCGCCAGCGCGTCCAGGAACCGCCGTCGCCGCGCCAACGTCCACCGCGCGCCTTCCCCCGTTCCGGCCATCCCCGCTCCCCCCGAAGCATCGAGGACCGACCCGACCGCTCCCCCGGTCGTGTCCGCTCTCGATGTTCCTGTTATGTACCGATCCTGATGGGGTTTGTATCCAACAAACGAACCAGATGGGTTCGAGGCATAAAAGCGGCTTGCCAGACGCGAAGCGCATCGGCATTAGGCGGGGCTTCCCGAGAGGGGGCGATTAGCTCAGTTGGTAGAGCGTCTCGTTTACACCGAGAATGTCGGCGGTTCGAGCCCGTCATCGCCCACCACCGGAATCCCACATTTTCTGACGAAATCGGCTGATTTCCCGAGCGGTTTGGGTAGTTCACTGGATTCGTTTATCGGAGGACAATTCCCCGCATCGGGGCGTCATTCCTCTTCCTCCCCTGTAAGGGGAGGGGGACCATGCGCAGCATGGGGGAGGGGTGTCCCGCTTTCGATAGGGCGACACCCCTCCGTCAGGGCTTCGCCCTGCCACCTCCCCTTGCAGGGGAGGAATTTGGTTTACGCCAGCTTCCAGTAGGTCGCGTAACGCTCGTGCGCGATGCGGTGATAGGGAACCAGCCGCACCGGCTGGCCATCCGCCGCCGGGATGGTGAACTCCAGCGGCTTGCCGGACGCCTTGATCTGCTGCGTCAGCGCCTGGGGCTCACCCGACAGGGTCGGGGCCTGGAACGGCGTGTCGTTATACTCGCCATATTTCCGCTCGCTGACGATGATGTCCGCGCCCGGTGCCAGCCCCTCGCGACCCAGCGCGCCCGCCAGCACCAGCGGGCCATAGGTGAAGGCGACGATCTCGGGGGTCGCGGGGGCGCTCTCGACGCCGGGTTCCATGACCAGGCGCCATTCGACCGTGTCGCCGGTCTTCCACGTCCGGGTCAGCTCGGCATAGCGGCCGGGCTTGTCCGAGCGCTGCACCTCCGCGCCGTTGACCAGCAGGGTCGCGGTGCGGCTCCATTTCGGATGGCGCAGCTTTAGGGTCAGCTCGGTCGGCTGGCGTAGTTTCCAGCGGAACTGGGTGTTCGCTCCTTCCGGGAAGTTCGTCACCTGGGTCAGCGACGCCCCCTTATCGGCCCAGGTCACGGTCGAGGGGATGAACAGGTTCACATACAGTGCGCGGTCGTCATGGAAGTAGATCGAGTCGCGATACTTCACATGATTTTCCATGCCCGTGCCGGTGCAGCACCAGAAGCTGTCCTCGGGGGTGTGGTACAGCTTCATGTAACCGGGCCGCGCGCCCTGGAAATAAGTCGCCATGCCCGAATCCGGGTCCTGCGAGGCGAGGATGCCGTTATAGAGCGTGCGCTCGTAATAATCGGCATATTCCGCCCGCGGATCGCGCAGGAACAGCGCGCGGGTCAGCTTCAGCATATTGTGCTGACAGCAGGTTTCCGACCCCTTGGCCGAGAACACATGCTTGTCGAAATCGGCCATGGCGAAGAAATGCTCGCCATCGCCGTGGCCGCCGGTCGCAAAGGCGCGGGTGTGCGCCACGGTCCGCCAGAAAAAGGCGGCCGCATTCTGATATTTGTCGTCGCCGGTCGCCTCGAACACGCGGTGGAAACCGATGATCTTGGGGATTTGCGTGTTGGCGTGCATCCCGTCGAGATGGTCCTGGCCCTTGACCAGCGGGTTCATCACCGCCTTTTGCGAAAAGCGCTCGGCGACGCGCCGGTAATCCGCATTGCCGGTCATGAAATACAGATCGGCATAGATTTCGTTCATGCCGCCATATTCGGTCTGCAGCATCGTTTCGAACTGGTCATCCGTCAGCGGCTTGGTCGCCATCACGCCCCAGTCGGCCAGCCGGATCAGCACGGGCCGCGCCGCCTCGCTCCCCGCCAGCTGGACCGCGTCGCGCAGGCCCGCATAGACCTTGTGCAGCGTGTACCAGGGGACGCCCGTGATCGGCTCCCCGCGCAGATGCGCCGCGACCAGCGCGGGCCCCTTGGGAAAGGCGCAGACCAGGCCCGTGCCCGCCGCCTGCTGGCACGCCGCCAGTTCATTGGCGATATAGTCGATGCGCTGGCGATATTTCCGGTCCTTGGTCGCCCGATAGGCGAGTGCGCAGGCCGACAGATAATGGCCCAGCGTATGGCCGTGGCAGTTGATCTCGTCCCACTGGGCCTCCGACTCCCAGCCGCCATAGACGGGTGCCTTGGGCTTCAACCCGGCATTCTTGCGGAAATTGGCCAGCATCCGGTCGGGTTGCAGGCGCATCAGATACGCCTCGGTCATCTTCTGCGCATGGAGGAAGGGACTGTCCTCCAGCGTGACGTCCGCCATGTCGAAGGGTTGGACGATGGTGCCGGGTGCCGCCGTCATCGGCTTGGTCCCGCTCTGCGCCCAGGCGGAAGCGGGCATCACCGCCCCCCATCCGGTCGCCAGGGCACCGATACTGGCCGTGGCAAGGACTTGACGCCGCGACGGGGCGGGACAGCATGAAGGCACCGATCTTCTCCGACTATTTCTATTTTCTGGCAGTTTGCGACAGGGTGCCAAAATCCGCAAACGTTTTCGAACGTGGCATGGAGAATCCCGTTTCGGTAGGTGTCATCCGCCCGTCATTTGTCCGACAGTCGGATACAGAAGGTCTAGGTGGCGCGATGGAATAGCAGCCGCTCCATGATCCAGTGCAGGATCGCCCCGATCGCGACGCCCAGCATCACCTCCTGCGCACGAGCCGAAGCGGAGGTCAGGACCGATCCGCCCGGCGGCACGGTCAGCAGGACGATCACGGCGGTCCACATGCACACCCGCAATTCGGTGCGGATTCGCGCGATTCCGGCGGTGACGCCCACCGCCACCGCCAGCATCGCGACCGGCCCCGCCCCCGGCATGACAAAGGCGACCAGCAGCGCGACCGCCACGCCGATCAGGGTTCCCACGATCCGCCAGCTCAGCGACCGGTGGGTGTCGCCCAGCCTGTCCTGCGACACGACCAGCGCCGAGACCGTGGCCCAGACCGGATGGTCCAGCCCTATCGCCTGGGCCAGGATCAGCGCCACCACCGCCGCGCCGGTGCAACGTATGACGAAGGCGACCGACCGCACCGCCTCTTCGCGCGAGGCCAGCGCGGTCACCCAGGATCGAAGGGCGGGCGGCGTCACCGGAACAGGTTCGCCCGCGCCAGTTCCAGCACCTCGTCCCCACGCCCGCTCAGCACCGCGCGCGCGGCATAGAGGCTGAACCCCTTGACCTGTTCAGCCTGGATCTTGGGCGGCATGATGAGTTCCTGCGTTTCGGTCACGACATCGACCAGGGCGGGGCCATCATGCGCGAACGCCTCGCGCAAGGCGCCTTCCAGCGCGTCGGAACGGGTGACGCGTATCCCGAAATAGCCCATCTCCCGCGCGATCGCGCCGAAGTCCGGGTTCTGGAGCGAGACATTGTCATCGACATAGCCCGCCGCCTTCTGCTCCAGCGCGACGAAGCCCAAAGTGGAATTGTTGAAGACGACGATCTTGACCGGCAGCTTCATCTGCACGGCGGTCAGCATGTCGCCCATCAACATGGTCAGCCCGCCATCCCCCGACAGCGACACGACCTGCCGCGCCGGATAGGCCCCCTGCACGCCCAGCGCCTGGGGCAAGGCATTGGCCATCGAACCATGGTTGAACGAGCCGATGATCCGCCGCTGGCCGTTCATCGTCAGATAGCGCGCCGCCCAGACGGCGGGCGTACCGACATCGGCGGTGAAGACCGCGTCTTCGCTCGCGAGCCGATCGATCGTCCGCGCGACGAATTGGGGATGCAGCGGCTTATCGCCGTCACGCGGGGTAGCCAGATCGTCCAGTCCCTTGCGCGCATCGCGGTAATGCGCGCGCGCCTTGTCGAGGAAGCGGCCGTCGCGCTCACCGGCGATCAACGGCATCAGGCCGCGCGCCACCTCGGCCACGTCGCCGACCACGCCCAGGTCGAGCGGCACGCGCCGCCCCAGCGCACTTGGATCGCGGTCGACCTGCACGACCTTCGCCTTGTCGGGATAGAAGTTGCGATAGGGGAAGTCGGTGCCGAGCATCAGCAGCGTGTCGCACTCCATCATCGCGTGATAGCCCGACGAAAAGCCGATCAGCCCGGTCATGCCGACATCATAGGGGTTGTCGTATTCGATCCATTCCTTGCCCCGGTAGGCATGGACGATCGGCGCCTTCAGCGCCTCGGCCAGCGCCACCACCTCGTCATGCGCGCCCGCCGTGCCCGATCCGCACAGCAGCGTCACCGCCTTCGACCCGTTGAGCAGTTCGGCGATCTTCGCCAGTTCCGCCTGCTGCGGCACGAGGCGCGGGGTGGCGAGCGGCGGGAAGGCGACATCCCGCGTCTCCGGCGCGGGTTTCAGCGCGATATCGCCGGGGATGACCAGCACCGCCACGCCGCGCTTGCCGATCGCGGTGCGGATCGCGCGGTGGAGCAGTTCGGGCATCTGGCGCGGGTCCTGCACCATCTCGCAGAAATGGCTGCATTCGCGGAACAGCTCGGTGGGGTGGGTTTCCTGGAAATAGTTCAGGCCGATCTCGCTCGACGGGATATGCGCCGCGATCGCCAGCACCGGGACATGATTGCGCTGGCAGTCATACAGCCCGTTGATGAGGTGGAGATTGCCCGGACCGCAGCTGCCCGCACATACCGCCAGCGCGCCCGTCGCCGCCGCTTCCGCCCCTGCCGCAAAGGCGCCCGCCTCCTCGTTGCGGACATGCATCCACTGGATCGCACCCGATTTGCGCAAGCTGTCGTTGAAGGCGTTCAGGCTGTCACCCGTCACGCCCCAGATCCGTTCGACACCCGCCTCGACCAGCGTGCGGTTCAGCAGATCAGCGATCGTCTCGGCCATCTCTCGTCTTTCCCTTGCTGTCAGCGAAGGCCTTTGCCTCCGTTCATGCTGCACAAGCGAAACGACGTGGGGTGCGATTGGCTTCGCACCCCGTAGGTGAACTTTCTGCAAGCTGTCGGAACGAACCTGCAACCGCGATCAGAACAAGCCGTCGTCATCGTCGTCGAACGACACCGCCGCCGCCACCGTCGCGACCGGCTCCATGCCGGGCAGCAGGAAGGCGGCGTGGATCAGCCGTTCGGACGCCATGGTGTACAGGCCCGCCGACCAGGGCAGCAGCTCGGACAGCGCGGCCTCGTCCGCCTCGGTCAGGTCGACCCCTTCCGGCGTTTCGGGGGCGACCCGGTCGGCAAAGAGGACCAGCCCCTGTGCCACCGTGCACAGCGTCTCGGCAAAGCCGCGCTGATGATCCAGGTCGCTGGCGCTCGCCTGGAGCGAGGCGACGATGCGCTCGGCATCCCCGCCGCCCTTGACCATCGCCCCGGTCGAGCTTTCGCAGGCCCGGCGGACCACCGACAGCGCTTCCTGCAACGCGCCGCGGGTGTCGCCGTTCGCGCCCTGGCTGCCGTCCTGGACCAGGTCGATGCCGCCCAGCACGCCGATCAGGCTGCCGACGGCGAGGCTCAACTGGTCCAGACGGCTGGCACAGGGCGCCACCTCCTTGGCGATGACCGCGACCGCGCGGCCCAGTGCGCCGTGGCGACGGCACAGCAACTGGGTGTTGGTCGAGATGTCCTGAACGTTGACCGCGATATGGCGAATGCGGCTCAGCCCTTCGGTCAGGTCGGCCAGGGTCCGGCTGACAAAGCCGGTCAGTTCCGCCAGATGACCGTCCGCGTCGCACAGCTGATCGGTGACGTTACCCAGCGTGGCGATGCCATGTTCCAGCCGGAACAGCAGTTGCCCGTCATCGCCGCCCTGCACCCCCAGCAGCTCGCGCAAATGATCGGCCAGCGGCGCCAGCCGTTCCAGCGAGGTGACGATCGAGGCGATCTCGCGCCCGAACTCGTCGGCCATCGCGGTCAGCTGCGCGGCGACCAGCCGGGCCATATGCGCCTTGGCCCCTTCCGGCACGGCCATGGCGGCGGCGTCCGCCGGGTCCGCGATGCGGCGCAGCATGGCGATGGCATGTTCGGCGCGCTGGCGCACGCTGTCGCCGATCTGGATCGCGCCCAGGATGCGGGCGACCTCGCCCTGCACGGTGCGGACGATGCCGCCGACCTCGTCGGTCATCCGCATCACCGCCTCGACATGATCCTGCAACGCATTGGCGTTGGCGGTCAGCTCGGCGGGCACGGCGGCCCCGGCGCGTTCGCATTCGGTCGCCAGCAGGCGGTCGGCCTGCTGCACATCGCCGACCACCCGGCCGAACTGGTCGAGCTGCCGCTCGATCTGGCGCAGTTCCTGGCGGCCGCTGGTCAGCTTCTCGTCCATGCCGACGACGAAGTTGAAGAACGCCGCCTCACCGGACGAGGCGATCTTGATGTTCATCCCATAGATGCCCAGCAGCTTCAGGATGGTGCTGACCTCGTTCAGCAGGCCGCGCAATTCGCGGGTGCGCCCGGTCAGCGTCTCGACCTCGATCGCGCGCCGCTTCTGGATGATCGGCAGGGTGATCAGGCGATAGGCGACGTCGCGCAGGCGGGAGACCGCGACCCCGGCGGTGTCGTGCGACAGGTCCTGGCGGATCGTCGCCAGCCCCTGTGCCATGCCGTCGATCGTGCCGATCGCGGTGGCCAGCGTCTCGCCGGTTTCGCGAAACGCATCCTCCAGGCCGCCCATCCGGTCCTGCAACTGGTCCGCCAGGACCGCGAAGGACCCCGTCAGCGAGGATGCCTCACCTGCCAGCGGGGCGGCATTGTCGGTATCGATCCGTGCCACAAACATCTGTTATTCCTTCTTAGCGTGCCGTGGCGTGGAGCAGCTCGCGCGCGACGCTGCCCAGCGGGATGATCTTGTCATGGGCGCCGCGTGCGATCGCCTCCTTGGGCATGCCGAACACGACCGAGGTCGCCTCGTCCTGCGCGAAGGTGCGGGCGCCCGCCTGCTTCATTTCAAGGAGGCCACGCGCACCGTCGTCGCCCATGCCGGTCAGGATGATGCCGACCGCATTGGCGCCCGCATTGCGCGCCGCCGAACGGAACAGCACATCGACCGAGGGGCGATGGCGCGACACCAGCGGCCCTTCGCGCACCGACACGACATAGCGCGCGCCCTGGCGCTCCAGCATGGTATGGCGAAGCCCGCCCGGCGCGATCAGCACCCGGCCGCGCATCACGGTATCGCCGTCCTCGGCTTCCTTGACGTCGACCTCGCACAGCCCGTCCAGCCGCTTGGCGAAGGCGCGGGTGAAGCTTTCGGGCATATGCTGGACGATGACGATGCCAGGCGAATTGGCGGGCAGCGCCTCCAACACCTCGCGCAGCGCCTCGGTCCCGCCGGTCGATGCGCCGATGCACACCACCATCTCGGTGGTCCGGCTCATCGCGCGGCCGGTGGGCGGCGGCAGGACCGCGTCGGCGGTCAGCTTTTCGGCGGGCGAGAGCTTGGCCTGACCACGACGCGCGCCGAGCCGCGCCTTGGCCGCGCCCTTCACCGTCTCGCGGATCATCATATGCGCTTCGTTCAGGTGATCGGCGACACCGACGCGCGGCTTCAAGATGACATCGACCGCGCCAGCCTCCAGCGCCTGGAGCAGCGTCTCCGACCCTTCCTCGACCAGCGAGGAGCACATCACCACCGGCAAGGGCCGCTGCGACATCAGCTTGCGCAGGAAGGTGATGCCGTCCATGCGCGGCATCTCGACGTCCAGGGTGATGACGTCGGGCACCTGATCCTGGATATGGCGGGCGGCAGCAAAGGGATCGGCGGCGGCCGCGATCACCTCGATCTCGGGATCGGCGGACAGGATGGCCGTCATCGCCTGGCGGACGCTGGCGCTGTCATCGATGACCAGGACTCGGATTTTCTTCATGGCCGTCAGATCCGTTGGAACACGGTGTTCGACACCGTGGTCAGGGGCAGGTCGAAACCGGTGATCGATTCGGAATGGCCGAGGAACAGCCAGCCGCCGGGGCGCAGGCATTCGGCCAGACGGCGAACGACCTTTTCCTGGGTCGGCTTGTCGAAATAGATCAGGACGTTGCGACAGAAGATGATGTCCATCGGATCGACCGGATAGCGCTCGTCCATCAGGTTCATCTGGGCAAAGCCGACCGACGCGCGCAGCGCAGGCACGATCCGCATCTCGTCGCGCTTGGGATCGCTGGCGCTCATGACATAGCGTTTGCGCAAGACCGACGGCACCGGATCGAGCATCGCGGCCGGATAGATGCCCCGGCGGGCGGTGCGCAGCACCTCGCTGTCCAGATCGGTCGCGAGGATGCCGAAATCGGGCCCGCCCTTGTCGGCGGCGAAGGCGTCGAGCAGCATGGCCAGCGTATAGGGCTCCGCGCCCGTCGAGCAGGCCGAGCTCCATACCCGCACCCGCCGCTGTCCCTCGTCGCGCAGGCGCGGCATCACCGTGCCCATCAGATAGTCGAAATGCTTGGGCTCGCGGAAGAAGTCGGTCTTGTTGGTGGTGACCGCGTTCAACAGATGCTCGCGCTCGCTCTCCAGGTGATTTTCCTGGAAGGTCCAGGCGCAATAATCGGCAAGGCTGCTGAGCCCCGTCGCGCGCACCCGGCGGCGCAACCGGCCCTCGATCATCGTGATCTTGGCAGGCGGCAGGCGGATGCCGCACTCCTTGTAGACATAGGCGGAGATGCGATCGAAATCGCGACGTTGCAGCGCATCGGTGGACGCCGCCGCGCGGGCGAGGTTGCTCAAAGGGACGGCTCCTGTCGGAAGCGAAGGGAAAGGATCGGCCGCCACCGGGGGCGGCCGAACAGGGGATGGGTCAGGCCGCCAGACCGAAATCGGCGAGCGCCGCCTCGGCACCATCGGCGCCGAACAGCCGTGCCGGATCGAGCAGCGCGACAAAGCCTGCCCCCCGGCGCAGGATCGCCTCGATCTGGTCCGACCGCCAGCGGCCGCCCAGTTCGGGCGCGCCCTCGACCGAGTCCGCCGCGAAGGTCGCGACGTCGAGGACCCGGTCGACCACCAGGCCCAGCGCCAGCGGCTTGCCGCCCTCGCCCGTCATGTCGACGACCAGGACACGGGTGGTCAGCGTCGGTTCGACCGGGCTCAGGCCCAGGCGGACGCGCAGGTCGACCATCGGCACCGATTCCCCGCGCACATCGGTCAGCCCCAGGAACCAGGCGGGGGCGTGCGGCACCCGATAGGCGGTCCGGTGGTCCAGGATTTCGCGGACCGTCGTCACCGGCAGGGCGAATTCCTCCTCCCCCAGGCCGAAGACGACGACCTGGATGTCGCGCCCCGCGCTCATGCGGCGCGTCCGAAAGCGGCGTCTTCGCCGTCGGGGCCGCCATTGCTCAGGTCGAGCGCGAAGCCGCGCACGCGGGCCTGCTGGTCGGCCACCGAACCGGCACGCGCGCCCGAGGATATGGGCTTCGCCTTGCTCTTGGCCAGCGCCGGGCGACGCACCGCCGACCGTGCCGTCCCGCCATGACCGTCGACGCGGAAGTATGCGATGCTTTCCTGAAGCTCCTCGGCCTGGCTGGCGAGTTCTTCCGAAGTGGACGAGATCTGCTCGGAGGCCGAGGCGTTCTGCTGCGTGACCTTGTCGAGCTGCTGGATCGCTTCGTTGATCTGGACTGCACCGATATCCTGCTCGCGG
The DNA here is from genome assembly GCF_034659795.1 of Sphingomonas fuzhouensis. Lineage (NCBI taxonomy): Bacteria > Pseudomonadati > Pseudomonadota > Alphaproteobacteria > Sphingomonadales > Sphingomonadaceae > Sphingomonas > Sphingomonas fuzhouensis. The sequence goes on from NZ_JAXSQY010000003.1 coordinate 147,595, forward strand.
CACGCGGCGCTGATCTCGGCGACCAGTTCGGCGGTGCGACGGATGTCGGGGACCAGCTTGGTCAGCATCTCGCCCGCCTGGGTAGCGGCACCGACGGTGTCCGACGACATGCCGCTGATCTCGGCGGCGGCCGTCTGGCTGCGCTCGGCCAGCTTGCGGACCTCGGCGGCAACCACCGCGAAGCCGCGGCCATGTTCACCGGCACGCGCCGCTTCCACCGCCGCGTTCAGGGCGAGCAGGTCGGTCTGGCGCGCGATTTCCTGCACGATGCCGATCTTCTCGGCGATGGTGCGCATCGCGACGACCGCCTTCTGTACCGCAGCCCCGCTCTGCTCGGCGTCCTGCGACGACTGGCGGGCGATCTTCTCGGTCTGGGTCGCGTTGTCGGCGTTCTGCTTGATGTTGGCCGCCATCTGCTCCATCGATGCGGAGGCTTCCTCGGCGGCGGCGGCCTGTTCGGTCGCGCCCTGGCTCACCTGTTCCGACGAAGACGACAGCTGCTGGCTGCCCGCCGCGACATTCTGCGCCGCCTGGGTGGTCTGGCCGATCGTTTCGCGCAGACGCACGGTCATGCGGTTGACGGTGTCGACCAGGTCCTTGATCTCGTCATTGCTGGCAACCGACACCTCGGTGTTCAGATCGCCCTCGGCAACGGCGGACACGGCTTCGCCGATCTTGCGCAGGCCCTTCGACACCAGCAACGCGACCCACAGGGCACCCCCGATCGCGATCAGCAGCGCGACGACCGCCGTGGCCATCAGCGTGGTCCGGGCCGAAGCGTACAGCACGGCGGAATCGGCCTTCGCTTTATCCATCTGGCCCTGGGTGATGTCCGCCAGCTTGCCCAGCGTGTCGCTCAGGCGCGCCGCGATGGCGCGTCCTTCGGTCATCGAGATGACGCTGGCCTCGGCATTGTGGTTCTGCAGGGCCAGCGCGCGGGCACGGTCGCTGACCCCCTTATAGCCGCGCCATTCCTCCAGCGCCTTGGTCCAGATCGGCTTCCCCTGTTCGGTGGCGATCTTCAGACCGCTGGTCAGGCTCTCCTGAATCTTGGCGTCATATTGGGCGAAGCTGCCGTCGAAGCTGCGCATTTGCGCCGGGTCCTGGGTCAGCATCATGTTCTTTTCGGCGCGGATCGCGCGTCCGACATCCCCGTCCGCGGTCAGGGACAGCTTGATCCGCTGAGCGGGCCCATCGATGATATCGGCAATCATCAGGTTCAAGGCGTTGATCTTCGACACACCGACCCCGACGACCACTGCCAATAGCAGCAATACTATCGCGAACGTGCCCCCCAATTTCATCTTGATTGTCGCGCGCATAATCCCACCCCAATGTGAGTTACTGTATTCGGATGCTATCGAAGCAACCGCCAAAATCATGGATCATCATAAGCCGGAATAGATGAAGGATTGGTTCAGGGCGGTGATGATCCCGTCACTATAGTTGGACTTGGCGGAGCACCCCCCGATGCCCCGCCTGTGCCGTATCGTCAGGCCGCGTGGCCGAACGCGGCATCCTCTCCGTCCGGGCCGCCCTCGCTCAGGTCGAGCGCGAAGCCACGCACCCGCGCCTGCTGGTCGGCGATCGAACCGGCCCGCGACGGCGTCTTGCGGGGCTTGGCGACCGGCGGACGCGCCGCTGGCTTGCGGACTGCAGGCTTGGCTGCCACCGACCGCGCATCGTCGGCCATGCGGAAAAAGGCGATGCTGCCCTGCAGATCCTCGGCACGCCCGGCCAGTTGGATCGAGGTGCTCGAAATCTGCTCGGAGGCGGAGGCATTCTGCTGCGTCACTGTGTCGAGCTGCTGGATCGCCTGGTTGATCTGCGCAGCGCCGATATCCTGCTCGCGGCAGGCGGCGCTGATCTCGGCGACCAGTTCGGCGGTACGGCGAATGTCGGGCACCAGCCGGGTCAGCATGTCGCCCGCCTGCGTGGCGGCCTGCACCGTGTCCGACGACATGCCGCTGATCTCCGCCGCCGCCGTCTGGCTGCGCTCGGCCAGCTTGCGGACCTCGGCGGCAACCACCGCGAAGCCGCGACCATGTTCACCGGCACGTGCCGCTTCCACCGCCGCATTCAGGGCGAGCAGGTCGGTCTGGCGCGCGATTTCCTGCACGATGCCGATCTTCTCGGCGATGGTGCGCATCGCGACGACGGCCTTCTGCACCGCCTGACCGCTCTGCTCGGCATCCTGCGACGACTGTCGCGCGATCTTCTCGGTCTGCGCCGCATTGTCGGCATTCTGTTTGATGTTGGCCGCCATCTGCTCCATCGACGCGGAGGCTTCCTCGGCGGCGGCGGCCTGTTCGGTCGCGCCTTCCGACACCTGGCCGGAGGAGGCGGACAGCTGCTGACTGCCGCTGGCGACCTGATCCGCCGCGCCCGCGACGTTGCTGGCGAAGTCAGTGAGATTGTCGACCAGATTGTTGATCGCATCCTTCATCCGGCGATGGTCGCCGTCGCAGTCGATCTCCACCCGTTCGAGCAGCGAGCCCGTGCTGACCAGATCGAGGACGCGGTTGCCCTCGCCGATCGGCAGCAGGATCGCATCGAGCATCCCGTTGATCCCGCTGATCAGCCCGGCAAAGTCGCCGGGAAAGCGCATGGCATCGCCACGCTCGCTGAGCTGTCCGGCAGTCGAAGCGGCGATCAGCCGCTGAATCTCGCCGATGATCGCCTTGAAATTGGCGCGCAGCAATTCGATCGTGTCATTGATGAACGCCTTCTTGCCCGGCAGTTGCTGCATCGGCGCGTCGAAATTGCCCTCGCCGAACTGCTTGATACAGGCCATCGCCATCTTCTTGGCGGCGATATGGTTGGCGACCATCTCGTTCAGGCGACGGGCCATCACGCCGAAATCGCCCTGGAACTTGTCGACCGGCACGAAGACATCGATATCGCCCCGGTCGTGCTCGGCCGACATGGTGTTCATCTCGGCGATCAGGCCCTTCAGATTGCCGCGGAGCCGCTCGATCGTGTCGTTGATGAAGGCCTTCTTGCCCGGCAGGGTCGCCAGCGGCGCTTCGAAATCGCCCTGGGCCAGCGACTGGATGCAGGTCATGGCCAGTTTCTTGACCGCGATATGGCTGGCGACCAGGTCGTTGACCGTCTTGGCGGCGACCGCCAGATCGCCGTGAAATTCGTCGACCGGCAGGACGACATCGATATCGCCCCGGTCATGTTCGGCCGCGACATGTGCCAGCCGCCGGTTGAAGGCGGCGGCCGGCACGGCGGCGGTTTCGAGCAGATCGTTGACCGCGACGAGCATGTCACGCGCCTTGCCGGTGGCCCCCGACAGGTCCGCCCGATCGCTCACCCGTCCCTGGGCAAAGGCCCGTTGCAGGCGAACGATCTCAGCGGTGGCGACGTCGACATGCGAGGTATCTTTCAACGAAGCATGAAAACGCATGACTCTACTCCTAAAATAGCCCTGCTTTTCAATACCCGTGAAGAGTTAATATTTACGGCGAGCGACCGGTCCGCCGGATCAGGCCGCCAGGGCGAAATCGGCCAGCGCCGCCTCGGCACCATCGGCACCGAACAGCCGCACCGGATCGAGCAGCGCGACGAAGCCCGCGCCCCGGCGCAGGATCGCCTCGATCTGGTCCGACCGCCAGCGGCCGCCCAGTTCGGGCGCGCCCTCGACCGAGTCCGCCGCGAAGGTCGCGACGTCGAGCACCCGGTCGACCACCAGGCCCAGCGCCAGCGGCTTGCCGCCCGCGCCGGGCATGTCGATCACCAGGATACGGGTGGTCAGCGTCGGTTCGACCGGGCTCAGGCCCAGGCGGACCCGCAGGTCGACCATCGGCACCGATTCCCCGCGCACATCGGTCAGCCCCAGGAACCAGTCGGGGGCGTGCGGCACCCGATAGGCGGTCCGGTGGTCCAGGATTTCGCGGACCGTGGTGACGGGGAGGGCGAATTCCTCCTCCCCGAGACCGAAGACCACGACCTGGATATCGCGACCGGCGCTCATGCCGCGCGTCCGAAGGCGGCGTCTTCGCCGTCGGGGCCGCCATTGGTCAGGTCGAGCGCAAAGCCATGGGCGCGGGCCTGCTGGTCGGCGACCGACCCGGCGCGGGGCGCGGGCTGTTTCGGCTTGGCCGGGGCCTGTCGGCGGGCGGTCGACCGGGCCGCGTTGCGCCCGACGCCGTCGATGCGGAAATAGGCGATGCTTTCCTGAAGTTCTTCGGCCTGGCTGGCGAGTTCTTCCGAGGTGGACGAGATCTGCTCGGAGGCCGAGGCGTTCTGCTGCGTGACCTTATCGAGCTGCTGGATCGCTTCGTTGATCTGGACCGCACCGATATCCTGTTCGCGGCACGCGGCGCTGATCTCGGCGACCAGCTCGGCGGTACGACGGATATCGGGCACCAGCTTGGTCAGCATCTCGCCCGCCTGGGTGGCGGCATCGACCGTGTCGGTGGACATGCCGCTGATCTCGGCCGCCGCCGTCTGGCTGCGCTCGGCGAGCTTGCGGACTTCCGCCGCCACGACCGCGAAGCCACGGCCGTGCTCACCGGCACGTGCCGCTTCCACCGCCGCATTCAGGGCGAGCAGGTCGGTCTGGCGGGCGATTTCCTGCACGATGCCGATCTTCTCGGCGATGGTGCGCATCGCGACGACGGCCTTCTGCACCGCAGCCCCGCTCTGCTCGGCGTCCTGCGACGACTGGCGAGCGATCTTCTCGGTCTGGGTCGCGTTGTCGGCATTCTGTTTGATGTTGGCGGCCATCTCCTCCATCGACGCGGAGGCTTCCTCGGCGGCGGCAGCCTGCTGGGTCGCGCCCTGGCTCACCTGTTCCGACGAAGACGACAGCTGCTGGCTGCCGCTGGCGACATTGTGCGCCGCCTGGGTGGCATCGCCGACGACACCGCGCAGACGATCGACCATCGATACCAGCGCATGGCCCAGCCTGTCCTTGTCCGACAGGGCCTGGGGCTGGACGGTCAGATCGCCGCCCGCAATCTCCTCGGCGATCTTCGCCATGCCTTCGAAGCTGGCGCGCAGCGCGTCGAGATTGTCGGCCAGCTGGTCCGACAGACCGCCGAAGCGCTGGCTCATCGCGACGCTGGTGTCGCCCTTCGACACGGCGGTCAGCACGTTGGAAATCTGGTCGAAGGCCCCTTCGACCGCGCCCACGCTGCCCTGCATCCGGCCGATTTCGTCGCGCCGGTCGGTCGCCAACGGGTCGGCCAGCCGCGCCAGCGCCTGGGTGAGCCGGGCGATCGGACGGGCGATCGTGCGGGTCATCAGCACGCCGATGCCGATCGCGGCGACGATGCTGGCCGCCATGCCGATCCAGATGGCGAGGGTGATGGTCGAAAACGCCTGTTGCTGGGCCTGTTGCCGCTGGGCCAGCAGGCCCTTTTCGGTCGCGACCAGTTCGCCGACCTTGTCGCGCAGCTGGTCCATCGACTGCTTGCCCGCCCCGCTGCTCTCCAGCGCGCGCGCCGCTTCGCGGGTTTCCGGCTGGGCCATCAGGCGGATGGCCTTTTCGGCCACGTCGTTATGCCAGGCCTCCGCCATCCGCTTGATGTCGTCCAGGCGGCTCTGCTGCACCGGATTGTCGCTGGTCAGGCTGCGAACCTCGCCCCAGGCTTGTGAGAAATCCGCCCAGCCCTTGTGATAGGGATTCAGGAACTGCTCGTTGCCTGACACCAGATAGCCGCGATAGCCGGTTTCCTGGTTGACCATGCTGGATACGATATTGTCGGCGGTCGCGATCACCTTGTAGGTGTGCTCGTTGACCTCGGTCGTCGATTTTACCTGTCCGGCGTTGGACAGGATGACGCCGTCGACGCCCACCATGATCGCGATGATCGCGCCCAGGGATACGGCGAGTTTTTTCGACATCGACAGGTGATTGAAGGAACCCAGCATTTTTTGTCCTCAAGCTTTGAGCGCGCGCATCAGGCGTTCTGCGCCCACAGGGGGGCGCAGAGCGGCAAGCGGCTGGCGGAAATCTTGGTTATTGGGGGGCGGACACCGCCCGCCCCCGATCGTGGCGTGTTACGCCGCGCGGCCGAACTCGGCATCTTCGCCGTCGGGACCGCCATTGGTCAGGTCGAGCGCGAAGCCACGGACCCGAGCCTGCTGGTCGGCGACCGAACCGGCACGCGGCGCGGGGGCCGCCTTGCCGGGCTTGGCCGCCGGGCGTGCTGCGGGCTTGCGCACCGCCGCCTTGGCACGGCCGCGATTGCCGCTCGCATCGACGCGGAAGTACGCGATGCTTTCCTGAAGCTCCTCGGCCTGGCTGGCGAGTTCTTCCGAGGTGGACGAGATCTGCTCGGAGGCCGAGGCGTTCTGCTGCGTCACCTTGTCGAGCTGCTGGATCGCTTCGTTGATCTGGACCGCACCGATATCCTGCTCGCGGCACGCGGCGCTGATCTCGGCGACCAGCTCGGCGGTACGACGGATGTCGGGCACCAGCTTGGTCAGCATCTCGCCCGCCTGGGTGGCGGCACCGACGGTGTCCGACGACATGCCGCTGATCTCGGCGGCGGCCGTCTGGCTGCGCTCGGCCAGCTTGCGGACCTCGGCGGCAACCACCGCGAAGCCGCGACCATGTTCACCGGCACGCGCCGCTTCCACCGCCGCATTCAGGGCGAGCAGGTCGGTCTGGCGCGCGATTTCCTGCACGATGCCGATCTTTTCCGCGATGGTGCGCATCGCGACGACCGCCTTCTGCACCGCAGCCCCGCTCTGTTCGGCGTCCTGCGACGACTGGCGGGCGATCTTCTCGGTCTGGGTCGCGTTGTCGGCGTTCTGCTTGATGTTGGCGGCCATCTGCTCCATCGACGCGGAGGCTTCCTCGGCGGCGGCGGCCTGTTCGGTCGCGCCCTGGCTCACCTGCTCGGACGAAGACGACAGCTGCTGGCTGCCCGCCGCGACATTCTGCGCCGCCTGGGTGGCATCGCCGACGACGCCGCGCAGACGCTCCACCATTGCGACCAGTGCGTGACCCAGCACGTCTTTGTCCGACAGCGGCTCATGGTTCACGGTCAGGTCGCCGCTGGCGATCGTGTCGGCCAGCTGCGCACTTTCGCGCAGGTTGGCGGTCATGCGGTTGACCGTGTCGACCAGGTCCTTGATTTCGTCGTTCGAGGTGACGGCCACGTCCTGCGACAGGTCGCCGATCGCCACGGCGTCGATCGCCACAGACACCTTGTTCAGCCCCTGCGACACGAGACGCGAGATCCACAGCGCACCGGCGACTGCGACCAGCAATGCCACGATCGCCGTCATGAACAGAACATTGCGGGCATTGGTATATTGCGCATTGGTGTCGGCGTCGGCCTGCTTCATGCCGTCCTGCGCCATGGACACGATCCGGTCGAGCTGCTCGCTCATCCGGGCCGCGACTTCACGCGACTTGCTGATCGAAATCGCCCCCGCTTCGGCGTTTTTGTTGGCCAGCGCATAGCGTCGGATCTGATCGTTGATCGGCACATATTGATCGAACAAGGACTGGACCTGCATCCAGAGCGGCTTGCCCTCGACGGTCGCCATGCCGAGGCCCTTGGCGATCAGGTCGCGCGCCTCGTTCCGCGCCTTCAGGTTTTCGGCGTCGAACTTCTGGGTCAGCGTCTCATCTTCGGTCAGCGCCATGTTCTTTTCGAAGCGCAGCGTCTTGTTCATCCGCTCGTTGACGCTCAGGGCAATCTCAAGGCGCTTGGACGGACCGGCGATGACCTCGGTGATCGCGCTGTTGAGCGCGCTCATCTTCATCACCCCGACGCCGACGACGGCCAGCAAAAGGCACACAATCAGCGCGAAAGTCGCGCCCAGCTTCATTTTGATCGTTGCACGCATGATAAAATGGTTCCCCCTCGGAACGGCTTGGATCAGTGGACGCTCACCGGCTCACCGCCGTTCGCGGTCAGTCGGGAAAACAGGGTGGTCAGGTCGGGCAGGACGACGACGTCGCCCTCGCGCCGGACGAGACAGCGGACATTCTCGCGTGGCCAGCGCATGCCGATGACGGGTGCCTCTTCGGCATCGCCCGCCCGGAGCACCGTGACCTCGTTGACGCGGTCGGCGGCCAGCCCGATCAGGAACGGATCGCCGTTCATGTCGAGTTCGATCACGATGATCCGGCTGTCGGCGGTGTTGGCATGCGCCTCCATCCCGAACGAGCCGCGCAGATCGGCCAGCGGCACGATGCGGCCGCGAAAGTTGATGACCGAGGCGGCGAGCGCATCCGCGCCCGGCACCGTCGTCACCGGCATCATGTCCAGGATTTCTCGAACGATGCCCGCCTCCAGGGCGAAGGTTTCGCCGCCCAGGCCGAAGGTCAGGACCTCCAGGCCGTTATCGGGCGTCCAATTGGGTACTTTGTGATAGGGCATGGTCTTATCCAGCGGCCAGACGCCGCTCCTCCCTGGGCTGGCTCAGCGCGATGAGCTGGGCGATGTCGAGGATCAGGGCGACCGAACCGTCGCCCAGGATGGTCGCGCCCGCAAAGGCGGCGACGTTGCGGTGCAGGGGCGACATGGCCTTGATGACCGTCTGGTGGTTGCCGATGATCTGGTCGACGACCAGACCGACCCGCTCCGACCCCGTGCCGACCACGACAATCTTCTGATAGGTGTCGGGCTTGGTCCCCGTCTCGAACAGGTCGCGCAACCGCAGGAAGGGCACCAGCCGTTCGCGCAGCGTGATGATGCTGCGCCCGCGCGAGCGCAGATCCTCCTCCAGCGACAGCTCCAGGCATTCCTCGACCGCCGCGAGCGGGATGACATAGCTGCCCTCGCCCACCCGGACGAGCAGCCCCTCGATGATCGCCAGCGTCAGCGGGATGCGCAGCGTGATGGTCGAGCCCTGGCCGGACACGCTCTTCACGTCGATCGAGCCGCGCAGGCTTTCGATCGTGCGCTTGACCACGTCCATGCCGACGCCGCGCCCGGACAGGTTCGTGACCTGCGCCGCCGTGGAGAAGCCGGGATGGAAGATGAGACCGAGCAGCTCGTCCTCGCTGACCACCTGGCCGGGCTGGATCAGGCCATTGGCCTCCGCCTTGGCACGGACCCGCTCGACATCGATGCCGCGCCCGTCATCGGTGATGGTGATGAGGACTTCGCCGCCCGCCTGATGTGCGCTCAGGCGAATGAGGCCGCTGGCCGACTTGCCCGCCGCGATACGATCCTCGGCCTTTTCCAGGCCATGGTCGCAAGAGTTGCGGATGATATGGACCAGCGGGTCGAACAGACGCTCGATCACGGTCTTGTCGACCTCGGTCGTCTCGCCTTCCGTGACCAACTCGATCGCCTTGCCGGTTTCGTTGGCCAGATCGTGGATCAGGCGGCGGAAACGGCCGAACAAGGTCGACACCGGCACCATGCGCAGGATCATCATCGTGTCGCGCATTTCGCCCGCCAGACGCTCGATCTCTTCCGACACCGAACGCAGGCTGAGGTCATGGCCGTTGCCCGCCAGCTGCGACAAGCGGCTCTGCGCGATGACGAGTTCGCCGACCCGGTCCATCAGCTCGTCCAGCCGCTCGGCGGGCACGCGGACATGCTCGCCCTGCGACCGGTTGGCGGCGGGGCCACGCGGCGCGGCGTCATTGGCGGCGACCGGCGCATCGACCGCGGCGACCGGAGCGGGCGCAGCCTCCCCTTCCGCGTCGGCCTCGTCGACCGCCAGCGGAGTGATGGTGATCTCCATATCGTCCATGACGAACAGGAAGACGTCCTCGATCGCCTCGCGCGAAATGTCGCCGATCAGCGTGCAGTCCCACCCGACGAAGCAATGGCCGGGGTTGAGATCGTCGAGCGCAGGCACCGCATCGAAGGTCGCGGTGATCGTCGCCTCGCCCAGGTCGCGCAGCTCGTCGAGCAACGCCAGCGGGCTGGTGCCATTGGCCATCGCATCGGGCGGCAGGCGGAAGGACAGGGCCCAACCCTGCTTGCGCGGGGCCGGGGCCGCAACGGGCGCACCGCCACCGGCCGCGGCATCGACCGCCGCCGCCAGCCGGTCCAGGATCGCCTGGCCCTGGGCCGCCGGGGCATCGCCATCGACCAGCGCGCGCATATGGTCCGCCGCCGAGAGGATGACCGAGACCAGTTCCGGCGTTGCCCGGACATCGCCCTTGCGGACGCGGTCGAACGCGCTTTCGCAGTGATGGGTAAAGCCCGCCAGCGCATCGAAGCCGAACATCGCGCCCGAGCCCTTCAGCGTGTGAAGGCCACGGAACACGGCATTGACCAGATTCAGGTCGTCCAGCCGATGCTCCAGGTCGAGCAGGCCCTGTTCGACCTGTTCGAGAAGCTCGCCCGCCTCGATCCGGAAGGCGGCTGTTGGATCTTCGCCGCTCATCGTGCCAATACCTTCTGGGCGACGCGGATCAGCTGTTCGGGCTGGAAGGGCTTCACCAGCCAGCCGGTCGCGCCCGCGGCCTTGGCCTGCGCCTTCATCGAGTCATCCGATTCGGTGGTCAGGAAGATGATCGGCACGCCCGCCTGCGCCGGTTGCTGGCGCAGTGCGCGGATCATCTCCAACCCGTCCATATTGGGCATGTTGAGGTCGGTGACGATCAGGTCGAACCGGGTTGCGGTCGCCTTGGCCAGCCCCTCGACGCCGTCAGCGGCCTCCGTCACCGTATAGCCCGCGCCGGTCAGGGCGATGCGAATCGCCATGCGCAGGCTCGCGCTATCGTCGACGGTCAAAATGGAAGCGGTCATTGGGCGGTTTCTCCGTGAAGCCAGAATTGGGTGTCGTCGGCAGGAGCGGGCAGGAAACCCGCACGGTTCAGCAGCGCGCGCAGCGGCGCGTCGGCGGGCGCCGACAGCGCGAAATCGCAACCCGCCGCCGCCGCGCCGATGCGCGCCGACTGGACAAGCTGGATGACGCTGAGATCGGGGGACGCGGCGGCGGACAGGTCCAGCCGCACGACCGCGTCGGGCACGATCGCGCGCTTCAAATCTTCGGCCAAAACGCCGATGGTCGGCAGGCACACGTCCTCGCTTGCCATCACCATGGTGATCGACATGATGTATCCCTCGTATCAAAGGTCCGGAGACGCAGGATCGCCCTGCGGCCCAATTGAAAACTTACGAAATGACAAACAAACCCGACCGGGGCAGCCATTTCCCGGTCAACAGGGAGGCGTTTGGCCAAAGCCCCATGGCCCCGGCAGTGCACCTTTGCACCTTGTCATCTGTAATGCCCCCGAGTTCATTTGTGGGTTTAGCGGGCAATGGTAAAATCGGACTTAAATATGGAGGGCCATTGACGAAAATGGTGCCTGATCGCGCAGCGAGCGTGACGCGACAAAAAATCGTCTTTCGATGTCAGCATTTTGCGACATATCACCGGCCGCCGACGGCCGATCGCGCACGCCCTTTGGCAGGCCCGCACGCAGGACGCACGGCCTGTTCGACCGGCGCGCTCCTGCAAATTCCATCGATCGTGGGATATGCGGCGCGCCGCGAATCACCTATTCGGCGAACAGGGCGCCCGCTTCCTCGACGCTCAAGTCGATGCCGAACATCAGGCTCAACCGCATCCGATAGACCCGCGGGTCGGTGATCGTCCCGGCGGTTTCGTCCTGTCCCACCCGGCGGCGATAATGCCGGTCGGTCAGCGTGGCGAACCCGCGCGGCAGGATGATGCTGACGATCGTCGCCTGACGGAAACGGCTGGCCTCGGCGGTCGAAGTCCAGTGATTGCCCATTGCCAGATCGGCGTCCCACACATGATCGGTGGTGAAGCTATATTGCGGCTCCCACCCCTCGCCCGTCGCGCGGCCGTCGGTCAGCCCCGGATGGCCGTCGCGCAGCAGCATCCAGCCATGCTGGACATCGCGGGTCAGCCGGAAGCGCGCGCCGTCGGGCGCGGTCATCTCGGCCCCTTCGACCAGCGGCATGGGCGGCGAATAGCTGCCCCCAAAGCCTGCATCGGCGATCCAGTCCTGGCCGTCGATATGGACGAGGCTGAGCGTATGGGTGGTCGGCGGCACGTCGGTCGCGCGCAGCCAGACCCGCGCGAGCAGCGGCCGTGCGGAAAAGCCATGCGCGGCCAGCGCGTCGAGGAACAGCCGGTTCTGCTCGAAGCAATAACCGCCGCGCTTGGCCGTCACCAGCTTGGCAAAGACGCCCGCACTGTCGATCGCGATGGGCCGGCCGAGCCGGACATCGATATTCTCGAACGGGATCGCCTGGCGATGCGCCCATTGCAGCCGCCCCAGCCCCTCGGCATCGACGGTCACGCGCGAGGGCAGAGCGATACGGGCGAGATAGGAATCGAGATCGAACATGCGCCCGTCCTTTAAGCGGCCGAACCGGAATTGTCGAAGGGGGCTGGTCGCGTCCCCCGCCCCCTTCTGTCCCTGCGCGCGAGGGGATATAGGCGACATCGATCATGACCTTTCCCCCTGAAGACCCGACCCTGCCCTTCGGCCCCGATGCGATCCGCGTCGCCGCGTCCGTGATCCTGGACGGCGGCATCGTCACGGTGCCGACCGAGACGGTCTATGGCCTGGCCGCCGACGCGACCGATGCGAAAGGCGTGGCGCGCATCTATACCGCCAAGGGGCGGCCCTCGTTCAACCCGCTGATCGTCCATGTCGCCGATCTGGCGGCCGCGCGGGCGCTGGCGGATTTCGACGACGACGCACTCGCATTGGCCCATGCCTTCTGGCCGGGGCCGCTGACGCTGGTGCGTCCGCTCAAGGCCGGGGCGGGCATCGCCTCGCTGGTGACGGCGGGGCTGGACACGGTCGCGATCCGGGTGCCGCGTCACCGCGCGATGCAGGCGCTGCTGGTCGAGACGGGCCGCCCGCTCGCCGCCCCGTCCGCCAATGCCAGCGGCGGGATCAGCCCGACCCGCGCCGCCCATGTCCGTGCCAGCCTGGGCCCCGCCGTCCCGGTGATCGACGACGGTGCGACCGAGGCGGGACTGGAATCGACCATCGTCGCGGGCCGGACCATCCTTCGCCCCGGCCCGGTAACGGCGGCCATGCTGGCGCAGGTGCTGGGCAATGTGGAGCAAGGCCCCGACACGCCCGCGATCGTCACCGCACCGGGCCAGCTCGCCAGCCATTATGCGCCGCGCAAGCCCCTGCGGCTGAACGTGCGACACGCGGCGGCGGACGAGTGGCTGATCGGCTTCGGCGCGGTTCGGGGGCAGGACACGCTGTCGGACAGCGGCGATCCGGTGGAAGCGGCGGCGCGCCTGTTCGATGCGCTTCACCGCGCCGATGCCAGCGATTGTCCACGGCTGGCGGTGGCGCCAATCGCTGGGACGGGGATCGGCGAAGCGATCAACGACCGCCTCCGCCGCGCGGCGACGCGATAGCCTTACGCGGTCACCGCCTTCGACCGTGCGGCGAAGCTCTTGCGCAGCTTCTGGAGCTTGGGCGGGATCACCGCCATGCAATAGGGGTTCGACCGCCCCGACGTTTCCCAATAATCCTGGTGATAATCCTCGGCGGGATACCACTCGGCCATCGGCTCGATCGTGGTGACGACCGGCTTGTCCAGCCCGGCCTGGGCGCGCTCGATCGCGGCCTTCATCGCCGCTTCCTGCGTCTCGTCTGCCGGGAACATCGCCGAGCGGTACTGCGTGCCGACGTCGTTGCCCTGCCGGTTGAGCTGCGTCGGGTCATGCGTCGCGAAATAAATGTCGAGCAGATCGTCCAGCGCCAGTTGCTGGGGATCGAACCCGATGCGGATCGCCTCGGCATGGCCGGTGTCGCCGCCGCACACCTGCTTATAGGTCGGGTTGGGCACATTGCCGCCGATATAGCCGCTTTCGACCGATTCGACGCCGATCACGTCCTTGAACACCGCCTCGGTGCACCAGAAACATCCGCCGGCCAGCGTTACATATTCGGTCACTCGGAATCTCCTTGTCGTCTTGTATGCTTAGATAGGAAGCGGCTAGGCGACGGCAATCCAAGGCTTGAGGGCAAAACGTGATGGCGACGATCGACGGCAAGGTGATGGTGACCGGCGGGGCCGGTTATATCGGCAGCCATGCCGTGCTGGCGCTGCTGGACGCGGGCCATGAGGTCGTCGTGCTCGACAATCTCGTCACCGGCTTCGACTGGGCGGTCGATCCCCGCGCGTCGCTGGTCGTGGCGAATGTCGCCGACGACGAGGCGGTGCGCGCCGCGATCCGCGAGCATAAGGTCCGCGCGATCATGCATTTCGCCGGTTCGGTCGTCGTACCCGAGTCGGTCAGCGATCCGCTCAAATATTATCGCAACAACACCGCCGCCAGCCGCTCGCTGATCGAGAGCGCCGTGGCCGAGGGCGTCGCGCATTTCATTTTCTCCTCGACCGCCGCCACCTATGGCACGCCGGAAAAGGTCCCGGTCGCCGAGAATGATCCCAAGGCCCCGATCAACCCCTATGGCATGTCCAAGCTGATGACCGAGATCATGCTGAAGGACGTCGCCGCCGCGCATCCGATCAACTATTGCGCGCTGCGTTATTTCAACGTCGCGGGCGCCGATCCCCAGGGACGCTCCGGCCAGTCGACGGTTGGTGCGACCCATCTCATCAAGATCGCGGTCGAAGCGGCGATCGGCAAGCGCGAGGCGGTCGGCGTCTATGGCACCGACTTCGCCACCCGCGACGGCACCGGCGTACGCGACTATATCCACGTCTCCGACCTCGCCGCCGCGCATGTCGCCGCGCTCGAACTACTGGTCGAGCGGCCGGGCGAGAGCCACACGCTGAATTGCGGCTATGGCCGGGGCTTCTCGGTGCTGGAGGTGCTCGACGCGGTCGACCGCGTGACCAACCGGACGATCGAGCGTCGGATGGAGGGCCGCCGCGCGGGCGACCCGGCCGAGCTGGTCGCCGACAATAGCGCGATCCTGGCCACCCTGCCCTGGCGGCCCGAGCGCGACAATCTGGAGGGCATCGTCCGCGACGCCCTGGCCTGGGAGCGCAAGCTGGCCGAAATGGGCCGCTAAGCGAGGATGCCGCTGCGCTCGCTCCTGTTCGTGCCGGGCGACCGGCCCGACCGGATGGCCAAGGCCATGGGGGTGGGCGCGGATGCGCTGATCCTCGACCTGGAGGATGCGGTCGCCCCCGATGCCAAGCCGCGCGCGCGGGAGGCGGTGGCGCAGTTCCTGGCCCAGCCTAGGGGCGACGTGCGGCTGTTCGTGCGGATCAACCCGATCGACGGACCGCTGGCGGCGGAGGATCTGGCGGCCATCGTCCCCGCCCAGCCCGACGGCATCGTCCTGCCCAAGGCGGAAGGGCTGGTCAGCCTGCATGCGTTGGCGGCGCGCGGGGTCACCCATATCCCCATCCTGCCGATCGCGACCGAAACCCCGACCGCCCTGTTCCGGCTACACGAATATGCGGGGTCCAGCCTGAAGCTGGCCGGCCTGACCTGGGGGGCCGAAGACCTGCCCGCGGCCATCGGGGCAACCACGTCGCGCGAGGCGGACGGCAGCTATACCGCGCCCTATCAGCTGGCGCGCTCGCTGACCCTGTTCGGGGCCCATGCCGCCGGGGTCGCGGCGATCGAAACCGTCTATCCCGATTTCCGCGATCTGGAGGGGCTGGCCGCCTATGCCGTGCGGGGCAATCGCGACGGTTTTACCGGCATGATGGCGATCCACCCTGCCCAGGTGCCGGTCATCAACGCGGCCTTCACACCCTCGGCTGCGGACCTGGCGCGGGCCCAGGCGATCATCGACCTGTTCGAGGCGAATCCGGGCGCGGGCGCACTGCAACTGGACGGCAAGATGGTCGATGCGCCGCACCTGAAGGCAGCCTTGGCGTTACGCGCGCGCGCCGTGCCATGATGCGCGGGCGGCCGCCGTCGCCCACCACCAGCCCAGCGCCCAGAGCGTGCCGAAACACCATCCCGCCGCCACGTCGGACGGCCAGTGGACACCCAGATAGATACGGCTGGCCCCGATCGCACCGACCAGCAGCACCGCGAGCAGGACGATCACCAGTCGCAACCGCCGATGCTGCGTCGCCTGGGTCGCGAGCGCGGCCAGCGTCAGATAGACCATCGCGCTGCCCGCCGCATGGCCGCTGGGAAAGCTGGCATTATGGACATCGACCCAATGCGGCACCAGGTCGGGCCGGGCGCGCGACACAATATGCTTGACCAGCGTCACCACCGCGCCGCCGCTGATCCCGGACGCCGCAGTCGCGATGGCGGTCAGCCACCATCCCCGTGCCAGCAACAGCATCGTCGCGCCGCCCACCATCAGGATCAGGACCGGCACGCTGCCCAGCGCGGTGAAGTCGACCGCCGCCTTGCGCAACGCCTCCGACCGGGCATGCGTCCGCACGCCGGTCAGGATCGCCCGGTCCCAGGCGAAGGGCCAGTGATCCACCGCCAGCCCGATCAACAGCAACAGGGCCAGCGCCAGCGCCCCCGCCGCGACGCCCCGCAGTGCGATGGGCATGGTCGAAAGATGCGGCGGCGTGGCCGCGCCCGATTCGGGTTGGTCCTCGCCGCCGGATAGATCACGCATTCCGTCACGCATTTCAGGGGCTTGATCGGTCATGATGCTGCTGTCGCCATGGGTACGGCTCTGGAGGGGCGCAGCCGAAAGTGCAAGCGCATCGGGGATCGGGACCGCGATCCGGGCCCACGCACCGACCGCTATCTCTTTGATCCAGCTACAGGTATCCCGCACGCCACCGGTTCGATCATGCTTATTCGAAAAATGGGTTTGTCTGTTAACCGATTTTGTTTCATAAATGAGGCACGCCAACGTGAATGATTGGCGGGAGAGGACTGCCACCATGAACGAACATGCCATTTCGCCCGTCGATCGCCTGATGATCCTGACCATCGGTGCGGTGTCGAGCTGGCTGGCGGTCGGCGGTGTCGCCTTTGGCGCGTCGAAGCTGATCCAGCACCTGTTCTGATCATCCAGTCACACGGTCCCCGCCCCCGATAAGGCGGTCGGGGATCGTCATGTCGCATCCGCCGCAAGCGGTCAGGGACGACGACGCCCAGGCCAGTTGCGCCGATAAAGCGCCGCCCCCCGCGCTCCCCTTACATCGCACCCAATCAGACGATCGACGCTATCGGCCGCACCGTCACCCGAAACCGCGTCGCGCGCATCGGACTGGACGCGCCCGGCATAAGCCGCGATACCGCGCCGAGCGCGCCCTTCGTCACCCGGCGCCTGGAAGAGTTGAAGTGTCCCAGTCCCAGCCCCCCGTCATCGTCCTGGTCCGCCCGCAACTGGGCGAGAATATCGGCAAGGCCGCACGCGCCATGCTCAATTTCGGGCTGGTCGAGATGCGCCTCGTCACCCCGCGCGACGGCTGGCCCAATCCGCAGGCCGGGCCCGCCGCCTCGGGCGCGGACATCGTGCTGGAACAGGCCAAAGTCTATGAAAGCGTCGCCGAGGCGGTCGCCGATTGCTCGCAGGTCTATGCGACCACCGTCCGCAAGCGCGGCGTGACCAAGCCGGTCGTGACCCCGGAAGAGGCGGCGCGGGAAATCCATGCCGATACGGTCGGCCGTGCGGCCTATCTGTTCGGCCCCGAACGCTCCGGCCTGGAAACCGATGATGTCGCCATCGCGCGCAAGATCGTGACCGTGCCGATCAACCCGGAATTCGGCAGCCTGAACCTCGCCCAGGCGGTGATCCTGATCGCCTATGAATGGTCGAAGGGCGTCGAACTGGCCCAGCCGCCCGAAGTCGAACTGCCCGAGGTCGCGCCGCAAAGCGAGCTGGACGGGATGATCGGCCAGTTGGAGGATATGCTGGAGGGTGCCGGGTTCTTCTTTCCGCCCGATCGGACGCCTGCGAGCAAGCGCACGCTACGCACCCTGCTGACCAAGCCCGGCTGGTCGAGCCAGGAGGTGCGGACGCTACGTGGGGTTCTGTCGACCCTGGCACGTCCACGCGCGCGGTGATCTTGCCCCCTTTATCGTTCGTGATACTCTGACAGTATCGGACAAGAAAAAAGGGGGTATCGATGCTGTTTATGGTTCTCGCACTTCAAGCCGCACCGGCGTCTGTTCCGGCCGCCACGCCTCCCAAGGACAAGATCATCTGCAAGAAGATCCAGGAGACCGGGTCATTTCTTAAGACGCACAAGACCTGCCTGACGGCGCAGCAATGGCGGCGGTCGAGCGAAAACAATCAGGGCGCGGCACGCGGCGTGGTCGGCGCCGGCACCGGCATTCCGGGCGCCAATACGGTATCGGGCAACGGCGAGTAACCGCCCTATCCGTCACCGGCGGTCGAACGCCGCCAGTTCGTAAGCGATCGAGCCTTCGACCAGCGTTTCCCAGATGTCGGCCACTACCGCCTCGGGCACGCCCAGTCGTTTGGCCTCGGCACGGGCCTGTTGGATGACCTGGGTCTTGCGATCCTCGTCGCGCACCCGGTCGCGGGTCGGTTTGATCCGCGCGGCAGCGTCCATATAGGCGAAGCGGCGCGCGAGCAGCGCCACCAGCTCGCGGTCGAGCTGGTCCACGCCCGCGCGGACCTCCGCCATGGTGGTGCAATCGGGTCCGGCGAGAATCTGGGTCATGCCCCGGCTCTGCCGGGCGCGGCGCGCCCTGTCCAGTGCGGCTTGCCGATCCCCCCGACCGGGAATAGCATAAGTACCCGTTCCAATTGGGAGATAGGACGATGCTGACCCCGTTGTTGCTGCTGGCGCTTGCCGGTCAACAGGCCGAACCGACGCCGACGCCGGTGAAGGAAAAGAAGATCTGCCGCGTGCAGGAAACCACGGGCTCGCGCCTTTCGGCCAAGCGTATCTGCAAGACCCAGGCGGAATGGGACGAAATCGCCGCCAATGCCCGCAACGATGTGGAAAGCGCGACGGGTCGGATGAACACGGCCAACGGCCGCTGACCGCCGCTTCGCTTGACTCGGGGCCGCCCCTCGTCTAGGCGCGCCCCTTCGCAATTGCCCCCGCATCCCGGTGAAGCGGTGGGCCTGCGCTTGTCCCCATAAAGGCTTGCATGGTGCGATACCGGGACCAACGTCGTTCGTAATTGCCAAGGATTATACATGTCGAAGCGTCAGAGCGCGAAGTACAAGCTCGATCGCCGTATGGGCGAGAACATCTGGGGCCGCCCCAAGAGCCCCGTCAACAAGCGTGAATATGGCCCCGGCCAGCACGGTCAGCGTCGCAAGGGCAAGATGTCGGACTTCGGTCTGCAGCTGCGCGCCAAGCAGAAGCTGAAGGGCTATTATGGCGACGTGACCGAGAAGCAGTTCAAGGCCTGCTACCAGGAAGCCGCCCGTATGAAGGGCGACACCTCGCAGAACCTGATCGGCCTGCTCGAGCAGCGCCTGGACATGATCGTGTACCGCGCCAAGTTCGCGCCGACGATCTTCGCCGCGCGCCAGCTGGTCAGCCACGGCCACATCCGCGTCAACGGCGTGAAGTGCAACATCGCGTCGCGTCGCTGCTTCGTCGGCGACGAAATCTCGCTGGGTTCGAAGGCGACCGAAATGGCGCTGGTCATGGAAGCACAGCAGCTCGCCGAGCGTGAAGTGCCCGACTATGTCACCGCCGACGGCAACACCAAGGTCGCGCTGACCCGCATCCCGACCCTGGACGAGGTGCCCTATCCGGTGAAGATGGAACCGAACCTGGTCGTCGAATTCTATTCGCGCTAAGTTTTCGGGTTCTACCGAATATGAAAAGGCGGTCCTTCGGGGCCGCCTTTTTTGTTTGCGCCTCGCTTGCCGGATATCAGGGGCGCGCGCATACTCCGCCCATTCAAAGGGGAGGGTATCGATGCGCCTGGGTTTGATCGCCGTTGCGGCACTGACGATGACGACCGCCGCCACCGCCCAGACGGCCGAACAGGGGCGCTATTCCGGCCAGCTTCGCACGATGCTGACCGCCGTCGCGGGCGGCACCTGCCCCGAGGCGCTGATGGGCGAGGAACTGCTCAAGGCCTGTCGCCAACAATTGCCGCAAATGGGTCCGGCCCTGAGAACGGCAGGCGCGATCCAATCGATGACGTTCGACAAGGCGCAAGACGCGAACGGGCAGCGGTACGAGAAATACACCGTCACCTATGCGAACGGCAAATCCACGGCCTGGGTGATCGGCGGCCTGAAGGACGGCAAATTCGAGTCCGTCTATTCCCTGGGCGACTGACCGGCCGCCGCCCAGAAGCATGGCGTTGCAGGACCGCTTCATGATCGCCACGTGACGGCTCGCCCCCCGCCTGGCACGCTTGCCCCGCCGGCCCTCGCCGGGCACAACATCCCAAAACATAAGGGGAATGTTCGTCATGCGCCGTCTGGTCCTATTGTCTCTCCTGCTGTCCGGCACCGTCATGGCGCAGGAGCGGCCCGCCATCTCGGTCGATACGCTGAAGACCGTGACGCAAGTCCTGTCCTCCGACGAATATGAAGGCCGCGCGCCGACCACCCCGGCCGAGGACAAGACGGTCGCCTATATCATCGACCGCTTTCAAAAGGCGGGGCTGAAACCCGGTGACAAGGGCCGCTGGACCCAGGACGTGCCGATGGTCGAGATCACCGCGACCGACGTCCAGCCCTTCACCGTCAAAGACCCAGATGCACCGGGGCGCGCGCCCATCCCGCTGGCCTATCGAACCGACATGGTCGTCGGCACCTATCGCGTGACCCCGCGCATCGATGTGAAGAACAGTGAACTGGTCTTTGTCGGCTATGGCATCACCGCGCCCGAAAAGGGCTGGGACGATTATGCCGGGGTCGATGTGCGCGGCAAGACGGTGGTCATCCTCATCAACGACGCCGACTGGCAGACCATGGGACGCGAGGGCCCGTTCGAGGGGCGGGCGATGACCTGGTATGGCCGCTGGCCCTACAAGTTCGAAAATGCCGCCAGGCACGGCGCCGCCGCCGCGCTCATCATCCACCAGACCGAGCCCGCCGCCTACCCTTGGGCAGTGGTGCAATCCTCCTGGACCGGGCCGCAGCTCGAACTGGACGAGCCGGGCGACCATCAGGACCAGAGCCAGATCATCGGCTGGCTGCAACAGCCGGTCGCCGAGCGCATCCTGAAAGCGGCGGGCCGCGACCTCGCCACGCTGACCAAGGCGGCGCAGACCAAGGGGTTCAAGGCGGTGCCGTTGGGCCTGACCCTGTCAGGCGGTTTCACCAACACCATCCGGCGTCAGGCATCGAAGAACGTCATCGGCGTGCTGCCCGGCACCACCGAGCCGGACGATTACGTGCTTTATTCGGCGCATTGGGACCATCTGGGCCGCTGCGACGCGGTGGACGGCGACGATATCTGCAACGGCGCGCTCGACAATGCGACCGGCGTCGCGGGCCTCGTCGCACTGGCCGAGGCGCAAGCCAAGGCGGGACCGGCCAAGCGCTCGATCGCGTTCCTGGCGGTGACGGCGGAGGAAAGCGGGCTGCTCGGCTCGGCCTATTATGCGCAGCATCCGGTCTTTCCGCTCGCGCACACCGTGGGGGGCGTGAACATGGACGGGCTGAACGTCACCGGCCGATCGAAGGACTTCGTGCTGGTCGGCAAGGGCAAGTCCGAGATCGAGGACATCGCCAAGGCCCTGGTCACCGCACAAGGCCGCTATATCGGCGAAGAGGCCAATCCGGAACGCGGCAGCTATTACCGCTCCGACCATTTCTCCTTTGCCAAACTGGGCGTGCCGATGCTCGACGGCGGGTCGGGGCAGGACAAGGTGATGGGCGGCGTCGCGGCGGGCAAGGCGGCGACGGAGGACTATGTCGCGCACCGCTATCACAAGCCATCGGACGAATATGATCCCAACTGGGATTGGTCGGGCGCGGTCGAGGATTTGACGGTCTATTATCAATTGGGCAGGACGCTGGCCGACCGGCCGGGCCTGTGGCCCAACTGGTATCCCACCGCCGAATTTCGCACCATTCGCGATCAAAGCAGGAAGAACGTCCAGTGACCACGCCAACCGTGACCACGCCCGCTGTGACCATGCCCCCGGCGCCCGAATGGGCCCCGCATGACGCCGTATGGATCGGCTTTCCCAGCCACCCGGAATTGTGGGAAGACGATCTGGAGCCCGCGCGCGAGGAAGTGCTGGCCTTTGCCCGCGCCGTCCATGCCGATGGCCGGGGCGAGCGGGTGATCCTGGTCGCCGCCGATGGCGAGGCGGCCGATGCCGCGCGCAAGATGGCGGGTGATGCGGCCGAGGTCGTGGTCCAGCCCTTTGGCGATATCTGGCTGCGCGATACCGGCCCCATCATCACCGGCGACGGATCGGCCCGGCTGTTCGAATTCAACGGCTGGGGTGGCAAATACGACCTGCCCGGCGACGACACGGTCGGCGCGCGGCTGGCCGAGGATCGCGGGATTGCCGCCACACGCTGCGACTGGGTGCTGGAGGGTGGCGCGATCGACGGGGACGGCACCGGGCTGGTCGTGACGACGCGCCAGTGCCTGCTCAACCCCAATCGCAATCCCGATCTGAACGAGGGCGAGATCGCCGATCGCCTGGCCAAGGATCTGGGGCTGACCCGGATCGTCTGGCTGGGCAATGGGCTGCTCAACGATCATACCGACGGCCATGTCGACAATCTGGCGCGCTTCGTCGGCCCCAACCGCATCGCCATCCCCGAAGCGGCCGAGAATGATCCCAATTGGCAGGTCTATGCCGCCGCCAGGCGCGATGCGCTGGCCGCCGGTCTGGAGGTGGTCGCCATCCCCTCCCCCGGCCGCGTGCTGCGCGACGAAGAGATCGTGCCCGCCAGCTATATGAACTTCTATATCGGCAATGCCGCGGTCGTCGTGCCGCTCTATGGCAGCGAGAATGACGAAGCGGGTGTTGCCGCCATCCAGGCGATCTTCCCCGACCGTGCGGTCGTCGGCCTGCGCGCCGACGCGATCCTGACCGGCGGCGGCAGCTTCCACTGCATCTCGCAGCAGATTCCGGCCGCCGCCTGAACGCCGCGACCATGACCGGGCCCGCGCTTCCTCGGCGAAGCGCGGGCTTTTTCATGCCCGGTAGGAGGGCAAAATCTTTACCCGCGATAAACCTGCATCGGCGTACCAACCCCGATTATCATTCCAGCAGGGGAGTCATGCCTTGAAAGCCACGATAGACCTGCTCCGGGCTCAGCATGACGACATCGCACGCGCGGTCGACGATCTCCTGATGCTGTTCGACAAGAGCTATGTCGAGGCGGCCCCCCGCTTGGGACCAGCGCGCACGCGGATCGCCCAGGTCATCACAAAACACCTGAAAACCGAAGACGACGTATTGCTGACACCGCTACGCGAACGACGGCTGATGGCAAGTATTCCGGGATGCGAGGCGATCGTGGTCGAGACACGGGATCTGCGCCTGGCCTATTCCGAACATATCGGCGTGTGGACCGCACGCATGATCGAAGAGCGATGGCAGGACTATGTCATCGTGACGCGACAGCTCAACCGCCGCCTGATGGCGCTGTGCGATCGGAAGATGAAGAGTTTTTATCCGGTGGTCCTGCGTCACATCCTGTTCGATCCCGTGGCGATTCAGCCCCGATCGACGTGACGGGCGCTACGGTCTAGCATCGCCCTGCCTCAGATCAGGGGAGTCGCCATGACCGCCGTCCGATCCCTCCGCCATGCCGATCGTCCGTGGATGGCCGTGTTCGCCCCGCCGCTGGTCATTGCCGTTGCCGCCGCCCTGCTACGCCTGCCGATCGCGGCGGCTTATCCGCGCGTCGCGGCCCTGCTGTTCCTGTGGATCGCCTCCGACGCGATGATGCTGGGGCTGTTGGCGCGGACGCGGCGGCCCGGCTGGCAGGCGGGAATCGCCGCGATGGCGGCGGCGGGCATGGCGGTGTTCAGCCTGTCGCCGCCAACGGTCCGGGCGGCGTTGCTCGCCATGCCATGGGTCGTGGCGGTGCCGGTTATGGCGATCGGCCTGCATGGCGGCTGGGGTCTGTGGCGGGTGGCGGCGCGGGTCCGGCACTGGAACCGCGCCGATCCGGAGCGCTGGCTGGCCCTGCTGGGCGAAGTGCTCCCGCGACCGCTCCCGCGACTGGCGGTGGGCGAGGTCCGGCTGCTCCATCTGGCGCTGTTCCGCTGGGGCGCGGCACCCGATATACCGGCGGGGGCGCGGGGCTTTGCCTATCACCGCCATCTCCAGCCGATGATGATCGCGCTGCTGTTGCTGTCCGGTATCGAGATCGGCGTCACCCATCTGCTCGTCGCGCATTGGAGCCGGACGGCGGCGCTGGTTCTGTTCGTGCTCAGCGATGTGTCGCTTCTCTATCTGATCGGCCTTATCAAATCGCTGCGGCTGTCGCCGATCCTGTTGACCGAGACGGGCGTGCGGCTTCGCGCCGGGCTGCTGGTCGACCGCACCATTCCCTATGCCGCGATCGCCGGAGTGGAGGCGCATCCCGATGGCGATAGCGTCCGCGCGCCCGATAGCTGGAACATCGCGCTGCTCGCCTGGCCCAATATCCTGCTTCGCCTGTCCACGCCCCAGCCGCCACGATCGCGATGGCGGCGCGAGCCGGTGCGCGCGGTGGCGCTGCGGCTCGACGCGCCCGGCCCCTTTCTCGACGCCTTGCGTGCGCGGTTGGGCGCGGAAGCGGGGTGACGCCCGGCGCTTGAGCCATTAAAGGGCGGGGCATGACCCAGATCACCGTCGCCGCGCTGCAACTGGCCTTCACCGCCGATATCGACCGCAACATCGCCGAGGTTTCGCGCCTCGTCCGTGAGGCGGCCGGCCAAGGCGCGCAGGTGATCCTGCCGCCCGAATTGTTCGAGGGCGAGTATTTCTGTCGCGTCGAGGACGAAGGGCTGTTCACCAACGCCAAGCCGACCGCCGAGCATCAGGCCGTCCGCGCGATGCAGCAACTCGCGGCCGAGCTGAAGGTGCATATCCCGACCAGCTTCTTCGAGGCGGACGGCCCGCACCATTATAACTCGCTGGCGATGATCGGACCGGACGGCAAGGTCGCGGGCGTCTATCGCAAGAGCCATATCCCGGACGGACCGGGCTATGAGGAGAAATTCTATTTCCGCCCCGGCAATACCGGGTTCAAGGTGTGGGACGGCCCCGCCACCAAGCTGGGCGTCGGCATCTGCTGGGACCAATGGTATCCCGAGACGGCGCGCGCGATGATGCTGATGGGCGCCGAAATCCTGTTCTACCCGACCGCGATCGGCAGCGAGCCGCATGACGACAGCCTCGACACCGCCCGCCTGTGGCGCCGTGCGATGGTCGGCCATGCGGTCTCCAACGTCGTGCCGATCGTCGCCGCCAACCGCGTCGGTTGCGAGCATGGCCAGACCTTCTACGGCACCAGCTTCATCTGCGACGAGCGCGGCGACATCCTGGCCGAGCTGGACCGTGAGGAAGAGGGGGTGATCGTCGCCACGCTCGATATCGACCGGGTCAAGCGCCACCGCGCCGCCTTCGGCTTTTTCCGCGACCGGCGGCCGGAGCTGTACGGGCGGCTGGTGCAGGATATCTGACGCAAATTCCTCCCCTGGAAGGGGAGGTGGTAGCGCGTAGCGCTGACGGAGGGGTGTCGCGCTATCGAGAGGGGGCTGCCCCTCCACCACCGCTGCACGGCGGTCCCCCTCCCCAAGCGAGCTTGGGGAGGATGGTTCAGCCCCGCAACTCCACCGCGCGTGCGAACACGGCCTCGAACATCTCGGGCGTCAGGCGTCCGGTATTCTGGTTGTAGCGTGAGCAGTGATAGCTATCGAGCACCACCGGCCCGCCCGGCATCCGGTGTTCGGCCAGATGCGCGAATCGCGCTTTGGGCAGGCGGCCGCCCAGCGCCTTGACCACCGACTGATGCGCGATCTGGCCCAGCGCGATGACCACTCGCAGCTTGGGCAGCGCGGCGAGTTCCTGCTCCAGGAACGACCGGCAGGTGCGAACTTCATCGGGCGTCGGCTTGTTTTCGGGCGGCAGGCATTTGACCGCGTTCAGGATCACCGCGCCGTTCAGCGTCAGCCCGTCATCGACCTTCGCCGCGAACGCGCCCTCGGCCAGACCGAATTTGGCGAGCGTGCCATAGAGCAGCGGCCCCGCGCCATCGCCGGTAAAGGGACGGCCGGTGCGATGCGCGCCATGCTTGCCCGGCGCCAGGCCGACGACCGCCAGCCACGCCTCGCCGTCGCCGAACGGATAGACGGGGGCGTTCCACCAGCCGGGATATTCGGCGGCGACCGCGTGGCGGACCTCGACCAGCCGGGGACAGAGGGGGCAGTCGCGCGGCGGCTGAATCGGGACCAGGGGCGCGGGGATTACGGGAAAGGATGCGTCAGGCATCACGCTCGGGTAGTCGGGTGGCATGACGACGACAAGCTATGCCATCGCGCTGGGTTCCAACCGCCCGGGGCGGCATGGGGCCCCGCGCGACGAGATTCGCGCGGCGCTGGCGGCCCTGCCGGGTGTCTATGCCGTATCGCCGATCCTCACCACCGCGCCGCTCGGCCCCTCGATTCGCGCCTTCGCCAATGCCGCCGCCTTGGTCGAGAGTCCCCTCACCCCGCCGCAGATGCTGACGCAGCTGAAGGCGATTGAGCGCGCTTTCGGACGGCGACGGGGGCAACGCTGGGGCGCGCGGGTGATCGACCTGGACATCATCCTGTGGTCGGGGGGGCGATGGCGCTCGGCCGGGCTGGTCGTGCCGCACACGGCCTATGCGGCGCGCGACTTCGTGCTGCACCCGCTGGCCGCCATCGCCCCCGACTGGCGCGACCCGCGCGACGGCCGCTATGTGCGACATTTGCGACATGGTGTTGACCGCAGGCGTCCACGCCCCTAGGTCGCTTCCACCCCGATGGCGGGTCCGTAGCTCAGTTGGTAGAGCAAGCGACTTTTAATCGAGAGGTCCCGGGTTCGAGTCCCGGCGGACCCACCACGGGGTTGTTTCAGGGTTCGTATCGCGGCCCTGCCCGATCACAGATCGTCGGAACAGCGCAGGGCGCACCGCCCCTTATTCGCCGCGTGCCACTTCCTCGACGGTGCCGGCGAAGGCCTCGAAATCCTTGGCCTCGCCGAATTCGCGGTAGACGCTGGCGAAGCGGATATAGGCGACCGAATCGAGACCCTTCAGCCCCTCCATCACCATCTCGCCGATCCGCTTGGACGATACTTCGCCCTCGCCGCTCGTCTCCAGCTGGCGCTGAATGCCGGATACGAGCTTTTCCACCCGCACCGGGTCGATGGGGCGCTTGCGCGTGGCGATGGCGATGGACCGGAGCAGTTTCTCGCGGTCGAACGGCTCGCGCCGCTCCTCGCTCTTCATCACGGTCAGTTCGCGCAACTGGATACGCTCGAACGTGGTGAAGCGCGCGCCACAGCCTTCGCATTGGCGGCGACGGCGGATCGCCGCCCCATCTTCGGTGGGGCGGCTGTCCTTTACCTGACTGTCTTCATGGCCACAAAAGGGGCAGCGCATTCAGGCCTTCTTCTTTGCCTTGAAATAGGCGTAACCGGCACCCGCCGCCGCGCCGAAGATCGGGCCGACGAACGGCACCGGGATCGCGACCACGGCGCCGAGCGCACCCCATTTCGCCATGCTCTTGCCCAGGCCAGGGGTCGACTTGATGTCGTTCTGCACCTCGGAAATCTTCTGGTCGAACTTGGCCATTCGGAACGTCCTTATCCCTGATAGATCGGAAAGCGCGCGCAAAGCTCACGCACACGGGTCCGAACGTTTGCCTCGACCTCTGGGTCCCCATGTTCGCCCTTGGCCTTCAGACCGTCGAGCACATCGGCAACCATATGGCCGATCTGTTCGAACTCGGCCGCGCCGAAACCACGCGTCGTGCCCGCAGGCGAGCCGACGCGGATGCCGCTGGTCTTCATCGGGGGCAGCGGATCGTTGGGGATGCCGTTCTTGTTGCAGGTGATGCCCGCCCGCTCCAGCGCTTCATCGGCATCGCGGCCGGTGATGCCCAGCGGGGTCAGGTCGACCAGTGCCAGATGCGTGTCGGTGCCGCCCGCGACCAGGTTCGCGCCGCGCGCCTTCAGCGTTGCCGCCAGCACGCGGGCATTCTCGACCACCGCCGCGATATAGGTCTTGAACTCCGGCTGGAGCGCTTCGCCGAACGCGACCGCCTTGGCGGCGATGACGTGCATCAGCGGGCCACCCTGAAGGCCGGGGAAGACCGCCGAGTTGATCTTCTTGGCGATCGCTTCGTCGTTCGTCATGATCATGCCGCCACGGGGTCCGCGCAGCGTCTTGTGCGTGGTGGTGGTCACGACATGGGCATGGCCGAACGGGGTCGGGTGCAGGCCGCCCGCGACGATGCCCGCGAAATGCGCCATGTCGACCATGAAATACGCGCCGACCTCGTCCGCGATGGCGCGGAACTTGGCGAAGTCGATCACGCGCGGATAGGCCGAGCCGCCCGCGATGATGATCTTGGGCTGGCTCTCGCGCGCGATCCGGGCGACCGCGTCATAATCGATCAGGTGCGTCTCGGGATCGACACCGTACTGGACCGCGTTGAACCACTTGCCCGACAGCGCCGCCTTGGCGCCGTGAGTCAGGTGGCCACCCGCGTCGAGCGACAGGCCCATGATCGTGTCGCCGGGCTTGGCCAGCGCCAGCATCACCGCGCCGTTCGCCTGCGCGCCCGAATGCGGCTGGACGTTGACGAAGTCGCAACCGAAGATCTGCTTGGCGCGGTCGATCGCCAGCTGCTCGACCTCGTCCGACGGGGCGCAGCCCTGATAATAGCGCTTGCCCGGATAGCCCTCGGCGTACTTATTGGTGAAGACCGAGCCTTGCGCCTCCATCACCGCCTTGGAGACGATGTTCTCGGAGGCGATCAACTCGATCTGGGTCTGCTCGCGCTCCAGCTCGTGGGCGACACCGGCGAAGACGGCGGGGTCGGCATCGGCCAGGGTGCGGGTGAAGAAACCGGCGGGCTGGACGTCGTTAAGCGTGCTCATGGGGTGCGTATCCTCGGGCGTTCAATTCTGGGCGGGCGCGGTGGACAGCATGTCGACACGGCGCTGATGACGTCCGCCCTCGAACGGGGTGGACAGGAAGGCGGTAAGGCAAGCCTTGGCCATTTCCTCACCGATGACGCGTGCGCCCATGGCGATGGCGTTGGCGTCGTTATGCTGGCGGGCGAGCGCGGCCGACAGCGGCTCGGACACCAGCGCGCAGCGGCAGGCGGGGTTGCGGTTGGCCGCGATCGAGATGCCGATGCCCGAGCCGCACAGGGCCACACCACGCTCGGCGCGACCATCGGCCAGCGCTTCGCCGATCGCGCGGCCGAAATCGGGATAGTCGACGCTGGCCGTGCCGTCCGTGCCCAGGTCGAGCACCTCATGCCCCTCCCCGCGCAGCCATTCCGCCAGCACGGTCTTCAGCGAGACGGCGGCATGATCGGATGCGATCGCGATGCGCATGGGACGGGCGCTCCTGACAGGGTCGGTTGGAATGCCCGCGCCTTTACGCGCGCGCGGGGCCTATGGCTACCCCTTCGCGTCACGGAACGTGTGCCAGCATTGAAGGGTTCTGCGCGCCATGAAGCGCATTCTGATCCTGTCCGCCCTCTGTGTCCTGACCGCCTGCTCGCGGGAAACGCCGGACGACGTGAAGAACGCGGCGGCCACGACGAACAGCCCCAGCCCCGCCGCCACGGCGGGCCCGGCAGGCGACGGCTCGACCTTCACCGGCCTGCCGAAGAAAAAGGCGCCGGACTATGTCGGCCGCTGGGTCGGGGTGGAGGGCATGTTCCTCGACATCAAACATGCCGCGACGCCGGGCCGCTATCGCATGGAAATGCAGTGGGACCTCGACCATAAGGGGGAGTTTCGCGGTGAGCAGGTCGGCGACACCATCGTCTTTGAACGGGGCGGCGTGCGCGAAACGCTGCGCCCGACCAACGGCGATGCCACGGGCCTGAAATATCTGGCGGGCAAGACCGAATGCCTGACGGTGAAGCCGGGCGAGGGCTATTGCCGGAAATGAGGTGTGGCCAGGTTTGCGAACATCACCCGGATAGGATGGCCGACGTGACTTTGCAGGACCTGCCCCCGACTTATTGCAATGCACGCTTCAACGCGGCCGAATTTCTGCGGATGGCTAGAAGGGGTGCCTTCGCCGACATGGTCGTCGAACTGGTCGCAGGCAGGCTGGAGCGGCTGGACCTGCCGATGAGCGGCCATTCCGCGATACAGACAAAGCTTATCGTCCAGCTGGCCTCTGCCGTTTCCCCGAACAGGGTGCTGGGGACAGCCGGCGTCGTGCTCGACGACTCTACGGTCGTTTCTTGTGATGCGGCACTGTTGCAGGACGTGGTGATTGAAGATCGGTTCCTGACGTCCGATGATCTATTGCTGGTGATCGAAATCGCGCAAACGACGCAATCGCGCGATCTTGGGTTGAAGCGGATGCTTTACGCTCGCGCGGGCATCCCGACCTATTGGGCGATCGACGGCGTGCGGCGCGTCATCCATGTTCAAGCCGAACCGGTGGATGGCGAATATACCGACATCCATACCGTCTGTTTCGGCGAACGCCTTGCCCTGCCGGGATGCGAGGCGGCAATCACACTCGATTAATGGGTTCACGCGAAGTCGCGAAGTCGCGAAGATTTTTATTCGCGCGGAGGCGCGGAGGACGCAGAGGTGTCACGCCTGATCGCGACCTGCATGACACTTTCAACAGGCAGGCGAGAAAAGCGATACGCGTAATGCCGGGCAAAACTCTGCGCCCTCCGCGCCTCTGCGCGAACCATCCTTCGTCGCGGCTTCGCCCGAACACGATAAAGACAGCGCGGCCTTACGCCGCCATCTTCAGCTCCAGCCGCTCCCAAATCTCGACCAGCGCCGACACCAGTTCCGCCATCATCGCCTCGTCATGCGCGGGGCCGGGCGTGAAGCGCAGGCGTTCGGTGCCGCGCGGCACGGTCGGGTAATTGATCGGCTGGACGTACACGCCATATTCGGCGAGCAGGATGTCGCTGATCTTCTTGGCCTTGACCGGGTCGCCGACCATCACCGGCACGATATGCGTCTCGCCCAGCATGACGGGCAGGCCCGCCTCGCGCATCATGGCCTTCAGCTTGGCGGCGGCGGCCTGCTGCCCCTCGCGCTCGACCGAGCTTTGCTTCAGGTGGCGCACGCTCGCCAGCACGCCCGCGACCAGCACCGGCGACAGCGAGGTCGTGAAGATGAACCCCGGCGCATAGGAGCGGATCACGTCGACGATCATCCGGTCGGCCGCGATATAACCGCCCATCACGCCGAACGCCTTGCCCAGCGTCCCCTCGATCACGGTCAGCCGATGGGCGACGTTATCGCGCTCGGAAATGCCGCCGCCGCGCGCGCCATACATGCCGACCGCGTGCACTTCGTCCAGATAGGTCAGCGCGTTATACTTGTCGGCGAGATCACAGATCGCCGCGATCGGGGCGATATCGCCCTCCATCGAATAGACGCTTTCGAACGCGATCAGCTTCGGCACCGCCGGATCGGCAGCGGCGAGCAGTTCCTCCAGATGTGCCAGATCGTTGTGACGGAAGACCTGCTTCTCGCACCCCGAATTGCGAATCCCTGCGATCATCGACGCATGGTTGAGTTCGTCGGAAAAGATCACGCAGCCGGGCAGAATCTTCGCCAGCGTCGCCAGCGTTGCCTCGTTCGAGACATAGCCGCTGGTGAACAGCAGGGCCGCTTCCTTGCCGTGCAGGTCGGCCAGCTCGCCTTCCAGATCGACATGATAATGCGTGTTGCCGCCGATATTGCGGGTGCCGCCAGAGCCTGCGCCCACGTCATGGAGCGCCTCCTCCATCGCGGCGATGACCTTCGGATGCTGTCCCATCGCCAGATAGTCGTTGGAGCACCAGACCGTGATCGGCTTGGGTCCGTTATGCCCGGCAAAACAGCGCGCATTGGGGAACATGCCCTTGTTGCGCAGGATGTCGATGAAGACGCGGTAACGTCCCTCGGCGTGCAGGCGGTCGATCGCCTGGGTGAAGACGCGGGAATAATCCACGCGCGCGTCCGTACCGTCGATGCTCATAGGATGCGAATGTAGGCGCAAGCCGTGAATGAATCGAGTCGGGAACTGCGCTCACTGTGATCGATCATGGTGGACATATTGTCCCAAGCCCCCAAGGGTTCCTGATGCGGATGGTTCTCACCGCGTTGGAACGGCGTCCTTCCCACTATAGAGCCTCGACCCGCGAAAAGCCTCTGGCCGCCAGTCCGGGCCGCAAGGCCGCCTCGCGTTCGCCCAGATGGGTGAACACCGCCACGCCCTCGCCGGGCGAGTCGGGCCAGTCCTGTCCCGCGGTCAGATGGGCGATGCGCCGCGCGATGCCCGGCCCGCCATCGACGAAGCGCACCGCATGCGGTGCCGCCGCCGCCAGCTCGGCCTCGACCAGCGGGAAATGGGTGCAGGCATTGACGATCACATCGATCGATTCGCCCCCCGCCTGCCCGAACAGCCCGTCGAGCACCGCCGCAAAGGCATCAGGCGAGAGCGCCTCGCCGCGCAGCCTGGCCTCGGCCAGTTCAACCAGGGCGGCCGAGCCATGGCGGAGGACATGGCAGTCGCCCGCAAATCGCGCCGCCAGATCATCGACATAGGCCTGGCGCACCGTCGCGCGGGTGCCCAGCACGCCGATCGTCCGCGTCACGCTCATCGCGGCGGCGGGCTTGATGGCGGGGACCGTGCCGACCACGGGCAGATCCAGCGCCGCCCGTACCGCAGGCAGAGCGATGGTCGAGGCGGTGTTGCACGCGATCACGATCAGGCGCGGGCGATAGCGCTCCGCCAGCCGCCCGAGCAGGGCGGGCACCCGCCCGGCAATCTCCGCCTCGCTCTTCTCGCCATAGGGAAAGCCCGCACTGTCCGCGACATAGACGAAGGGCGCGGTAGGCAGGGCGGCACGGGCAGGCCCCGCGATCGACAGTCCGCCCACACCGGAATCGAAGAACAGGATGGGGCGCGGATCGGTCATCGCCACCTCATAAGCGGCTTGATCCGCCGAAACCAGCACCCGCCGGATTGGACAGGGCACGGCGCATGTTCTATGTCTGTCCCGGAGCACAGGGGAAGACTATTGCCGACCGAAATCATCTGGGGGCCGCCGACTTGGGCCTTGCTGATCGGCTATCTGCTGGGGTCGATTCCCTTCGGCATCATCCTGACGCGCGTGGCTGGTGCAGGCGATCTGCGCAGCATCGGATCGGGCAATATCGGCGCGACCAATGTGCTGCGCACCGGCCGCAAGGGGTTGGCCGCCGCGACCTTGCTGCTCGACATGCTGAAGGGCGTCGCCGCTGTCCTGATCGTCCGCCACTGGCTGCCCGGTGAGGAGGCGCTGGCGGCCGCAGCGGCGTTTATCGGCCATTGCTATCCCCTCTGGCTGAAGTTCCGGGGCGGCAAGGGCGTCGCCACGCTGATGGGTGTGGTGGTCGCGCTCTATTGGCCGCTGGGGCTGGTCTATGCGGTCGTCTGGCTGGGGCTGCTCGCCACCATCCGTATCTCGGCGGTGGCGGGGATGGTCGCGGCACTCAGCGCGCCGCTCGCCGCCGCCATGCTCGGGCGGTTCGACCTGGTCCTGATGCTGATCGCGCTTGCCCTGATCGTCATCTGGAAACACGGCGCGAATATCGAGCGGCTGCTGGCTGGCACCGAACCCCGCATCGGCCGCAAAAAGCCGTGAGCGACGCCCGGTTCGCACAGCTGCGGCTGTTGCGGACGCATGGCATCGGCCCCGTCACCTGGCGGCAGTTGATGGCGCGCTTCGGTCAGGCCGAAGCGGCGCTCGACGCCCTGCCCGGCCTGGCCCGGCGCGGCGGCGGCGAAGCCCCCAAGGCCGCCGACCCCGCCCTGATCGCCCGCGAGATCGAGACGGTCGCGCGGCTGGGCGCGCGGCATGTGATGCTGGGCGAGGCCGACTATCCCGCGCTGCTTGCCGAACTGGACACCGCGCCGCCCGCGCTGATCGTGCGCGGCTACATGGCGCTGGCACGGCGCGGCGGGGTGGCGCTGGTCGGCGCGCGCAACGCCTCGGCCGCGTCCTGCCGGTTCGCGCGTGGGCTGGCGCAGGATCTGGCGAGCCACCGCATCCCCGTCACCTCGGGTCTGGCGCGCGGCATCGACACGGCGGCGCATATCGGCGCGCTCGACGGCGGTACGATCGGCGTCATCGCCAGCGGCATCGACATCGCCTTCCCGCCCGAAAACGCCCGGTTGCAGGAAGAGGTGGCGACGCGCGGCCTGTTGATCGCCGAACAGCCGCCGGGGACGCAGCCGCTCGCCCGCCACTTCCCGTCGCGCAACCGGATCATCGCCGGGCTCGCGCAAGGGACGGTGGTGGTCGAGGCCGCGCCGCGCTCCGGCTCGCTCATCACCGCACGGCTGGCGGGCGAGGCGGGCCGCGAGGTCATGGCGGTGCCCGGTCATCCGGCGGACCCGCGCGCGCAGGGCTGCAACATGCTGATTCGCGAGGGCGCAACGCTGATCCAGTCGGCGGGCGACATATTGGAGCAGATCCGCCCGATCGACCCGCGCATGGTCCGCGCGCCCGAGAGCCGCTACACGCCCCCGCCGCCGCAAGATGCCAGCGACGCAGACCGGCAACGGGTGAGCGATCTGCTCGGCCCGGTCGCGGTGACGGTCGACGAACTCATCCGCCAGAGCGGGCGGCCCTCCGCCATCGTCCAGACGATCCTGCTGGAACTGGAACTGGCCGGACGGCTGGAACGCCATGCCGGGGGCCGGGTGGCGCTGGGGTGAGGTGTGAACATGGCCTTCGACTTCGGCGTACAGCGCCGAAGTTCATCCTGAGCGGCTGGCTTGCCAGCCAGTCGAAGGGCTCAGGCTGAACGGGAGGTAGGAATGAGTTCACGCGGAGGCGCAGAGGACGCAGAGGTGTCTGGCTTGCCGCGAATGCAGCATCTCAATCTCCATGAGGAGAAAACAGGCGCTGCCCCCCTGCGAAACACCTCCGCGTCCTCTGCGCCTCCGCGCGAACACATCTTCTTCACGTCCTCGCGCCTCCGCGCGAACACATCTTCTTCACGTCCTCGCGTCTTCGCGTGAACCCAACTTCCCACCACCCGTTCCGCCTGAGCGAAGTCGAAGGCCACGCCCCGACACCCGCCACACCCGAACCAACCCCGCTTGACGGCCCCCCGCCCCCTCCCCATCCTCGCGTACACACGTAAGGGACGTAGTTTTACCACTCATGCAGCTTGTCATCGTCGAATCGCCCGCCAAGGCGAAGACCATCGAGAAATATCTGGGTTCGGACTACCGCGTCCTGGCGAGCTATGGTCACGTCCGCGACCTGCCGCCCAAGGACGGCTCGGTCGATCCGGACCAAAATTTCGCGATGGAGTGGGAGAATTACGCGGACAAGGCGCGCCAGCTGAAGGCGATCGCCGACGAGGCCAAGAAGGCCGACCGCCTGATCCTCGCCACCGACCCTGATCGCGAGGGCGAGGCGATTTCGTGGCATGTTCAGGAGGTTCTGAAGAACCGCAAGGCGCTGCCCGACAAGGTCGAGCGGGTGACGTTCAACGCGATCACCAAGCCCGCCATCCTGCACGCGATGCAGAATCCACGCGAGCTGGATACCGACCTGATCGACGCCTACCGGGCGCGCCGCGCGCTCGACTATCTTGTGGGCTTTACCCTCTCGCCGGTGCTGTGGCGCAAGCTGCCCGGCGCCAAGTCGGCGGGCCGCGTCCAGTCGGTCGCACTCCGCCTGATCGTCGGGCGCGAGCGCGAGATCGAGGCGTTCCGGCCGCAGGAATATTGGTCGGTCACGGCCGATATGGAACAGGACGGCACGCCGTTCGTGGCGCGTCTGGTCCAGTGGGAGGGCAAGAAGCTCGACCGCCTGTCGATCGGAAACGAGGGCGACGCCACGCGTGCCAAGGCCGATGTCGAGGCGGGCCGTTTCGAGGTTCAGTCGGTCGAGACCAAACCCGCGACGCGCAACCCGCCGCCGCCCTTCACCACCTCGACCCTGCAACAGGAGGCCGCGCGCAAGCTGGGCTTCTCGGCCGATCACACGATGCGGATCGCGCAGCAGCTCTACGAGGACGGCGCGATCACGTACATGCGTACCGACGGCGTCCAGATGGACGGTTCGGCGATCTCGGCGGCGCGCAAGGCGGTGGCCGACCGCTATGATGCGTCTTACGTCCCCGACAAGCCACGCATGTACCAGTCCAAGGCGAAGAACGCCCAGGAAGCGCACGAGGCGATCCGGCCGACCGATTTCTCCCGCGACCGCGCCGGTTCGGGCGATCATGGCCGTCTCTACGACCTGATCTGGAAGCGCGCGCTGGCGTCGCAAATGGCCTCGGCGCGGATGGAGCGCACCACCATCGACATGGCCGACGGCACCGGCCGCCATGTGCTGCGCGCGACCGGCCAGGTTGTGCTCTTCCCCGGCTATCTGGCGCTGTACGAAGAAGGCCAGGACGACAGCCAGGATGAGGAAGCGCGCCGCCTCCCCCGCCTGCGCGAAGGCGATGCGCCCGCCAAGAAGGACGTGAAGGCCGAGCAGCACTTCACCCAGCCGCCACCGCGCTTCTCCGAGGCGTCGCTGGTCAAGCGGATGGAGGAACTCGGCATCGGGCGGCCGTCGACCTATGCCTCGATCATCAAGACGCTGAAGGACCGCGCCTATGTCCGCGTCGAGAAGAACCGCTTCTTCGCCGAGGAGAGCGGGCGGCTGGTGACGGCGTTCCTGGAACGCTTCTTCGAGAAATATGTCGGTTACGACTATACCGCCGAGCTGGAAGAGGAGCTGGACGACGTGTCCGGCGGCCGCGCCCAGTGGCAGGCGGTGCTCGACGCCTTCTGGCGCGATTTCAAGCCGCGCACCTCGGAGGTGATGGAGCAGCAGCCTTCGGCGATTACCGCCGAATTGGATCAGTTCCTGGCGCCTTACCTGTTCCCCGAAAAGGCGGACGGCTCGGACCCGCGCCTGTGCCCGAATTGCGGCGAGGGCAAGCTGGCCCTGCGCGGCGGCCGATTCGGTGCCTTCATCGCCTGCTCCAATTACCCTGAGTGCAAATATACCCGCCGATTCGCGCAGGGCGGCGAAGGGGCTGGTGAGGATAGCGGGCCGGAGACTCTGGGCCAGGACCCCGAAACCGGCCTACCGGTCGAACGCAAGTCGGGGCGGTTCGGCCCCTATATCCAGCTAGGCGAGGGCAAGGACGCCAAGCGCGCCTCGATCCCCAAGGATGTCGATCTCGACCTGGAATGGGCGCTCAAGCTGCTCAGCCTGCCGCGCACCATCGGCAACCACCCGGAAACCGGCGAGCCGATCACCGCGTCGATCGGGCGCTATGGCCCCTATCTGGCGCATAGCGGCAAATATGCGCGCCTGACCTCGACCGCCGATGTGTTCGAAACGGGCATGAACGCCGCCGTGGTCAAGCTGGCCGAAGCGGCGGCGGGCGGCGGACGGGCGGCGCGTGGCACCGCCTCGCGCGAACCGCTGAAGGTGCTGGGCAAGCATCCGCGCACCGAGGCGGAGATCAAGCTGATGGAAGGGCGCTACGGCGCTTACGTCACCGATGGCGAGACGAACGCAACCATCCCCAAGACGGTCGATAAGGACCAGCTGACGCTGGAGGAAGCCGCGCAACTGATCGACGCACGGGCAGCGGCCGCTCCGGCGCGCAAGAAACCGGCGAAGAAGGCTGCGGCCAAGAAGGCCCCCGCCAAGTCGGGTACGAAGGCATCGACGGAGAAAAAAGCGCCAGCCAAAAAGGCTCCGGCCAAGAAAGCCGCGGCGAAGAAGGCGAGCGACGCCTGAGTTCGAACCTGATCCCGTGAGCTGATCCTCCCCGCCCCTTTCGGGCGGATCAGCGCGCGGTGGTCAGGATCATCAGG
The DNA here is from genome assembly GCF_034659795.1 of Sphingomonas fuzhouensis. Taxonomy (NCBI): domain Bacteria; kingdom Pseudomonadati; phylum Pseudomonadota; class Alphaproteobacteria; order Sphingomonadales; family Sphingomonadaceae; genus Sphingomonas; species Sphingomonas fuzhouensis. Next base: position 185,363 of record NZ_JAXSQY010000003.1, read on the forward strand.
CCGCGCGCATGTGCGGCATATTGCCGTGCAGGAAGGCGCGGGCCTGGCGTTGCGCTTCGGCGATCTCGCGCGCGGTCATGTCGCTGGCCACTTCAGCGCGCGCGATCTGCGCGGGCAGGAAGCCGGCGACCGCTGCCAGGTTGAACCACTTGTGCGCCGCGATCAGGTCCAGGCACTTGCCCCCGGAACCGGTCGAATAGGCGACCCCCATGTCGTACATCGTCGCACCGTCATCGGTCGCCACCTGGTCGGCGAACCGGCTTTCCATCAGGAACTGTGCGGATTTGCTGCTATTGGCCATATCCTACCCCTCTGTTCGGACACATCTGCGTCCGAGCGTCAGGTCTATGGCCAAAACGGTCACAAATTGGTTAACTCATGACGGATCGATGACAGCGATATTATCGATCAGTCTGGTCGATCCCATGCGTGCGGCGGCGACCAGGCGGCGGGGTCGATCAGCGGCGGGGTCCGGAGTCAGCGTCTCGGCATCGACCAGTTCGACATAGTCGACCTCGAAGCCGGCGGCGGTCAGGGTGGCACGGGCATCGGCCAAAACGGTCACCGTTTCCTCCCCCCGCCCGATCGCACGCGCGGCGACGCCCAGCGCGCGCGGCAAAGCGACCGCCTTGGCCCGCTGTTCCTCGTCGAGATAGATATTGCGCGACGACAGGGCGAGACCGTCATCGTCGCGCTGGGTCGGCACGCCCACCACGTCGATGGGGAAGTCGAGATCGGCGACCATGCGACGGATCACCGCCAGCTGCTGGAAATCCTTTTCCCCGAAATAGGCGGCATCCGGCCCGACCTGGTTGAACAGCTTGGCAACGACGGTGGCGACGCCGTCGAAATGGCCGGGGCGCGATGCCCCCTCCAGCCCTTCGCTGACGCCCTCGACGCGGATCGTCGTCGCATGCCCCTCCGGATACATCACCTCGACGCTCGGCATCCACAACAGGTCGCAGCCCGCCTCGGTCAACATCCGGATGTCGGACTGCTCACGCCGGGGATAGCGGCCCAGATCCTCGCCCGCGCCGAACTGCTTCGGGTTTACGAAGATCGACGCCACGACCTTGGTCCCCGGCCGCTTCGCCGCCTCGATCAACGCGATATGGCCGGTGTGGAGCGCCCCCATGGTCGGCACGAACGCCACGCGCGCGCCCTCGGCCCGCAGAGCGGCGAGCGCCTCGACCAAGGCTTCGCGATCCCGAATGACTTGCACTGATTTTACCCCTCGTTCCCCACGCCGAGGGCTTCTATGTAGGGTGGCAACGGGGATCAATAAGGAAGCGACAAGTTGCCGGAACGGCTATCTTCAACGCACGTGATTGTCTTTGCCAATGAAAAAGGTGGCACCGGCAAATCGACGACGGCGGTTCATGTCGCGATCGCGCTGGCCGCGAAAGGCGCGCGCGTGGCCTGTCTCGATCTGGATCATCGACAGCGGACGGTGGGCCGCTATCTCGACAATCGGGCCGAGACGATCAGGCGCACCGGGCACAAGCTGCCCATGCCGGTCCATGCGACGCATAGCAGCCAGACCGAGGAAGGGTTCGAAGAGCTCTGGTTCGGCCTGTCGCAGGATGCCGACTTCCTGATCGTCGACACGCCGGGCCGCGACGACCATTTCGCGCGGACGGCGGCGGCCTTGTCCAACACGCTGGTCACGCCGATGAACGACAGCTTCGTCGACTTCGACCTGATCGGACAGGTCGACCCGGAGACGTTCCAGGTCACGCGCCCCAGCTTCTACTCCGAACTGATCTGGGACGCGCGCAAGCAGCGGGCGCGCGCCGATGGCACCACCATCGACTGGGTCGTGCTGCGCAACCGGTTGCAGCATATCGAGGCGCGCAACATGCGCCGCGTGTCGGATGCGCTGGTCGACCTGTCGCGCCGGGTCGGTTTCCGCGTGATTCCGGGTCTTGGCGAGCGCGTCATCTATCGTGAGATGTTCCCCAACGGCCTGACCATGATCGACGCCAAGGAATTCGGCGCGATGGGCCTGGGCCATGTCGCGGCGCGGCAGGAGCTGCGCGAGATGATGGCGGCGCTGCAACTGCCCGAAGCATGGGCGGAACCGGGCGCAGCGACCGGCAGGAACGCGGCAGACGCCGCCGCATGAAATGGCTGATCGCGCTGGCGGTCATCTGGCTGGTGTGGCGCTACATGCCGCGTCCGACCAAGCCGAAACACGCGCCCCGTCTGCCCCGTGACGAGGCGGACGCGCTGGCGATCCTCGACCTGCCACCGGACGCGGATGCCGAGGCGATTCGCCAGGCGCATCGCCGCCTGATCGGGCAGGTCCATCCCGATCGCGGCGGCTCGGCCGATCTGACGCGGCGGGTCAATGCCGCGCGCGACCTGTTGCTGGCGCGTCGCGATGCCTGATCCTGGGGCTGAGCGGACGGCGCGAATCCATCCCACCGCGCTTCGCGAGTATGACGTGCGCGGCACCGTGCCCGAGACGCTGGACGAAGCCGCCGCCTATGCGGTGGGGCGCGGCTTTGCGACCCGTGTGCGGCGCGCGGGCGGCAGGCGGGTCGCGGTCGGGCGTGACGGGCGGATCAGCTCACCCGCGCTGGAAGCCGCGCTGGTCGAGGGGCTGACTGACAGCGGCGTCGATGTCGTGCGCTTGGGGGTCGGCCCCACCCCAATGGTCTATTTCGCCGAAGCGACGCTAGGGGTGGACGGTGCCGTACAGGTAACGGGCAGCCATAACCCCCGCGACGATAACGGCTTCAAGATGGTGCTGCGCCACCGTCCCTTTTTCGGCGAGGATGTGCAGGATCTGGCGCGCATGGCGGACGCGCGCGACTGGACCGAAGGAACCGGCCGGGTCGAGAGTGTCGACATCCTCGACCCCTATGTCGACCGGCTGGTCGCGGGTTATGCCGGGGGTGCGTATCGCATCGGCTGGGACTGCGGCAACGGCGCGGCGGGCCCCGTCATCGACAAGCTGGTCCAGCGCCTGCCGGGTGAGCATCATACGCTGTTCACTGATGTGGACGGTCATTTCCCGCATCATCACCCCGATCCGACGGTCGAGGCCAATCTAGACGCGCTCAAGGCCTTGGTGGCGGAGAGACGGCTCGATTTCGGATTCGCTTTCGACGGGGATGGCGACCGGATCGGCGCGGTCGATGGACAGGGCCGGGTCATCTGGGGCGACCAGATCCTCATGCTGCTCGCGGGCCCGACGCTCGCGGAGCATCCCGGTGCGCCGATCGTGGCGGATGTGAAGGCCAGCCAGGCGCTGTTCGACCATATCGAACGCCTGGGCGGACAGCCGGTCATGTGGAAGACCGGACACAGCCTGATGAAGACCAAGATGGTCGAAACCGCAGCACCGCTGGGCGGCGAGATGTCGGGCCATATGTTCTTTGCGGGCGAATGGTACGGCTTTGACGACGCGCATTACGCCGCGATTCGCCTGATCCGTGCGGCACATCTCTCGGGCCGCTCGATGACCGAATTGCGCGGGGCGATGCCCGTAATGGTCGATATTCCCGAGACGCGGATCACGGTCGCGGAGGCGGACAAGTTCGCCATCGTGACCCGCGTGGCCCACGCGCTGCGGGCCGCAGGAGCGACGGTCAACGATACCGATGGCGTCCGGGTGCGGACGGCGGATGGCTGGTGGCTGCTGCGCGCGTCGAATACGCAAGCCGCACTGACCGTCCGCGCCGAGGCGGCGGATGACGACGGGCTGGCGCGGGTGCTGGCGGAGTTGGACGGTTATCTCGCGGTCGAGGGCCTGCAGCGATAGCTTGCGGAGCAGCGAAGTTGTTCGCACAGAGGCGCAAAGGACGCGGAGAGGCCGCCCGTGCGATAGCGCCCGTATTCATTCAACGGCGATGATGATGCCGCATTCGCGGCAGGACCAGACACCTCTGCGCCCTCCGCGCCTCCGCGCCTCTGCGCGAACCCTATCGCCCGCCCGTTCGACCTGAGCGAAGAAGGCCAAGGGAATCAAAGAGGGCGGAGGCACGAGGCCCCCGCCCCGCGCGATCAGATATGCCCGATCATTTCCGACAGCACCTCCAGGCACGACACGCCCAGCCTGGCCGAGCGTTCGCCCGACCAGCCATGCACCGCGTCCGGGTTGGGATCATGATCCTTGAACGGCATTTCCAGCGTCACCGACACCGCACCGAACCGCTCGGCGAGCTGGTTGGTCGACATGGACAGGTTGGCATTGCCCGCACTCGCCTTTTCATAGCCCATCTGGGTCTGGAAATCGGGCGTGTGCGCGGCCAGGCGGCGGCCGAATTCATAGAATTTGGCGCCATGCTCTTCGGTCCAGCTGGGAATCCCCTCGAACCCGGCGATGAAGTTCGCCGGAATCGCCTCGTCGCCATGCACGTCGATCGCGAAGTCGACACCGGTCTGGTCCATCCGGTTGCGCACGCACAGCACTTCGGGGCTGCGCGCGGCACTGGGGGTATGCCATTCGCGGTTGAGGTTCACGCCCGCCGCATTGGTGCGCAGATGCCCGCGCCGCGTGCCGTCGGGGTTCATATTGGGCACGACATGGACGGTCGCCGCCGCCAGCAAAGGGGCCGCCACCGGGCTGGTCAGCCAGTCGAGCGCGCCTTCCATCCACCATTCGGCCATCGATTCGCCCGGATGCTGGCGGGCATAGAGCCACACCTGCTTCGGCCCCTCGCCGATCCGGAAATAATCGATCGCCTGGCCGTCCAGCGTCTGGCCGATTTCCTCGTGATGGACGCCCCTTGCCGCGATTCGCGCGATCAGGTCGTTGTGCCGCTCCATCGTATAGGGCTCGAAATAGGCGAACCAGGCAAGGTCCGACTCGCCCGTCCACTGCCATTCGATCACGCCATCGGCATAGGTGGTCGGCGTCATCCGCCAATCCTGCCGGTCGGTCGAGGCACGGACCTGATAGTTCGGCCAGCCATCGGGAAAGGCCGACCCCGCGCCGTTCAGGATACGGAAGGTCAGCGTCCGCCCCTTCGCGCCGCCGACCCGGAAATAGAACCACTGATAGAAGTCCGAATCCTTGTCGTTCACGATTTCCAGGTCGACCCGGTCGCCCTCGATCCCGATCAGGCGGATATTGCCGCTGTCGAACGCGGCATTGATGGTCAGCGTCATCGCCTTACTTCACCTCGATCGTGCGGCCCGATTCGCCGGGGAATTTGGTGAACAGCGCATCGGCCAGCTTGGCGGCCTGTGTCTGCGCATCGACCTTGGCGAGCGTCTCGACCGGCGCGATGTAGCGCGCGCTGCCTTCCCAGATCGGCGACTGGTCGGCGCGACGCTTGATCTGGACCGACAGCTCGGTGCCGATCAGCTCCTGCGGACGGCTCTTGCCGATCGGGAAGCTCACGCCCCCGCCCAGACCGACACCGCCGCCGCGATTGCCCGAGAAGCTGCCGCCGCCCAGCCCGATCGAGAAGGGCGACGGACGCGGCGGGCCAAGCCGGTTGGCGCGGGTGAAGGAGACGGTGGCGATATAATCCGGCTGCGCATCGCCCTGGGGCAGGGTGTAGCCGTTGCGCAGCAGCGCGGTCTCGACCGCGGCGGCATAGGTCTTGAACTCGATGCTGGCGGGGCCGGTGTTCGACAGCGGTTCGACCCGGACGGTCCCGCGCGCGATCGGCTCGCCCAGGTGATAGCGGATCACCTCGGTCGGCGGCAGGCGCCCGCCCGTGGTGGAACAGGCGGCCAGCGTACCGGCGGCGGCCGCGAGGATCAGGAGCGAGCGGGCTTTCATGGGTCGACGACACCTTCAAGGATGTTACGGATGGGCAACGCATGACATATGGGGGTTGATCCTGCGGCGGAAGAGGCCGTGTCGATCCTGACCGGGATGTCATGCCGAACCTTGACTTGAACGGTCATTGCCACTAGGCGGCGACGCTTTCCAGATCACCCTCCAGTTCAAAAGAAGCGAATCGATCATGAAGATCCGCAATTCCCTGAAGTCGCTCAAGGATCGTCACCGGGACAACCGCGTGATCCGCCGTCGCGGCCGCACCTATGTCATCAACAAGACCAACCGTCGGTTCAAGGCGCGCCAGGGCTAATCACCCTTGGGGCTGATCGAACAGGACGCGCCCGTGATTTCGTCCGGGATGCGTTCTGATCGGCCGACCGCCGTCATTTTCGACGTCGGTCGCGTACTGTACGACTGGAATCCCCGGATTCTGTATCGGCGCCTGATCGCGGACGATCGGGCGCTCGATGCATTTCTGCGGGATGTCGTCACGACCGAGTGGCATTTCCAGCATGATGCCGGACGCGACTTCGCCGACACCTCGGCGGAGCTGATTGCGCTATACCCGCAGCATCGCGAGCTGATCGCCGCCTGGGGCCCGCGCTTCGGCGAGAGCATCGGCGATCCGATTGCCGGGATGCACGAACTCGTCGGCGAACTGGACGCCGCGGGCGTGCCGTTGTTCGCGATCACGAACTTCAGCCATGAATTCTGGCCACCCTTCCGGGCGCGCGAATCGGCGCTGTTCGATCGCTTCCGCGACATCGTGGTGTCGGGCGACGAGAAGCTCGTGAAGCCCGACCCTGCCATCTATACCCTTGCGCTCAACCGGTTCGGACTGACGCCTGGGCAGGCGGTATTCATCGACGACAACCAGGCCAATATCGAGGCCGCCGCAGCGCTGGGCATCCATGCGCTGCACTTTACCGATGTGGCGACGTTGCGGCCGCAGTTGCGCGAACTGGGGTTGATCGCGGGCTGAACATTTACCGGGCCAGCGACGCCATCTGCGCCTGATTCGCCCGCGACGCTTCGGTTTCCAGCAGCATCGGGTCGAAATGATCCCCGACCATCTGATCGGTGACGATCACATTGGTCCCGACCGAGGTGATCGAAAACAGCTTCTTGGCAAAGGCGGCGGGCAACCGGATGCAGCCGTGCGAATCGGGGAAGCCGGGGTTGTTGCCCGCGTGGAGCGCCACCCCGTCCCAGGTCAGCCGCTGCATGAACGGCATGGGCGCATCATTATACAGGTTGCTGCGATGCATCTCGCGCTTCTGCAGGATCGGGAAGATGCCGACCGGCGTATCCTTGCCATCCTTGCCGGTCGACACCGAGGCGGCCGCGACCATCGTCTCGCCGCGATAGACATAGGCGCGCTGCATCGGCAGGCTGACCACCACCGTCACCGGCTGCGCGATCGGATCGACGGCGGCCATCTGCGGGTCGGCCCAGACGAAGCGATTCGGGGCGAGCGCGGCGGCGGCCTGCGCCACGGTGGCGGTGGCGGGGCCCTCTTCCGCCATGGCAGGCGCGGCCATTCCCAGCGTCGTCGCACCCAACAGGGCGGCAAAAGCGAAAGCCTTCATATCCCTTTTCCTTGGCGAGTTCACAAATTCTTAAACCCGTCAAGCGACAATTTGTGCCAAGCGAAAATTTTTGCAGTGAGACGGAACTTACGGCGAATCGATGGAACCAAGCGATCAACCGATAGGGGGCTGGGCAGAAAAATGGCCCATCATCTGCTATTTGGGAGTCGCGGGATTTCTGGGGTTGAAGGACCATAATGCACGATAATCTGGACGCGGCGCCGGGTCGGCGCGCGCTGTTGAAGAACGCGCTGGTGCTGGCCGGGGCATTGGCGATCCCTGGCGCGGCCAGCGCTCGGGGACGGTTGACGGCGGGCGATCTTCGCCCGGTGCGACAGCCACCGATCCCCAGCCGCCCGACCGTTCCGGCGGTGCCGCAGGCGATCCTGGCGTCGTCGCGGGTCGTCCGACCGGCGCTGCTGCGCCAGGCGATGGCCTCGCTGCAGAAGCATGGTTCGCAGGTCCGGCAGCGCGACCGGATGGCGATCGTCGATTTCGCGGTCGGCTCGTCCGAACCGCGCCTCCACCTGGTCGACCTCATCAGCGGCAAGAGCCAGTCGCTGCTCGTCTCGCACGGCAGCGGATCGGACCCGTCGCACAGCGGCTATGTCCAGCGCTTTTCCAATGCGTTCAACTCGAACGCCAGCAGCGAAGGTGCCTTCCTGACCGACAATTATTATGTCGGCAAACATGGCCGGTCGCAGCGTCTGATCGGGCTGGACCCGACCAACGACAATGCACTGGGCCGCGCGATCGTGGTTCACTCGGCCTGGTACGCCAATCGCGACATGATCCGCACCCACGGCATGCTGGGCCGCAGCCAGGGCTGTTTCGCGGTGGGCGAGAATGAGCTGGACCGCGTGTTCGCCAATCTCGGCCCCGGCCGGATGATCTACGCCGCCAAGGTGTAACTTCTCAAAATCCTCCCCTGCAAGGGGAGGGGGACCGCCGCGAAGCGGTGGTGGAGGGGTGTCCCCGCCGACCGTGACACCCCTCCGTCAGTCCTTCGGACTGTCACCTCCCCTTGCAGGGGCGGAAGGGAAACGAGATTGCGATCCCGGTTGCGCGCCGGTAAGCCCCCGATCCTCATGGTCCAGCCGCTTATCATCGCCGTCCCCAAGGGACGCATCCTGGCCGAGGCGCTGCCGCTGCTCGCCGCCGCCGGCATCCGGCCCGAACCGGCCTTCACCGACAAGGACAGCCGCGCGCTGCGCTTCGCCACCGATGTCCCCGGCATCGAGCTGATCCGCGTCCGCGCCTTCGACGTCGCCACCTTCGTCGCGCACGGCGCGGCGCAGCTGGGGATCGTCGGATCGGACGTGCTGTCGGAGTTCGGCTATTCGGAACTCTACGCGCCGGTCGATCTGAAGATCGGCCATTGCCGCATCTCGGTCGCCGAACCTGTCGCGATGGCGGAAAGCGATGATCCGCGCGGCTGGAGCCATGTTCGCGTCGCGACCAAATATCCGCACATCACCAGCCGCCACTTTGCTGCGCGCGGGGTGCAGGCCGAGTGCGTCAAGCTGAACGGCGCGATGGAGCTGGCCCCGACGCTGGGTCTGGCGCCGCGCATCGTCGACCTGGTGTCGTCCGGCCGCACGCTCAAGGAAAACGGACTGGTCGAGGTCGAGGTGATCGAGGACGTAACCTCGCGCCTGGTCGTCAATCGCGCCGCGATGAAGACGCGCGCACAGGTGGTGCCGCTGGTCGAGGCGTTCCGCCGCGCCGTGGCGGAAAGGGAAACGGCATGATCCGGCTGAACACGCAAGAACCGGGCTTTGCGGCGGCTTTTGACGAACTGGTCGACGCCCGGCGCGAGAGCGATGCCGATGTCGCGCGCGACGTGCAGGTCATCCTGCGCGCGGTCCGTGACGATGGCGAGGCGGCGGTGGCGGCCTTCACCAAGCAGTTTGACGGGCACGACCTGGCCGAGACGGGCTGGCGGATCGAACCGGCGGATTGCCGCGCCGCCTATGAGGCGCTGGAGCCAGAACTGCGCGCCGCGCTCGACCTCGCCGCCGCGCGCATCCGCGCCTATCACGAGAAGCAGAAACCGACCGACACCGACTATGTCGATGCGCAGGGCGTCCGCCTGGGCGCGCGCTGGACGGCGGTGGATGCGGCTGGAATCTATGTCCCCGGCGGACGGGCGGCCTATCCCTCCTCGCTGCTGATGAACGCGATTCCGGCCAAGGTCGCCGGGGTCGAGCGGCTGGTCATGGTCACGCCCACCCCGAAGGGTGAGATCAACCATCTGGTCCTCGCCGCCGCGCATCTGGCGGGGGTGGACGAGGTGTGGCGGATCGGCGGCGCACAGGCGATCGGCGCGCTGGCTTACGGCGCTGGCCGCATCCAGCGGGTCGATGTCGTCACCGGCCCCGGCAACGCCTGGGTCGCGGAGGCCAAGCGCCAGGTCTATGGCATGGTCGGCATCGACATGGTGGCGGGGCCCTCCGAGATCGTCGTCGTCGCGGACGGCAAGAACGACCCCGACTGGATCGCCGCCGACCTGCTGAGCCAGGCCGAGCATGACACCGTCACCCAGTCGATCCTGTTCACCGACGATGCCGACTTCGCGACCCGCGTCGCCGAGGCCGTCGACCGGCAGATTCCCGAACTGGCGACCGCCAGCGTCGCGCGCACCGCCTGGGACGCGAACGGCGCGATCATCGTGGTCGAGTCGCTGGAGGCCGCGATGCCGCTGGTCGACCGCCTCGCGCCCGAACATCTCGAACTCGCGGTCGACGATCCGCAGGGCCTGTTCGATCGTCTGCGCCACGCCGGTTCGGTGTTCCTGGGCCGCCACACGCCCGAGGCGATCGGCGATTATGTCGCGGGACCGAATCACGTCCTGCCGACCGGTCGCCGCGCCCGCTTCGCCAGCGGCCTGTCGGTGCTGGACTTCATGAAGCGGACGAGCTTCCTCGGCCTGAACGAGACGGCGCTGGCCGAACTGGGCCCCGCAACGGTGGCACTGGCCCATGCCGAGGGACTGCCCGCCCATGCCAGGTCGGTGGCGCTGCGGCTGCGATTGAATCGGTAAGCTCCCTCGCCCTGCCCCTCCACCATCGCTGGCGCGATGGTCCCCCTCCCCAAGCGAGCTTGGGGAGGATTTGGGGTTCGGCCCTTGGCCCTCACCCAAAAGGCGTGACGGATCGGTGACAGGCGCGTAAAGGCCCGCGCATGACTCGTCCCAACGCCCGTACCCAGGCGCGCGCCGCCGCGCGCCTTGCCGCCGTCCAGGCGCTTTATCAGCATGACATGGAGCAGACTCCGCTGGCGGCGCTGCTCCACGAATTTCACAATCACCGCATCGGCGCGACGATCGAAGACGTCGAATATGCCGATGCCGACACCGATTTCTTCGATGACATCGTCAAGGGCGTCCATGCCCGCCTGGGCGAGATCGATCGGATGGTCGAGGACAAGCTCGCCTCGGGCTGGACGCTGAACCGGCTCGACAAGCCGATGAAGGCGATCCTGCGCGCCGGGACCTATGAGCTGATCGCGCGCCATGACGTGCCGGTGGGCGCGGTCATCAGCGAATATGTCGATGTCGCCCACGCCTTTTACGAGAAGCGCGAATCGGGCTTCGTCAACGGCCTGCTCGACGCGATCGCCAAGGTCGCGCGCGCCTGATCCTGCCGCGATGACCGAGGCGGAGTTCATCGCCCGCTTGCGCCGGATGCCGCTGCATCCCGGTGCGCGCGGGCTGGTGGACGACAGCGCGGTGCTGGACGCTGCACCCCTGGTCGTCACCACCGACACGCTGGTCGAGGGCGTCCATTTCCTCGCCGAAGACCCGCCCGGCGATGTCGCGTGGAAGCTGGTCGCGACCAACCTGTCCGACCTGGCCGCCAAGGGCGCATTGGTCGAGGGGGTGATGCTCAACTATCCGCTGGGCGATGACGCCTGGGACCGCGCCTTTCTCGATGGGCTGGCGGCCGTGCTCACCCGGTTCGAGGCGCGGCTGATCGGCGGCGACACGGTATCGTCGCGCGGCCCCCGCACGCTGAGCCTGACCGCCTTCGGCCGCGATGCCGCCGCCCCCTCGCGGGACGGCGCGATGCCGGGCGACAGCCTGTGGGTCACCGGCACGATCGGCGACGCCGGGCTGGGGCTGGCGATCGCGCAAGGGAAAGCGGGCCCGGCGGCATTGCTGGGCGCCTATCGCCGACCGCAGCCGCGCCTAGCTGAGGGCCGCGCGCTGGCACCGCTGGTCCATGCGATGATGGACGTGTCCGACGGCCTGCTGATCGATGCCAGCCGCATGGCAGCGGCGAGCGGTCTGGGCGTCTCGATCGATCTCGACGCCATACCCTTGTCGGTCGAGGCGCGGGCGCAGGGCGGCGAGGATCGCACCGCGCGACTGGCCGCCGCGACGGCGGGGGACGATTACGAACTGCTCTTCGCCCTGCCCGCTGGCGGAGTGCCGCCGGTCTCGGCAACGCGCATCGGCTGTTTCGGGCCAGCCAAGGGCCTGTCGCTGAGCGATGCCGCCGGCCCGGTTCCGCTGCCTCCGCGACTGGGATTCGAGCATCAGGCCGAGCGCTGACCGCGCCTTGCCGAACCCACCCGCCGACCCCATATCATGGGTCGATTCGGTGCGCCTTTCCTTTTGACGCCTTTGCGGCTATGGCGGCGCCTCTTCTCCATACCCTATAACACGACGAACCGAGGTATTTTTTGGCCAAGGAAGAACTGCTCGAGATGCGCGGCCGCGTGGTGGAACTCCTCCCCAACGCGATGTTCCGCGTCCAGCTCGAGAATGATCACGAGATCCTGGGGCATACGGCGGGAAAGATGCGCAAGAACCGCATCCGCGTGCTGGTCGGCGACGAAGTGCTCGTCGAGCTGACGCCGTACGACCTGACCAAGGGCCGGATCACCTACCGCTTCAAGTGAGCGACCGGCCCCACATGCCGCTCGTCCTTGCATCCTCTTCCCCGCGCCGCCGCGATCTGCTGGCGCGGCTGGGAGTCGTGCCCGACCGAGTCGCCTCGCCCGATATCGACGAAGCGCCCCGCGCCGCCGAACTGCCGCGTGTGTACGCGCTGCGGCTGGCCGAGGAAAAGGCGAAAGCCGTGGACCGTGCCGAGGACGAGATCGTCGTCGCGGGCGATACCACCATCGCGCTGGGCCGTCGCATCCTGCCCCCCGCCGAAACGCAAGACGTGCAGCGCACGCTGCTGCGCCTGATGTCCGGGCGGCGGCATCATGCGCTGTCGGCGGTGTGCGTCATCGACGCGACCGGCAAGGTCCGCACCCGGCTGGCCGACACGATCGTCGCGTTCAAGCCGCTCTCCGAAGAGGAGATCGACGCCTATATCGCGTGCGGCGAGGGGCTGGGCAAGGCGGGCGGTTACGCGATCCAGGGTCGTGCCGAGGCATTCGTCCGCTTCCTGCAAGGGTCGCATTCGGGCGTGGTCGGCCTGCCCCTGTTCGAGACCCGCGCCCTGTTGAAAGCCGCCGGACTGCCGCTTGTCTGAATGGCTCTATGAGGCCGGGATCGGCGAGGCCCGCGCCGCGCTGGTCGCGAATGGCCGGATCGTCCAGGCCGCGATCGAGCTGACCGACACCTTGACCGTCGGCACGGTGGCCGAGGGGCGACTGGTCGAGCTGCTCCCCGGTCGACAGGGGCGGGTGACGTTGGCGCAAGGCGGCGACGTGTTGCTGGCACCGGTGCCCAAGGGGGTGACGCAAGGGGCCGCGCTGACCGTCATCGTCACGCGTGAGGCGATTCCCGAGCGCGGCCGCTCCAAACTGCCCAAGGCGCAGGTCGCACCCGAAAACGCGCGTCCCACCCCCGGCGCCGATCTGCGCGCCCGAATCACGGCGAGCGACGTTCCCGTCCGCGCGTTGCTGCCGCATCAGCCAGACGATCTGGAAGCGGCGGGCTGGTCCGAACTGCTCGACGAGGCGGTGACCGGCGAGATCGGCTTCGGCGCAGGCGTGCTGCGCATGACGTCCACCCCGGCGATGACGCTGTTCGACGTCGACGGCGCCCCCCCGCACGAACCGCTGGCGATCGCCGCCGCGCGCGCGGTGGGTGAGGCGATCCTGCGCCACGGCATCGGCGGGTCGATCGGCATCGACTTCCCCACGTTGGAGGGCAAGGGCCCGCGCCAGGCGGTGGCCGAGGCGCTCGACGCCGCCCTCCCCCTCCCTTTCGAGCGGACGGCGGTCAACGGCTTCGGCTTCCTCCAGATCGTCCGCCCGCGCCCGCGCGCGTCGATCCCCGAGCGTTTGGGCATCGACCCCATCGGCGCCCGCGCCCGTGCGTTACTGCGCCAATGGGAACGCGAGCCGCCCGGCCCCGCGCCCGTGCACCGGCTCTCCGGCTCCCTCTATGATCGCCTGATGGCGAATCCCGACTGGCGCGCGGAATGCGCGCGCCGCACGGGTCGCCCGCTGCAACTGGACCGTGACGCATGACCACCTGCCCGATCTGCGACAAGCCGACCGCCGCCGAACACGCACCTTTCTGCTCGCGCGGGTGCAAGGATCGCGACCTGCTGCAATGGCTGGGCGAAGGTTATCGCATTCCGCTCAAAGAAAATGACGAAGAGGGGCTGGACATGGGGCAGAGCCACCCGTAAAGGCACGCCTCCAATCGCAATCGCGGTGTGGGCCCAAGTAGCTCAGTTGGTAGAGCATGCGACTGAAAATCGCAGTGTCGGTGGTTCGATCCCGCCCTTGGGCACCATTTTCCTGACATTATTGGTGTAGCAAAGCCCGCTTCCCTTGCGCCCTCGATGACGCTGGGTCGCGGAGCGATGATTGCTGTCCGAGTTTGAGCTTGCCCATGTTCGCACGGGCCGGGCCCGCTAGCGGCTGGAACGCAGTCGAAACACTCTTCAAAGATGAAAAATTTTTCATATTGTGGTGCAGCTTTGCCACAGAGCCGCGCTATGTTTCCAATCTATGTAAAAATATTTCTAAATACGAGAATCTTGTGGTTTCCTGACCTCAGAAAACCAAAAGGGGGTTATAAATGCGAAACCATCTGCTTGCGGGTGCGAGCGTGCTTGCCGTGTTCACGGCTCAGCCGGTACTGGCACAGGCTCAGGATACCGGATCGACCACCCAGTCCACCGATGCGAAGACCTCGCAAAAGGACGCTGATGCTGTCGCCGATGTCGTGGTCACCGGATCGCGCATCTCGCGTCCCAACCTGGATTCGACCGTTCCGATCACGACTGTCGAGGGCGAACGCTTCTTCCAGACCGGTCAGGTGTCGATCGGCGACCAGCTGAACCAACTGCCGCAATTGGCCTCGACGTTCAGCCAGTCCAACTCGACCCGCTTCCTGGGCACGGCCGGCCTCAACCTGCTCGACCTGCGCAACCTCGGGCCGCAACGTACCCTGGTTCTGGTCAACGGACGCCGTCATGTCGCGGGCGATATCCTCAACTCGGGCGTCTCGGTCGACGTCAATACGATCCCGACCGATCTGATCGACCGCGTCGAGTTCGTCACGGGCGGCAGCTCGGCCGTCTATGGCTCGGACGCGATCGCAGGCGTGGTCAACTTCGTCCTGAAGAAGGATTTCGACGGACTGCAAATTCGCGGGCAGGGCGGCGTCAGCAGCTATAAGGACGCCGGATCGGAATTCGTCAGCGTGCTGGCGGGCAAGAACTTCTCGGAAGGCCGCGGCAATATCGCGATCAACGCGGAATTTGCCCATCAGAACCAGTATTTCGGCACCTCGCGCCCCTATCTGGCCCAGCAATCGCGCTTCGTGCAGGTCCTACCGGCCGGTTCGGGAACGGCCAGCTCGCCTGAAAACATCCTGTTCAATGACGTGCGCAACGCGTCCTACAGCACCACCGGCGTAGTGCGCTTCGGCGGCACCTCGGCGCTGAACTGTGGCACGGCGCCCAACGGCTCGTTCTACAACTGCCCCTATACCTTCACGCCCAACGGCAATCTGGTGCCAATCACCGGGCAGCGTATCGGCCTCGGTCCGACGGGGTCCTTCCAGGGCGGCAATGGCGACAATTTCCGCGACCGTAACCAGTTTCAGCTTCAGCCGCAGCTTGATCGCGTCAACCTGAACCTGATCGGTCACTATACCTTCAGCGATGCGTTCGAACCCTATGTCGAGGCGACGTGGTCGCATACCACCGTTTATGGTTCAGGCGCCAGCGGCCCGGCCTTCATCAACGGCACCTTCACTGGCGATCCGCGCGAACGGATCAGCATCAACAATCCGTATCTGACCGACCAGGCACGCGGCGTCATCCTGGCGAACAATCCCACCGCGACCAGCTTCGCCGTTCGTGAAGTCATGCTCGGCCTCGGCGTCCGGGCGGAACGCTCCTTCCGCGACACCTATCGCGCGGTGGCAGGCGTACGCGGCGATTTCTGGGATGGCTGGAACTATGACGTCTCGGCCAATTACGGCGAGTTCCAGGAAAAGACCAACATCCTGGGCAATCTGAACATCCAGCGCTTCCTGCTCGCCAATGATGCGGTACGCAACGCATCCGGCCAGATCGTCTGCCGTAGCCAGGTCAATCCTGCCGCGGCGGGCACCGACATGGCGGGCAATGCGTCCGTGCTGGCGGCCGACGTCTCGGCCTGCACGCCGATCAACGTCATGGGCGGCCAGTTCACCAACGCCCAGCGTGCCTATCTGCTCCAGAGCACGACTTCGGCAGGCAAGATCACCCAGTTCGACGTGACCGGCGCGGTGACCGGCAATCTGGACAAGCTTTTCACCCTCCCCGGCGGTTCGGTCGGCTTCTCGATCGGCGGTGAATATCGTCGTGAAACCAACTATTACCGCCAAGACCCGTTGGTCGAACAGGGCTATACCTTCTACAACTCCATCCCGACCTTCACCGCGCCTGCGCTGGCCGTGAAGGAAGCGTTCGGCGAAGTCCGCATTCCGTTCATCAAGGACGTGACCCTGCTGAAGGAACTGAGCGTCAGCGCGGCGGCACGCGTATCCGACTATAACACCAGCGCGGGCACCGTCTGGTCGTACAATGTCGGTGGCGACTGGCGCCCGGTCGAGGACATCCACTTCCGCGCAAACTATGCGCGTGCGGTGCGTGCGCCGAATCTGGGTGAGCTCTACACGCCAGCGGGTCAGAACTATGCGTTCATCTCCGACCCCTGCTCCGCCGACAACATCAATGGCGGTCCCAACCCGACCAATCGCGCGGCCAACTGCGCATCGGCGGGACGCCCGACCAACTATAATTTCCAATATTCCAACTCGCTCGCCTTCAAGAGCGGCGGCAACATCAACCTTCAGGCGGAAAAGTCCGATTCCTACACCTATGGCGTGGTGCTTCAGCCGCATTGGGTGCCGGGCCTGACGCTGTCGGTCGACTATTACAACATCAAGGTTCGCAACGTCATTTCGTCGCTGGACGCTCAGACGATCATCAACCAGTGCTATGATAGCGCAAGCCTGAGCAATCCTTATTGCGCGCTGTTCCGCCGCAACATGTCCGGCGGCACCGGCCCCAATGGCGAAGTCCCGTTCCAGATCATCGAAAACTCCCTGCTGGCCGCGTCGCTCAATTATGCGCAGCTGCGGGCTCGAGGTATCGACGCCGATCTGAATTATACCCACCAGATCGACGGTATCGGCCGTCTGTCGCTGGAACTGCAATATTCGCACCTGATCCAGCGGGACGACTATCTGAACCCGAGCGATCCGAGCTTCCGGACGCGGGTGCGTGGCAATCTGGGCGCGCCGATCGATCGGTTCGTGCTCAACACCGGCCTGAAGACCGGACCGGTCGAACTGGGATATCGCCTGCGTTGGAATGGTCGCCAATATGTCGGCGCATTCGAATATTATAACTCGCTCAACGGTAACCCGCCGAGCGATCCCTATTATGCCAATTACAAATATTACCCCGTCGTCGCGTATCACGACCTTCGCGTCGCGGTGAACGCCACCGACAAGTTCAGCTGGTATATCGGTGTCGACAATGTCACCGATCGCCATCCGCCGCTCGATACGACCGGCCTGGGTGGCGGCAGCGGGCTCTACGACGTACGCGGCCGTTACATCTATTCGGGCGTATCGGCTCGCTTCTGATCCTGCGATCAAGGAAGGCGTGCGGCAAACCAGCCGCACGCCTTTTCTTATGGATTACGGATAGCTGACGGTCTTCGGAATCTCCGGAATCTCGATCCGCTCCAGATCATCCCCCGGCACGGCCGGGAACTCGCGCGCGCGCCATGCCCGTTTGGCCTCTTCGATCCGTTCGCGGCGGGAGGAGACGAAATTCCACCAGACATGGCGCGGCGTGGTGAAGGCATCGCCGCCGCACAGCATCACCCGCCCGCCCTGTTCCGAGCGCAACGTCGCGGCAATGCCCGGCTTCAGGATGTAGAGCCGCTGCGGCTCCAGCTTCATGCCCTCCAGGCTCGCCTCGCCCAGCGCGCAATAGACGGCGCGTTCTTCGGCGGACGAATCGATGGGAATGCTCCCGCCCGGCTCCAGCGCGATGTCGGCATAGATGGTGCCTGCATAGGTCGTAGTCGGCGCACGCTGGCCCCACAGCTCACCCATGATGACCCGCGCGGTTGCCCCCTGCCCCTCGATCTCCGGCAGCGCGTCGGCGGGGATATGCTCGAAGGCCGGGTCGATTTCTTCCACCGCCTCGGGCATCGCCAGCCAGGTCTGGATGCCCGACAGTGTCGGTCCCTGCGGCCGCATCTCGCTGGGCGAGCGTTCGGAATGGACGATGCCGCTTCCCGCCGTCATCAAATTCACCGCGCCCGGCTCGATCACCAGATCGCTACCCAGCGAATCGCGGTGCCCGATCGCGCCGTCGAACAGATAGGTGACGGTCGACAGGTTGATATGCGGATGCGGCCGCACGTCGATCCCCGAACCGGGCAACAGCTGCGCCGGACCCATCTGGTCGAAGAAGATGAAGGGGCCGACCATCGTCCGCTCCTTGTTGGGCAGCGTGCGATGGACCTTGAACCCGCCCAGATCGTGGCTGGAGGGTTGCAGGGTGCGCAGCAGGAAATCGTCAAACATGGCTTTGCTCCGTGGGCGTCGGCTCCGTGGCGTCGAGCAGCGCGATCAGATCGGTCGGGAAATAGGGTTCGGTGTGCGCGGCCAGTTCCTCGCGGGTGAACCAGCGCCAGCTTTGCATCACCCGCTGTTCCAGCGCGGTATGGCCTGCGCCGTTCACTTCATGCGCGTCGATATCGACACGGAAATAGCGTTCGTCGGCCTCGACCTCGACACCCTCGATGGTGCGGAACGCGACCTGCCGCCGCGCGACCTGTGGCCCGCAGTCGCGGTCGAGCCCGGTTTCCTCATGGAGTTCACGGCGCGCGGCGTCCTCATAGCTCTCCCCCGGATCGACCGCGCCACCGGGCGTGCACCAGAAGGGCGGCCGGTCATCGGGGGTGAAGCGGAACATCAGGGTCCGGCCCGCCCCATCCACCAACAGGATGCGCGCGGCGGGACGGGGTATACGGGTCATTCGGAATCAAGCTCCGGATAATGGCGGAAAATTCCGTCCTCATTGAACGCCTGTCGCCGGTCGCTGTCCAGATAGGCGGCGATGCCGGGCAGCGTCTTTACCCGGTCATGAAGCGCGATCAGCGCCGGATAGTCGCTCTCGATCGCCGCCATCCGCCTGGGGAACATGTAGCGCAGCCCCGCGACCAATTGGAACAGCGAGGTATCGACCGGCGACCAACGCCCGCCCGCCATCCAGTCGCGGTCGCCCAGCACCTGTTCGAAATAGCCGAGGAATTTGGGGATGCGCTCGTCGCGAAACTGTGCGGCTGCACGGGCGGCCTCGGGTTTCTGTTCGTGATAATAGGCCATCATCGCGACCGGGTGATGGACGTTGTGCACCTCGGCGACCATGTCGCTGATCGTCAGTTGCAACTGGTGGAGCCAGACACGGTCGCTCACCGGCGCGAGATCGTGCCGCTCGGTCAGCCAGTGGAGGATGTTGGCGACCTGGGCGATCGCCTGGCCCTCGGCGCGGAGATAGGGCGGTGCGAAGGGCGGACGTTCGCCCTTTTCCATATCGGCGAGCAGCGCCTCTGCCCCCTCCTCCACGCCCCGGTCCCGGTAAGGCAGACCTGCGGCCTCCAGCGTCAGCCGGACGAACGCGCCGCGTCCCGGCAGGCCGGGCCAGTACCACAGGTCATAGGACATGTTATTCTCCGGGGGCTTTCGCGCTGATCGCCAGCGCATGGATGCGCTCGGACAACAGATCGGCGAGCGCGTGGTTCACCCGGCGCTGGCGGGCGACGCGCGATTCCCCGGCGAACAGGGGCGATTCGACGATGACGCGGAAATGGCTCTCGCCGGTACCGTCATCGCCCAGATGGCCGCGATGCATCGCGCTTTCGTTGATGACCTCGAGATGGGTGGGGGCCAGTGCCTCGGTCAGGCGGGCGGTGATCTGGTCGGCGACAGGGGCGGTGGTGATATCGGTCATGGCCCCTATATAGACGGTTTTTCGGGACAAGCGGATAGCAGTGGCGCGTCGGTCGAGCAGCGATACCCCAAAGGACAAACCCGGCGCGCGTTTCCACGGCCGCGTCGAGAATAGCGAGCGCGCGTGCGATCACGCCGGTTGCGCCGAAGCGGGCGAGTTCCGCGCCCCCCCGGCCGCGGGCACGCGCAACGGCGACGGGCCAGGCCAGTTCCGCTGGTTCTGCCTGGAGCATGTCCGCGCGTTCAACAGCCGATATAATTTCTTCGACGGCATGAGCGCGGACGAGATCCACCGCGCCCAGCGCCCCTATGCGGGCTGGGAGCGCGAGACGCGGGCCTTTGCGCAAGGGGGCACCGATCCGGGACCCCGCTGGGCCGATTTCTCCGATCCGCTGGATGCCATCGCCGCGCGCTATCGCCGCGAGGCTGCGCCCGAGCGCAGCGACGGCAAGCCGCTGTCGGGGCAGGATCGCGAGAGCCTGAAGGTGCTGGGCCTGGAGGCGAATGCGGACCGGAGCGCGCTACGGCGGCGGTACAGCGAGCTGGTGCGGCGCTATCATCCCGACCGCAATGGCGGCGACCGGAGCCACGAAGGGCGGCTGCAAAAGGTCATCGCGGCCTATCAGCAACTGCGTCAAGCACCCGCCTTCGCGTGACCCCTTTTCCTCCCCTGCAGGGGGAGGGGGTGTTCGAGCTTTGGTCTGCCCCCGGCAGACCAAAGCTCGAACACGAAGCTGGTGGAGGGGTATCCCCGCTGATGGTGACACCCCTCCGTCCGTCCTACGGACTGCCACCTCCCCTTGCAGAGGAGGAATTTTAGTTGCGCGGCCCGACCAGCCCGAATCGCGCGCCCTGCGGATCACGCGCCGATAGCGAATAGTCCCCGCCCGGAATCTCCATCGGTCCGAACTCGATCGTGCCGCCCGCGTCGGTCACCCGCACCGCCGCCGCGTCGATATCGTCCACCGCGACATAGAAATGCCAACCCGGCTCACCGCCCGGCGGGCATTCCATCAGCGCGCCCAGCACGACCGGCCCATCGGCCAGGAAGCGATATTCGCCCAGCTCACCCATCGGCATCCCGCCCTGATGGCTCCAGCCGAAATGCCGCCCGAAAAAGGCCAGCGCCCGGTCGGGATCGCTGGCGATGCGCTCGTTCCAGACGACATGGCCGGTCGCCGGGTCGGTGCCATGCGGGACGAACGCCCGCGACGGCCGCGCATCCTGCGGCGCCATGATATAGAAGGGGGCGCCCAGCGGATCGGCCGCCAGCGCCATCCGTCCCACCCCCGCCATGGTCCAGGCGGGCATCAGCACCTGTCCGCCATCCTCGACGATCGCGCCCAGCGCTTCGTCGACATCGACGACGGGCAGATAGCCCAGCCATACCGACTTGCCGGGCGCGCCCTCGGGCCGCTGCATCAGGCCGCCGATCGCTTCGCCCTCCGGCGTCGCGACGATGCGGTAATCCAGATCGGGAATACCGCTGTCACCGACCTGCCAACCGATCACCGCACCGTAAAAAGCCTGCGCCGCCGCGACATCGTCGGTCAGCAGTTCGTACCAGATGAAATTCGCCATCACCCCTGCCCCTCCGCAGATTCCGCACGATTTTAGAAGCTGTTAGCCTGCACCCAATCCTCGAATCACAGGGGCGAGGATGACCGCGAAGCCTGGCCGGCGCAACCGCTCCGCTTGAGCCGAACGGCCATCTTCCTGCGATCCTTGCCATTGAGTAGGGAGCCGCCCTTGGCCTAAGGCGTTGAGCGACGAGACGAGGGCCTGATGACCAACATCCCGAATACGCTTCCCGACAGCCGCGATACGACGATTCTCGATGCACCCGACAAGATGGTGTCGGTGCGCGACCTGTTCGGCATCGACACCGATATGGAGGTGCCCGCCTTCTCCGAGGCCGATGAGCGCGTCCCCGATCTCGATCCCGCCTATGTGTTCGATCCCGACACCACGCTGGCGATCCTGGCCGGTTTTGCGCACAACCGCCGCGTGATGGTGCAGGGCTATCACGGCACCGGCAAGTCCAGCCATATCGAGCAGGTCGCCGCCCGCCTCAACTGGCCGTGCATCCGCATCAACCTGGACGCGCATATCAGCCGCATCGACCTGATCGGCCGCGACGCCATCGTGCTCAAGGACGGGCAGCAGGTCACCGAGTTCCGCGAGGGCCTGCTCCCCTGGGCGCTCCAGACGCCGACCGCGCTCGTCTTCGACGAATATGATGCAGGGCGCCCCGACGTGATGTTCGTGATCCAGCGCGTGCTGGAAACCGAGGGCAAGCTGACCCTGCTCGACCAGAACCGGGTCATCCGCCCGAACAAGTGGTTCCGCCTGTTCGCCACCGCCAATACGGTGGGTCTGGGCGACACCAGCGGCCTGTATCACGGCACGCAGCAGATCAACCAGGGTCAGATGGACCGCTGGAACATCGTGGTCACGCTCAACTATCTGCCCGCCGCCACCGAGGCGCAGATCGTGCTCGCCAAGTCGGGCGAATATGACAAGCCCGACGGCAAGCAGCTGGTCGAGAATATGGTCCGCGTCGCCGACATGACGCGCAAGGGCTTCATCAACGGCGACATCTCGACCGTGATGAGCCCGCGTACGGTCATCACCTGGGCGCAGAACACGCTGATCTTCGGCGATCCGGGCTTTGCCTTCCGCCTGTCGTTCCTCAACAAGTGCGACGAGAATGAGCGCGCGCTGGTGGCGGAATATTATCAGCGCGTGTTCGGCAAGGACCTGCCCGAAAGCGTCGTCGGCCGGGCCTGATCCCCTTGGCGCACGATACCCCTCTCGACCGGTTCAAGGCGGTCCTCGGCGGCACGGCCCGCACCATCGCGCAGGAGCCGGAGGTGGAGCTCGCCTTCACCGCCGATGCGCCGACGTCATCGGGCAAGCATATCCGCGTGCCGATGCCGGGCCGCACGCTGCCGCCCGAACAGGTGGCGGAGGCGCGCGGCTTTGCCGATGCCTTTGCGCTGCGGCTGAAGCTGCACGACACCGCGCTCCATGCCAAGGCCGCGCCGGTCGAGGCGGTGGCGCGCGCGGTCTATGACGCGGTCGAGACGGCGCGGATCGAGGCGCTGGGCGCGCGGGGTTATGCCGGGATCGGCGACAACCTCGCCCATGCGCTCGACGTACGACTGCGCTCCGACCCGATGACGCGGGCGCGCAACCGGGACGAGGTGCCGCTGTCGACCGCGCTCGGCCTGCTCCTGCGCGAGCGGATGACGGGACGGCCTTCGCCCGCCGAGACCGCGCCCGCGCTGGCGCTGGTCCGTGACTGGCTGGAGGGCGCGACCGATCTCGACGCGCTGGCGGGTGCGATGGACGACCAGAAGGCGTTCCAGTCGCTGACCGCCAAGATGCTCGCCGACCTCGAACTCGCCGAGCCGCCCGCCGAACCCGACCAGGCCGATGAGGGCGGCAATGAGGAAGAGGGCGAGGACGAGCAGCAGCAGGACGAGAGCGACGAGGATAACGACGAACAGGGTCAGGGCGAAGGCGAGGTCGAGGCCCGCGCCGAGAAGCGCGACTCGGACAGCGAAGACGGCGAATCGCAGGAGCAGAGCCAGGATTCGCTCGACGATCTCGACGGCGAGCCGGGCGAGGATGGTGACGAGGGCAGCCAGCCGACTCGGCCCAACCGCCCGCTCAACGATCTGGCGTCGCAGTTCGACTATAAGCCCTGGACCACCCAATATGACGAGGTGATCGCGGCGGGCGAGCTGTGCGACGCCGACGAGCTGGCGCGGCTTCGTGGCTATCTCGACCAGCAGCTGGCGCATCTGCAGTCGGCCGTGTCGAAGCTCGCCAACCGGCTGCAACGCCGGTTGATGGCGCAGCAGTCGCGATCCTGGGACTTCGACCAGGAAGAGGGCATCCTCGACGCAGCGCGCCTCGCCCGTGTGGTGGTCAATCCCGGCCAGTCGCTGTCCTACAAGATCGAGCGCGATACCGATTTCCGCGATACCGTCGTCACGCTGCTGATCGACAATTCAGGGTCGATGCGCGGGCGGCCGATCGGCATTGCCGCCATCTCCGCCGACATCTTGGCGCGCACGCTGGAGCGCTGCGGGGTGAAGACCGAAATCTTAGGCTTCACCACCCGCGCCTGGAAGGGCGGGCAGAGCCGCGAGACCTGGCTTGCCGCCGGGCGGCCGCCGCAGCCGGGGCGGCTGAACGATATTCGCCACATCGTCTACAAACAGGCCGACGAGCCATGGCGGCGGGCGCGCAACAATCTCGGCCTGATGATGCGCGAGGGGCTGCTCAAGGAGAATATCGACGGCGAGGCGCTGATGTGGGCGCATAGCCGGTTGATCGCGCGGCCCGAGGAGCGGCGCATCCTGATGGTCATCTCCGACGGTGCGCCGGTCGACGATTCGACCCTGTCGGTCAATTCGGGCAGCTATCTGGAGCGGCATCTGCGCCAAGTCATCGGCTGGATCGAAAGTAAGAGCCCGGTCGAGCTGATCGCGATCGGCATCGGCCATGACGTGACCCGCTATTATGCGCGCGCGGTGACGATCATGGATGCCGAGCAGCTGGGCGGCACGATCATCGAGCAATTGGCCAGCCTGTTCGACACCGAATGAGCCGGATCGCGGCCCCGGCGCATGGCTTTGTCGGCCCGGTGAAGCGCTCGATCACCATCGCCGGGCACGCCACCTCGATCAGCCTGGAGCCGGTCTTCTGGACCGCGCTGGAGGAAGCGGCCTTGGCGCACGGCCTGCCGCTGTCGGCGCTGGTGGCGGAGATCGACGCGCTGCGCATCGTCGCGGACGACCCGCCGAATCTGGCGAGTGCGATCCGATCCTGGTTGTTTGTGCGGCGCCAGGACTGATCCCACCCGTCATTGCGAGCGCAGCGAAGCAATCCAAGGCGTCTTGCCCGGACAGTGGATTGCTTCGCTGCGCTCGCAATGACGGAGGATGGGGGGCTGGCTTGTGAGCGGCCAATTGACGCCGCTCCGCCGCTCCGGCAGGGCGCGCCGTCTGTTTCGGGGTTTGTGTGGCCGGAAAATCCTCTCGCGACCTGGGATTGGGGGTCCATCGCTGGCTGGGGCTGGCGGTCGGACTGATCGCGGCCGCATTGGCGCTGTCGGGCGCGATCTTGGCCTGTGCGCCAATGATCGAGCGCATCGCCTCGCCCGCCCGCTACCGGATCACCGGGGAGAGCCGCCTCCCCGCCGCCCGCTATGCCGACGCGGCCTATCGCCGCCTGCGCCCCGGTGAGCGGATCGCCGCGCTATCGCTGGCGCAGGGATCGTCGCCGGTCGTCGTGACGCTCGACCGGACGAGTGATCGGGCCCAGCGCCTTCTGTTCCTCGATCCGCTGACCGCGCAGGTGCTGGCGAGCGGATGGCAGGGCGGCGGCGGCATCGGTCTGGCCCGGCGGCTGCATGACGGGCTGTTCCTGGCCGGTCTGGGCCGGTGGATCGCCGGGCTGGGCGGGCTCGGCCTGGTGCTCGCGAGCCTGACCGGACTTTGGACACAGGTGACGCGCGAACGCCCCAGGAAACGCGCCCGCAGCGAGTCCCGCTGGTCGGTCGCGCACCGGCGGGTCGGCTTGTGGTCGGCGATTCCGGTTCTTGCCATGACGGCGACCGGGCTGGCGCTTGTCCTGTCGCCGGGCCTGACCGGCACGCCCACCGCGCCGCCGATCGCCCGCGCCGCTTTGCCCGTCGAGCGGGTCGTGACCAGCGCGCGGGGCTGGGCGCAGGGTCCGCTGCGCCGGATCGAATGGCCGACCGAGCGATCGCCCGATTGGACGCTACACTTCGATGGCGAACCGCGCGTTATCAAGGTCGCCGACGACAGCGCCAAGGCGCTGGCCGCGCCCGCTCATACGGGGCCGGTGATGCTGTCCTGGGTCCGGCAGGTTCACACGGGGCAGGGAGCGCCGTGGCTCTGGTATCCGCTCGCCACGCTGACCGGCCTGCTGGCCGCCTGGGTCGCGATGTCCGGGCTGATCGCCTGGGGCCGCCGCCCGAAGGTCAGACGCGCTCGGCGCTGAGCAGGTCGGTCGCGTCGAGGCCCAGCAGTTCGATATGGTCGCGGATGCGCGGCCATTGCACCGCCAGGAAGCTCTGCCGCTCGGCGGCGCGCAACCGGTCGGCGGCGCCCGGCATCACGAACATGCCGACGCCGCGCCGCACCTCGACATAGCCGTCGTCCTGAAAGCTCTGATAGGCCTTGGCGACCGTCAGCGGGTTCGCGCCCTGCTCGGCGGCGAGCGCGCGCACCGAGGGAAGCTGATCCCCGGTCCGGTAGGTGCCGTTGAGGATGCCCGCCGCGATCGTGCCGCGCAGGCGGATGTAAACCGGGCTGTCGTCGCCGCTAAGAGCTGTCATGCCGAGTTAATACAGCATGGGAGAAACGATGTCGAGGCCTGATCCCGATATCGTTTGCAAAACCGCCGCCCCCGAACCCCGGCTTATCCGTTCCAGGTCGAGACGATTCGCGCCATGTCGGGACGCGGCCGTTCGTCGAGCGGGCGGCCGGGCGTGCCGAGGAAGACGAAGCCGACGATCCGCTCGGGCGCGGCCCCGAATGCATCGCGCACTGCATCCGAAAAAGCGGGCCAGCCGGTCAGCCAGCCCCCGGCATAACCCATGGCATGGGCGGCATGGAGCAGGTTCATGCACGCCGCGCCCGCCGACAATTCCTGTTCCCACAGCGGAATATGGCTTTCGGTGCGGGGTGAGGACAGGACGACGACCAGATCGGGGGCCTGATGCGCGAACTGCTCCAGCGCGGCGATCTCGGTCGCGCCCGCCTGCGGCCGTTCGGCGCGGTAGGCGGTGGTGATGACCTCCGCCAGCTTCGCGCGGGCCTCCTTCGGCACGATCACGAAGCGCCAGGGGGCCAGCTTGCCATGGTCGGGCGTGCGCGCCGCGATGGTCAGCATCTGCGCCAGTTCCTCCGGCTGCGGCCCCGGCGCGATCAGGTCGCGCGGCTTGCCCGAGCGGCGGGTCGCCAGCAGCGTCAGCGGGGTCGAACGGTCGTTGAAAGCGATGTCGGTCATGGGATCGATCCTTACGTCGTCGCGCATGATATTTACAGTCGCGGCTTTGGCGTTAGGTTACTGAACCATTACGCCCTTCGCGTGCGCCCTTCGGGTTGCGCCGGGGCGATCCCGATGGAGTGAACGCCGGCATGGCGACTGCGTATGAGGCCGCCGCGCGCGGCAAGACGGTTTTGGGGCATCCCCGCGGCCTGTTCCTGTTGTTCTTCACCGAGATGTGGGAGCGTTTTTCCTATTACGGAATGCGCGCCATCCTGGTCTTCTACCTGACCAAGCATTTCCTGTTCGCCGACGAACCGGCTTTCGGCACCTATGCCGCCTATACCTCGCTGGTCTATGTGACGCCCGTCATCGGCGGCTATCTGGCCGACCGCTATCTGGGGGCGAGGCGCGCGGTGCTGGCGGGGGGCTTGTTCATCGCCTTCGGCCATATCCTGATCGCGATCATGGAGGGGCCACAGGGGGCGACGGGCGCCTATCTGGAGGGCTTCTACCTGGCCCTCGCCGCGATCGTGATCGGCACCGGCTTCCTGAAGGCCAATATCTCGGTGCTGGTGGGACAGCTCTACGCGCGCGACGACATGCGCCGCGATCCGGCCTTCTCGATCTTCTATATGGGCATCAATGCGGGCGGCGCGCTGGGGCCGATCGTGTGCGGCGTGCTGGGTGAGACGGTCGGCTGGGCCTATGGCTTCGGCGCGGCGGGTGTCGGCATGCTGCTCGGCCTGGTCGCCTTCATCGCCTTGAAGCGCGAATTGCACGGCGCGGGCGAAGCGCCCTCGCTCCCTGCGCTGCGGGCACCGGTCGTTGCGGGCCTGTCGCGCGAATGGCTGATCTATCTGGGCGCGATCGTCGCGACGCTGGGCGTGTGGCAGCTGATCCAGCATCAGGATGCGGTCGGCACGCTGCTGACCGTCTTCGCCGCCGCCACCGTCCTTTTCATCCTGTGGCGCGCGGTGTTCCAGCTGCCCAAGGTCGACCGTGATCGTATCTTCGCCGCCCTCTTCCTGATCGCGCTCTGCCCGCTCTTCTGGGCGCTGTTCGAGCAGGCGGGGTCGTCGCTGAACCTCTATACCGATCGCTCGGTCGACCGGACGCTCTTGGGCTGGACCATTCCGGCCTCGGCCTTCCAGTCGGTCAATTCGATCTTCATCATCCTGCTCGCCCCGCTGTTCGCCGCGCTGTGGACGATCCTGGGTAAGCGCGGGTGGGAGCCGAGCGCGCCGTTCAAGTTCGGCATCGGCCTGGTCGGCGTGGGCGCGGGCTTCATGGTGCTGGTCGCGGGGGCGGCGGCCTATGCGGGCATGCCGACGCCGGTGATCTTCGTGATCCTGGTCTATCTGATCCACACCATGGCCGAACTGTGCTTCTCGCCGGTCGGTCTGGCGGCGATGACGCGGCTGTCGCTGCCCAGCATGACGGGGCTGATGATGGGCACCTGGTTCCTGGCGACGGCGGCGGGCAATTTCATCGCCGGGCTGATCGCGCAGGCGACCGGCGGCGAGGGTGCGGGCCCCGAAAAGGTGCTCGACGTCTATACGCGGATCGGCTGGTTCTCGATCGGGATCGGCGTGGTCGTGCTGGTCGTGTCGCCGTTCATCGCCCGGCTGATGCATCTCGACCTGTTGAAGGCGGACGCCGCGCTGGCGGGGGACAAGGAACTGGCCGAACCGGCGGCGGCGGGTGTCGATACGCGGTTGGAGCAGAAGCCGCTTTGACCATGGGCCGGTCTGTCGTTTCGGGCGGCGGACCGGCTTTTTTGCTTTTGTTCGCGCGGAGGCGCGGAGGCGCAGAGAGGTTGAGGCGCGCTTCAGCGGCTCGCGTAGTTCGGCGTTCCGCTTTGCCGCACCGTTGTTGTCGAAAGCCAGCCTAAAGGCTGGATACGCCCCCTCCGCGTCTCCGCGCGAACGCAAATCACAGCCGCGTCATCGCCATCGCTCGTTCGCCATAACGCGGCCCCGCCGTGCCGCCACGCGGCGATGCCTGATCCAGCCTGGCAAGCTCCTCCGCCGACAGCGTCAGCGCCGCCGCCTTCATCGAATCCTCGAGCGTCACGCGACGCTTGGAGCCGGGGATCGGCACGATGTCTTCGCCTTGTGCCAGCAGCCATGCCAGCGCCACCTGCGCCGCGCTGGCATCATGCGCGGCAGCGATGCTCTTCACCACGTCCACGACTTTCAGATTGCGGT
Source organism: Sphingomonas fuzhouensis (assembly GCF_034659795.1). Lineage (NCBI taxonomy): Bacteria > Pseudomonadati > Pseudomonadota > Alphaproteobacteria > Sphingomonadales > Sphingomonadaceae > Sphingomonas > Sphingomonas fuzhouensis. Next base: position 214,379 of record NZ_JAXSQY010000003.1, read on the forward strand.
CGAAATTCTCTTCCGAATAACGCGGATCGTTGCGGCGATAATCCCCCTCGGGCAGGTCGTCGCGGGACGTGATCTGCCCGGTCAGGAAGCCACGCCCCAGCGGGCTGTACGGCACGAAACCGATACCGAGTTCGCGCACCACCGGCAGGATGTCCGCCTCGACATCGCGCTCCCATAGCGAATATTCCGATTGGACCGCCGCGATCGGATGGACGGCGGCGGCGCGGCGGATCGTCTCGGCGCTCGCCTCGGACAGGCCCAGCCGACGCACCTTGCCCTGCTCGACCAGCCGCCCCATCGCACCGACCGTATCCTCGATGGGCACGTTGGGGTCGACGCGGTGCTGATAGAACAGGTCGATCGTCTCGACGCCTAGCCGCTTGAGCGAGCCCTCGCAGGCACGCTGGACATTGGCCGGGGTGGAATCGACGCCGGTCATCCCGGTTTCGTCATAGCGGAAGCCGAACTTGGTCGCGATCACCACCGCGTCGCGCTTGCCGCGAATGGCGCGGCCGACCAGTTCCTCATTGACAAGCGGGCCATAGATTTCGCCGGTGTCGAACAGGGTCACGCCCAGTTCGATCGCGCGGTGGATGGTGGCGATGCTCTCCGCCTCGTTCGCCTCGCCATACATGTTCCGACCGACACCGGCCATCGGCATGCAGCCGAGGCCCAGTGCGGACACCTCGAAGTCGGGGCCGAGCGTGCGATATTTCATGGGCGTTCCTCATCAATCGTGCCGCTTGCCCGAGAAACGGTCGCGGTGGCGGCAAGGTCCATGCTGACATTGCCCAGCGTCCGGAAGATGTCGGGAATCGTCTCCACCGCGATGAGCAGCCCCAAAGGCGCGGCGGGCACGCCCAGCGCGACGCAGACCGGCGCGATCGAGGCGAAGAAGGTGATCTGCGACGGCAGGCTGGCCGAGCCCAGCGAACACAGGATCGCGACCACCACGGCGGCGGCGACCGAGGCCATGCCCGGCACGATCCCGAACCAGTCGGCGATATAGAGCGCGACCGCGACGTTCATCGCGGGCTGGGTCGCGCGGAACATCGCCACCGCCATCGGCAGGACCAGCCCGGCGGTGGCGGGGGCGATGCGCAGGGTCCGGGTCCCCTCGACCATCGCGGGCAGGCTGGCCAGCGAGCTTTGGGTCGAGATCGCCACCGCCTGGGCCGGTGCCAGCGCACGGGCGAAACGGCTCAGCGGCACCCGCGCGGCGATCCGTGCCACGCCATAGGCCATCAGCATGACGATGACGCCGATGCTGGCGATGATCGCGATATAATGGGCCAGCGCTCCGAACGCCGCGCCCCCCGCACTCGCCCCCACCCCGAAGGCGAGCGCGAACACCCCAATCGGTGCCAGCCACAAGACCCAGCCGATCAGGACCAGCATCGCATCGCGGATCGCGGCGAAGAAGCCGAGCAGCAACCCACGCCCCTCCCCCTCGATCCGGGTGATCGCAAAGGCGAAGGCCAGCGTGAACAGGATCAGCGACAGCAGCGCATTGTTGGTCGCGGCGGCAAAGATGTTGGTCGGCACGATCGAGGACAGGAACTCGGCGATCGGCGGGGTCGGCCCGACGGGCGCGGCATGGCCCAGCGCCGTCTTCAGCGCCTCCGCCGCCCCGCGCGGGATCGGCACCAGCGACAGCAGCAACGGGGTGACGAACGCCGCCATGGTCGCGGTCAGCGTGACCAGCGCCAGGAAGGTCGCGATCGCCCGCGCGGCGATCCGCCCGGCCTGCGCCGCCTCGGCCGTGGCGGCGACCCCGGTGATCAGCAGCGTGACGACCAGCGGGATGACCGTCATCTGCAACCCGTTAAGCCACAGCGTCCCCACCGGCCCTGCGACCAGCAGGCCATACCCCGCCGCCCCCGGCGAGACGGCGGACAGTCCCACCCCGACCAACAGACCGGCAGCGAGCGACAGGAGGATCAGCGTGGCACGCGACATGAGGGCCTTTGGCGTCTTTGAGCTTTTGGAAAGGTCACGCTAAACGGGGCGCAACCACAAAGTGTTTCCTCTTTTAGACCGCCAGGGACCTGACCGTATGGCAAGAAAATATTTCGGCACCGATGGCATTCGCGGTGCGACCAACGGCCCGGTGATGACCGCCGAGATGGCGATGAAGGTCGGCATGGCGGCGGGTGCCTATTTCCTGCGCGGCGATCACCGCCACCGCGTCGTGATCGGCAAGGACACGCGTCTGTCGGGCTATATGCTCGAATCGGCGCTGGTCGCAGGTTTCACCAGCGTCGGCATGGACGTAGTGATGCTGGGGCCGCTTCCCACGCCCGCCGTCGCGATGCTGACCCATTCGATGCGCGCCGACATCGGCGTGATGATCTCGGCCAGCCATAATCCCTTCGCCGATAACGGCATCAAGCTGTTCGGCCCGGACGGCTACAAACTGTCCGACGAGGACGAGGAATCGATCGAGGACCTGATCGAGCAGAATGTACCGCTCGTCCCCTCGGGCAAGATCGGCCGTTCGCGCCGGGTCGATGACGCCGCCGGACGCTATATCCACTTCGCCAAGTCCACCTTCCCACAGGCGCTGCGCCTGGACGGCCTGCGCGTCGTGATCGATTGCGCGAACGGCGCCGCCTATAAGGTCGCGCCCGCTGCCTTGTGGGAACTGGGTGCGGACGTGGTCGCGATCGGCGTGACGCCGAACGGCACCAACATCAATGACGGCGTCGGCTCCACCGCGCCGCAGACACTGGCCGAGACGGTGGTGGCGAGCGGCGCGGACATCGGCATCGCGCTGGACGGTGACGCCGACCGCCTGATCATCGTCGACGAGACCGGCGCGGTCGTCGATGGCGACCAGCTGATGGCGATGATCGCGACCAGCTATGCCCGCGAAGGCCGTCTGGCGGGCGGCGGCCTCGTCGCCACCGTCATGTCGAATCTCGGGCTGGAGCGGCATCTCGCCGCACAGGGGCTGGGCCTGATCCGTACCAAGGTCGGCGACCGCCATGTTCTCGAAGCGATGCGCACGCGCGGTTACAATGTCGGCGGCGAGCAGTCGGGGCATATCATCCTGTCCGACTATGCCCGCACCGGCGACGGGCTGGTCGCGGCGCTTCAGGTGCTGGCCGAGCTGAAGCGGTCGGGCGCGCCCGCCAGCGAGGTGCTGCACCGCTTCGACCCGCTGCCGCAGTTGCTCAAGAATGTCCGTTTCGCGGGCGGCAAGCCGCTGGAGCATGAAAAGGTGCAAGGCGTCATCGCCGCCGCCGAGGCCGAATTGGCCGGGCGCGGCCGCCTGGTCATCCGCCCCTCCGGCACCGAGCCGGTCATCCGCGTGATGGCCGAGGGCGAGGACAAGCGCCAGGTGGAGACGCTGGTTGACCGCATCTGCGACGTGGTGCGCGAGGTGGCCGCCTGATGCTGGAGATGCGTCCCGATTGCGAGCGTTGCGGCACGGACCTGCCCCCGAGCCAGGGCGGCGCGTTCATCTGCTCGCTGGAGACGACCTTCTGCGCCGAATGCGCCGACGCACTGGACGAGATCTGCCCCGATTGCGGCGGCGAACTGCTCGATCGGCCCACGCGGATGGGCCGGGTGCTGAAGGCCAATCCCGCCTCCACGCAAGGCCGTTTTCGCGGCTGACCTCGACCTTGGCGGCCCGTCCCTCTATGCGGGCCCCATCAATCTGAAGGAGTTTCCATGCCCCAGCTCGTCCTGATCCGCCACGGCCAGTCCGCCTGGAATCTGGAGAACCGCTTCACCGGCTGGTGGGACGTCGACGTCACCGCGCAGGGCGCCGCCGAGGCGCGGGCGGCAGGCGCGTTGATGGCCGAGAAGGGGCTGGACTTCGACCTGACCTTCACCAGCCTCCAGACCCGCGCGATCAAGACGCTGAACCTGGCGCTGGAGGTGATGGGCCGCCTCTGGCTGCCGACCGAGAAGCATTGGCGGCTGAACGAGCGCCATTATGGCGGGCTGACCGGCCTCGACAAGGCGGAGACGGCGGCCAAGCATGGCGAGGAACAGGTCAAGATCTGGCGTCGCAGCTTCGACGTGCCCCCGCCCCCGGCCGAGGCGGGCGGCGAGTTCGACCTGTCGAACGACCGCCGCTATGCGGGCGTGCCCGTCCCTGCGACCGAAAGCCTGAAGGACACGATCGGGCGCGTCCTGCCCTATTGGGACGAACGCATTGCCCCGGCGCTGCGCGACGGCAACCGCGTGCTGATCTCCGCGCACGGCAACTCGCTGCGCGCGCTGGTCAAGCATCTGTCGAACATCCCGGACGACGAGATCACCGGCCTCGAAATTCCGACCGGCCAGCCGATCGTCTATGAACTGGCCGACGACCTGACCCCGACCGACCGCTATTACCTGTCCGAGCGCTAAGCGATCGGGAGACAGAGAGCCGTCGCATCCAAGATCGTCTCTCATTCGCTCCTCTTCGCGTCATCGCGGCTTGGCGTGAACCAATTTTGATTTCGCGCGAAGCCGCGAAGGCGCGAAGATTTGGTTCGCGCGGAGACGCGGAGAGTTATGGCGGGCGGCGGCGACATCCGCCGTCTCCGGCCCTCCCCTATTCTGCCTGGCGTTTGATAGGCCAGCCTTGCGGCTGGATACGCCACCTCCGCGTCTCCGCGCCTCCGCGCGAACCCAAAATCCGCTAAGTTATTCCCGAACGCATACGGAAACTTGCCCCCCCCGCCGCGCCCCGCTAGTCACGCCGCTTCCCCCACGGCACCGGGGCCACTGGGGGACAGAGCGGAACAGCGGATATGATGTCGGTCGGGATCATCATGGGGTCCACATCGGACTGGGAAACCATGCGGCATGCCGCCGAGACGCTCGACGCGCTGGGCGTGGCGCATGAGACCCGCGTCGTCTCCGCGCATCGCACGCCGCAGCGTCTGTACGACTATGCAACCACTGCCGCCGATCGCGGGATCAAGGTCATCATCGCGGGCGCGGGCGGTGCGGCGCATCTGCCGGGCATGGCCGCGTCGATGACGCATCTGCCGGTCCTGGGCGTGCCGGTCGAATCCAAGGCATTGAAGGGCATGGATAGCCTGCTCTCGATCGTCCAGATGCCCGGCGGCATTCCGGTCGGCACGCTCGCCATCGGCAAGGCGGGGGCGATCAACGCGGGGCTGCTCGCCGCCTCGATCCTGTCGCTGTCGGACGAGGGCCTCACCGAGCGTTTGAAGGCCTGGCGCCAGCGCCAGACCGACAGCGTCGCCAACGATCCGCAAGGGTAAGCCAATGTTGAAGCCGGGTTCGACGATCGGAATCCTGGGGGGCGGCCAACTGGGCCGGATGCTGGCGGTGGCGGCCGCGCAGCTCGGCTATCGCACCCATGTCCTGGCCCCCGACGATGAAAGCGTGGCGGCACAGACCGCCTCCTCGCTGACCCGTGCCGACTATCACAATACGGTCGTGCTGGCCGATTTCGCCGCCGCCTGCGACGTCGTCACCTATGAGTTCGAGAATGTCGACGTCGCGCCGGTCGAATGGCTGGCTGAACGAGTCCCCGTCCACCCCTCGCCTACCGCGCTACGCGTCGCGCAGGACCGGATCGCCGAGAAGCGCTTCGTCGAGACGGTCGGCGGCCGCCCCGCCCCCTGGGCCGAGGTGAACTGCGCCGCCGACCTGACCGCCGCGCTGGACCGGATCGGCTGCCCCGCGATCTTGAAGACCACCCGCTTCGGCTATGACGGCAAGGGCCAGGTCCTGATCCGCGACATGTCCGAAGCCCCCGCCGCCTGGGAGGCGATCGGCGGCCCCGCCGTGCTGGAGGGGTTCATCCGCTTCAGCCACGAATTCTCGATCCTGATCGCGCGTCGGGAAGACGGGCAGGCGGTGCGCTACGATCCGCCGCACAATGTCCACCGCGATGCGATCCTGCGCACCTCGACCCTGCCTGCGCCGCCCGAGATCGCCGCCCAGGCCGAGGAAGCGACCGCGCTCGCCATCCGCATCGCCGAAGAGCTGGGCTATGTCGGCGTGCTGGCCTGCGAGTTCTTCGCGACCGAGGACGGCCCCGTCTTCAACGAGATGGCGCCGCGCGTCCATAATTCCGGTCACTGGACGATCGAGGGAGCCGAAACCTCGCAGTTCGAGAACCACATCCGCGCGATCTGCGGCCTGCCGCTGGGCGATACGACGCTGACCGGCGCGCGGGTGGCAATGGAAAACCTGATCGGCGACGATGCCTGGGAAGACGCGCTGACCGAAAAGGGCGCGCATCTGCACCTTTACGGCAAGGGCGAAGCGCGGCCGGGCCGCAAGATGGGGCATATTACGCGGGTGGCGCGGTAAAACCCTATCGATGAATGGTGAAGGTCACCGGCACCAGCACCTGGGCCTGGACGACCTCATCGCCTTTCATCACCGGCCGGATGCGGAACTGGGGGTAGAGCCCCAGCGCCGCCGGGCCGAAGCCGCGCCCCTTGGGCCGCTCCGCCGCAACCGTACAGCTTTTGGGCCTGCCCGGTTTCGGCACGACGCAGAGCAGCACCGCCACGCCGCTGACGCCGCCACTCCGGGCCATGCGGGGGAACGCCTCGTCGATCAGGGCCTGACTCGGCTTTTCGATCCATTCCGCCAGCGCAAAGCGGAGCCGCCCCTGTCCCGGGCCGTCGCCAGCGCCGCGCCCGTTGCCGGTGCCATCCCCTTCCCCGCCGGTGCCCCGTCCGCTGGCGATGCCTGTTCCGACCCCGTCGGAGATGGCGGTTCCAGCCAGCAGCGGCAGTTCGGCCCCGATATCCGCCGCCGGGGCGGGCCGGTCGACCGTATCGAACCGCGCGGGCGTGACGGCATGCGGGGCCGCCTGCTCCGCCGGGTTGGCGCGCACCGGACGTGGTGAGCCACCCCCGGCGGTCGGGCGAATGACCATGGCTTCGCGCTTGACCGGGGCGGGCGATACCGGCGGCGGCAGCACCGGGGCGGGCGGTGGTTCGGGCAGGCGCGGCAGATCGAACAGCGTCAGCCGGGGCCGCTCGGAATCATCGATCACAGGATGGCCTGGTGCCCCCCTGAGCAGCAGCGCGACGAATAGGGCATGAACGGCCACCGTCGCGATGACGGCCGTCCGCCGCCGCCCGCCGTCCGGCCCGATCGAAGCGCTGACCTGCATCGCGATGTTCTCCCGCCCGGCAAGATCACCGCGATGATGATTCAGGTCAAGCCTTGGCCCATTCCTCGCCCACCCGGCGCAGCACGTCGAGCGGCACACGGCCGTGGCGCAGGACGGCGGTGTGGAACGCCTTCAGGTCGAAGCGGTCGCCCTTCTGTTTCTTCGCCAGGTCGCGAATGTCGACAAAGACCGAATGGCCGAGCTTGTAGCTCGCCGCCTGGCCGGGATTGACGCAGTAGCGCTCGACCTCGCGGGTGGCGAAGCCCTCCGCCTCGCCCTCGGCCTCGACGAAATGGCGGATCGCCTGTTCGCGGGTCCAGCGCAGGTGGTGCAGTCCGGTGTCGACGACGCAGCGATTGGCGCGGAACAGCAGGAATTTGAGATATCCCAACTGCCCCAGCGGATCGTCGTCATACATGCCGATCTCGTCCGCCAGCTGCTCGGCATAGAGCGCCCAGCCCTCGCCATAGCCCGAGAAACCGTTGATCTTGCGGATCAGCGGCAGGCGCGTGTTGGACAGCGCGAGGCCGCCCTCCATCTGATGCCCCGGCAGCCCTTCGTGATAGACGGTCGTCGCCAGGCAGAATTTGGGCCAGTCGGCGCTGTCCTTCAGGTTGAAATAGACGAGACCCGGCCGTGATCCATCGATCGCAGGCCCCTGCGCAAAGGCCGCCGCTGCGCCCGCCTCGGTCTGGGGCGGCACGCGGCGCACCTCGAAGCCGTAAGGCGGTATCCGCTCGAACACCTGCGGCAGGCGGGTACGGATCGCGTCGAGCCGGGCGTTGCAATAGGCGATGGCGGCGCGCTTGCCTTCGTCGGTATTGGGATAGAGCTGGTCCGGGTTCTTGTAGAGCGCCGCCATGCGCTCACCCACCGTGCCTTTGGTGTAGCCCTGCTTCTTCAACAGCGTGTCGAGCCGCGCGGACAGCATCGCCGCCTGGTCGCGGCCGAAACGGTGGACCTCGTCGGGCGAGAAGCTGGTCGTCGTATTGGCCTTCAGCGCGACCGGGTAATAGGCCGCGCCCTCGCGCAGTTTCCAGACGCCCGCGTCGTGCGTCGCCTTGGCCCGCAGCGCCCTGGCATAGGCGATCTGGCGGTCGAGTGCTGGCAACACCTCCGCATCATAGATCTGGGCGGCCTGCGCCGCATAGCGGTCGCCCAGGCCCTTTTCGGCCGTTCGGCGCGCGAGCGACTGGACGACCAGCGCTTGGTCGGCGGGCTGGCGCGTCTTGGCCATCTGTTCGAGCGCGAGGTCGAGGATGAAGTCGGGCGGCACCACCCCCTGCCCGGCATCATGGCGCATCCGGTCGGTCTGCGCATCGATCTGGCGGGCAAAGGCGCGCAGCCGCATCAGATAGGCATCGGCGTCACCTGCGCTGGCGATCTTGTGCTTGGTGTCGAGGAAATCGGGGACCGACTGATAGGCGCCCGACAGTTGCGATACCACATAGGGGCTGGGGCCATAGGAATAGCCGCCAAAGTCGAACGCCTGCACCGCCTGCGCCGAATGCCGAGTGTAGAGGATCGATTCGAGGTCGATCCGCTCTTCGGGTAACAGGCTGGCGGGATCGATCGCCGCCAACCGGGTCAGGTCGGCCCTGGTCGCGGCCTTGGCCGCCGCCAGGCCTGCGGGTGACTGGTCGGACAGCTGGCTGCGCAGATCGGCATTGGCGCCGGTATCGAGCCCCAGGCTGGTCGCGCCCTCGGGGCTGCGGCGGAGCTGTTCCTGGACCAGCGTATCAAACAGCGCGGTCAGCCGGGCAGACGCGCCCCCCTGCGCCACGACGCCTTCGGTTTGCGTCGCCAAGGCGAATGCCGCCGTCCCACCCAGAAAATGCCGCCGGTCGATCATGCCCGTCCCCCTTTATGTCGCATCGGGGCGCAGCGTAGAGCGGTTCCGGCGGGATTAGAACCGCTTACGAGCCGAGCGAGGCGAAGGCCGCCGCAACGAAAAGGGCGGCACGTCGACCCGACGCACCGCCCCTCTTCATCGCAGGAGACGCGACATCACCCCGCGCGCGTTCCCGACAGCGGGAAACTGCCGAACGCGCCCGCGCCGACCGATCCGGTCAGCGTGTCGCCATCGGCGGTCGCTTCGCAGTCCAGCGTCATCGGCATCGGCGAACTGATCGACATCTTCCAGCTGATCGTGTTGCCGGACACGTCACCCTCAATGTCCATCGCGCCCATCTGGCCGCCGCCGGAGCCCGTGAAGCGATCACCCTCGGTCGTGACGGTCAGCGTCATCTCCTGATCGCCCAGCGGCGATTTGACGATGCAGTTCCAGGTTCCGTCGATATCGGCCATCTTCACTCTCCCTTATTGTGCCGCCGGGGCGGGTGCGACGACCGCCGACGGCTCGATTACCTCGACGGGCAGACCCAGCGTGTCGAGCTGCGGCTTGACCGCCTTGGCATCGCCGACCACCACCCAGACGAAGCGCTTGGGGTTCAACGCCGCCTCGATCGACTTGTTCAGCTCGGGCAGCGTCATCGCCTGATAACGCTGGGTGATCGTCGCATAGTAATTGTCCGGGCGATGGAACAGGTCGTTGGTCTGCATCGCCGACAGCACCGCGCCCGAGGTTTCGAAACTGCCCGACAGCGACCGGATCGCGCCGGTGATCGCGCGGTCGAATTCGACCTGATCCATCGGCTTGGTGGTCAGGAATTCGGTGACGTCGCTGCGCAGCGCGTCGATCGACGGGCCGGTCTTGTCCGCCTGCACCGGCGCCGACATGACATAGGGCGCGGCGAATTCGGACGTCTGGAACCCGCCCCGCACGCCGTAGGACCAGTGCTTGTTTTCGCGGATATCGGTGTTGATCCGGCTGAGGAAGCTGCCGCCCAGCGCGTCATTGGCGGTGTTGACCAGCAGCATGTCGTCGACGCCCTTCAGCGGCGTCGGCGCGCCCGCCAGGATCATCGACTGCGGGCTGTCGGGCCGGTTGACCAGCACGATCTTGGGCGCCGAGGGCTGACCCGCGGTGAAGCTCTTCACGCCGCCCGCACCGCTGCCGCGCCAGTCGCCGAACACGCGGTCGAGCGCGGCCTTCACCTCGGCCAGCGGACGGTCCGAGGTGACGAAGATCTTCGCCTTGTCGGGACGCAGCCAGGCCTGCTGGAACGCGATCAGCTGGTCGCGGGTCATCGCCGCCACCGCAGCCGGATCACCCGCCCCCTGCGCCTTGGCATAGGGACTGGTCGGGCCATAGACGAGCGGCGGCAGGACACGGGCGGCCAGCCCCTGCGGGCTGGTCAGTTCCTGCTTGATCCCGGCCAGCGTCTGCGCCTTCACCCGCGCCAGTTCGGGGTCGGGGAAGGCCGGGTTGCGGACGATATCGGCATAGAGATCAAGCGCCGGGACCAGGTTGATGCTGGGCACGTCCAGGCCGACGACGGTACGGTCGTTCGAGGCACTCGACCCGATCGTCGCGCCCAACCGCTCCTGCTCCTCGGCGATCGCGATGGTGTTGCGGTGGGTGGTGCCCTCATCCAGCATCGCCTGCACCATGCGCTGCGTGCCCAGCTTGCCGGGCACGTCGGCGGCGATACCGGCATCGAACGAGGTCGCGATCTGCGTCACCGGCACGGCGGTTCGCTGCGCGTAGATCAGCTCGATCCCGTTGGCCAGGCGGCTGCGCTCGACGGCCGGGAAGCTCAGCGGCTTGACCTGTCCGACATCGGGCAGGGCCCCGCGCGTGCCCTTGGGCGCCTGGTCGGGGGCGGCAGGCACATTGGCGCGCGGCGGCACCTTGGCCTCTTCATAGGCGTCGCGCGCGCCCGGCACGACGGTCAGCGTATAGGCCGGGCGCGACAGCCACTTGTCCGCCGCCGCCTTGACGGTCGCGGGCGTCTGCGCCGCGATCGCCTCCAGCTGCTTCTTATATTTGCCCGGATCGTTCGAGTAAAGCGCCCCCTCGGCCAGCGCGACCGCCTTGCCGCCGAAGCCGCCAACCGATTCCAGACCCTGAACGCGACCCGACACATAGCGCGTCACGGCACGCCGCACCTCGTCGGCGGTCGGGCCGTTCTTCAGGAAGTCGGCGAGGATTTCGCCCATCCGCTTGTTGACCAGCGCCGGGTCGACGCCGGGGCGGACGATGGCGGTCATGTTGAACATGCCGACCTGCGCGAAGGGACGATCGCCCGCCGACACCTGCACCGCCAGCTTTTCCTGCTTCACCAGGATATTGTCGAGCCGCGAGGAGGCAAGCCCGCCCAGGATCGAACCCGCCACGACCAGCGAGGCGCTTTCGGGATCGTTCAAGCCCGGCACCGCCCAGTTGCGGCTGATCATGACGGCGGCGACGCGGTCCTTCATCTCTTCGTTGACCGGCGCGGGCAGGGTCGGGATGGTGACGGTCGGCAGGACGCTCTTGGGGCCCGGCTTGATCGCGCCGAAATACTTTTCCACGAGCGGCTTGGCGGTGGCGACATCGATATCGCCCGCCAGCACCAGCACGGCGTTGTTCGGCCCATAATGGCTGCGGAACCAGTCCTTCACCGTCTCCAGCGAGGCCTGGTCGAGGTCCGCCATCGAACCGATGGTGCTATGTGCATAGGGGTGCCCGGCGGGGAATAGCCCCTCCAGCACCTTATATTGGGTCAGGCCGTAAGGCTGGTTGTCGCCCTGACGCTTTTCGTTCTGGACGACGCCGCGCTGTTCATCCAGCACGCCTTGCGTCACCGCGCCGAGCAGATAGCCCATGCGGTCCGATTCCAGGAACAGCGCCCGGTCGAGCGCGGCGGTCGGCACCGTCTCGAAATAATTGGTCCGGTCAAAATAGGTGGTGCCGTTATAGTCGGTCGCCCCCACCGACTTGAGCGGCGCGAAGAAGTCGCCCGGCGCATTTTCCGAGCCGTTGAACATCAGATGCTCGAACAGATGCGCAAAGCCCGTCTTGCCCTTGGGCTCATGCTTCGACCCGACATCATACCACACGCTGACCGCGACGACCGGCGCCTTGCGATCGGTATGGACGACGACGCGCAGGCCGTTCTTCAGGGTGAAGGTCTGATAGGGGATGTCGACCGCCTTCACGAGCGCCGAGACGGGCGCGGGTTGCGCGGCGGCCTTCGTCGCGGTGGTCGCCTGGGCCAGCACGGCCTGGGCGGGCAGGACGAACGCAAGGGCGGCGGCGCCGGTCAGCGCCACGGACTTGATACGCATAGGTTTTGAGTCTCCCCACTCAGTGTATGGCCGGAGCATAGCGGGCGGGCGGCGATCCGCAATCCCGGCAAAACGAACGGATTTTACACGGATCGTGGCTGCACCCTTTCGTTATCGAAACGGCCTTCCCATGTTGCGGGCGTCAAATTGCACCCACCCCTTGTGTTGCCAAATTGCAACACCATCTGACCTGGAAAGCGACAGGAAGACCAGATGAACCTCGAAAAATTCACCGACCGCGCCAAAGGCTTTCTCCAAGCTGCGCAAACCGTGGCGATCCGCAACAGCCATCAGCGCATCGCCCCCGAACATCTCTTGAAGGCCTTGATCGAGGACGATCAGGGCATGGCGTCCGGCCTGATCCAGGCGGCGGGCGGCGACCCCAAGCGCGTCGAACGCGAGACCGATGCGGCGCTGGCCAAGATTCCCGCCGTCTCGGGCTCTGGCGCACAGACCTCGCCCGGCCTCGACAATGATCTGGTCCGCGTGCTCGACCAGGCCGAACAGGTCGCACAAAAGGCGGGCGACAGCTTCGTCACCGTCGAGCGGCTGCTGCTCGCCCTCACCCTCGCTTCGACCACGGCCGCTGGCAAGGCGCTGGCGGCGGGGGGCGTGAACCCGCAGGCCCTGAACGGCGCGATCGAACAGCTGCGCCAGGGCCGCACCGCCGACACGGCGGGCGCCGAGGACCGCTATGACGCGCTCAAGAAATTCGCCCGCGACCTGACCCAGGCGGCGCGCGACGGCAAGCTCGACCCCGTGATCGGCCGCGACGAGGAAATCCGTCGCACCATCCAGATCCTCGCGCGTCGGACCAAGAACAACCCCGCGCTGATCGGCGAACCCGGCGTCGGCAAGACCGCGATCGCCGAAGGGCTGGCGCTGCGTATCGCGAACGGCGACGTGCCGGATACGCTCAAGGACCGCAAGCTGATGGCGCTCGACATGGGCGCGTTGATCGCGGGTGCCAAATATCGCGGCGAGTTCGAGGAGCGGCTGAAAGGCGTACTCGACGAGGTGAAGGCCGCCGAAGGCGACATCATCCTGTTCATCGACGAGATGCACACGCTGATCGGTGCCGGCAAGGGCGACGGGGCGATGGACGCCTCCAACCTGCTAAAGCCCGCCCTGGCGCGCGGTGAACTCCACTGCGTCGGCGCGACCACGCTCGACGAATATCGCAAGTACGTCGAAAAGGACCCCGCGCTCCAGCGGCGCTTCCAGCCGGTCTTTGTCGGCGAACCGACGGTCGAGGACACCATCTCGATCCTGCGCGGCCTGAAGGAAAAGTACGAACTCCATCACGGCGTGCGCATCACCGACGGCGCGTTGGTGGCGGCGGCCACGCTGTCGAACCGCTACATCACCGACCGCTTCCTGCCCGACAAGGCGATCGACCTGATGGACGAGGCCGCCAGCCGCATCCGCATGGAGGTGGAGTCCAAGCCCGAGGAGATCGAGACGCTCGACCGCCGCATCCTGCGCCTGAAGATCGAGCGCGAGGGGCTGCGCCGTGAGAGCGACGCCGCCAGTATCGACCGGCTCGAGCATCTGGAGGAAGAACTCGCCAATCTGGAGGAACAGTCGCACGCGCTGACCCAGCGCTGGCAGGCCGAGAAGGACAAGATCGCGGGCGAGGCGCGGCTGAAGGAACAGCTCGACCAGGCGCGGATCGAACTCGACCAGGCGCAGCGCAGCGGTGACCTCGGACGCGCAGGCGAACTGTCCTATGGCCGCATTCCCCAGCTGGAGAAACAACTCGCCGAGGCGCAGTCCGCGACCGAGGGTGCGATGCTGCGCGAGGAAGTGACCGCCGACGATATCGCGGGCGTGGTCAGCCGCTGGACCGGCGTGCCGGTCGACCGGATGATGCAGGGCGAACGCGAAAAGCTGCTCCGCATGGAGGAGGTGATCGGTGCACGCGTGATCGGCCAGGAGGATGCGGTCCGCGCCGTCTCCACCGCCGTCCGCCGGGCGCGGGCCGGGCTGCAGGACCCGAACCGGCCGCTCGGATCGTTCCTGTTCCTGGGGCCGACGGGCGTCGGCAAGACCGAATTGACCAAGGCGCTCGCTGAATTCCTGTTCGACGATCCATCCGCGATGGTGCGTCTCGACATGAGTGAGTTCATGGAGAAGCACAGTGTCGCGCGGCTGATCGGCGCGCCTCCGGGCTATGTCGGCTATGAGGAAGGCGGCGTCCTGACCGAGGCGGTGCGGCGGCGGCCCTATCAGGTCGTGCTGTTCGACGAGGTGGAGAAGGCGCATGGCGACGTATTCAACGTGCTGCTCCAGGTGCTGGACGACGGTCGCCTGACCGATGGTCAGGGCCGGACGGTCGACTTCTCGAACACGCTCATCATCCTGACCTCGAACCTGGGCAGCCAGTATCTGGCGGGTGTCGAGGACGGGCAAAGCGTCGAGAGCGTCGAGCCACAGGTGATGGAGATCGTCCGCGCCCATTTCCGCCCGGAATTCCTCAACCGGCTGGACGAGATCATCCTGTTCCACCGCCTGGGCCAGTGCCATATGGGCCCGATCGTCGACATCCAGGTCGCCCGCGTCGCCAAGCTGCTGGCCGATCGCAAGATCAGCCTGCACCTGACCGATGCCGCCCGCGAGTGGCTGGGCCGGGTAGGCTACGACCCGGTATACGGCGCACGCCCCTTACGCCGCGCGGTCCAACGCCACCTCCAGGACCCGCTCGCCGAGGAAATCCTGCGCGGCAACGTCAAGGACGGCGCGATCGTGACCGTCGACGAAGGCGACGGGAAGCTGACGCTGTCGGTGGCGTAAGGTCCATAAAAAGGGGGCGGCGCCCGAAGGAGCCGCCCCCAAGTGGGGCTCGCCGAAACGAACCCTGGGGTTAGAAGTTGAACTTGGCGCCCGCGCGGAACTGGCGGCCGAAGATGCCGTCGCCGCCCTGCACCGCGTTGTAGAGATACGCGCCGTAGGTGACCGGATCGATCGGAGGCAGGCGGTTGAACACGTTCAGCACGTTCACGTAGAAGGTGAACTTGTCGTTGACCTTGAACGACGCATTCGCATCCGCGGTGATGTAGCTCTTCACGCGGCAGCCGAAATAGGCCGGGGCCTGGCCGCAATCCTTATACGCGTCACCCTGGTCCATGGCCGACAGGTCATAGCCCGAGGTGTAGTTGACCGTGCCCGTGAACGCGAAGTTCCCGAAGTCGAAGGTGTTGACCCAGTTGCCCTTCCACTCGAACGTGCCCGAACCGGCGGTCAGGTTGAAATTGCCCAGCGTGTCGACATAGGTCTGGCGCACGCCGTCGACCGTGGTGCTCAGCTCCAGGATCAGGCTGGCGTTCAGGTTGGTGTTCCACCGGAACGAACCGAAGTCGTAAAAGCCGTTCATGCCGAAATCGATGCCTTCGGACTTGATCGTCTGGGCATTGATCAGCTGCGAGCGGACGAAGGCGATCTTCGGCGTGGCGGTCGGGTTGTTGATGTCGACGGCATCCGGAATGACCTCGAACCCGGCCGGGATCGCCGCGCCCGCATAATAAGCGGCAATGGCGGGCGACAGGTCGGGGGTGGTGATCGCCCCGGTCTTGCGGATGTTGAAGTAATCGACGGTCAGCGACAGGCCGCGCACCGGATCGACCTTGATCCCGGCGGTGAAGCTGCGCGACTTTTCGGGGTCGAGATTCTGCGACGCCAGCGTCGTCTGCCCGATCGAATAGTTGGAGATATAGCCCGCGCAGTTGGTCGGCGTGTTCTGCGAACAGATTTGCCCGGCGCCCGGATTGATGCTGTACTGACGCAGGAAGGCGTCGGGAATGCTGCTCAGCGACTGGGTCACATAGCCGGTGGTCGGCAGGGCGTTGGCCTCACCGAACGAAGGAATGCGGAAGCCGCGCGAATAGGTGCCGCGCAGCGCGACCTGGCGGATCGGCTTGAAGATCGCACCGAACTTGGGCGAGAAAGCGCTCTGGCCGCTCGAATAATGGTCATAGCGACCCGACGCGTTGACCGTCAGCTGATCGACGATCGGCGCGTTGACCTCGTAAAAGGCCGAGGAGACGGTGCGGTTGCCGCTGGTGCCAAAGGCGTTCAGGCGGAAATAGCGCTGGGTCGGGCCGTTCTCGTCCGGATTGGCGCTGGGCGCGTCGATCGCCTCGTAGAAGATCGAGCCGCCCACCGCGACGCGCAGGTCGCCACCCGGCAGGGTCATGATCGCCTTGCCCAGGGTGAACTGCGCCTGGAGCAGGTCCGAGCTGTCGTTGGTGATGTTGGTCGGCGTCAGATAGTTGAGCGTCGCCTGGCTGTTCAGGCCCGGATTGACGAAGTTGTAGCTGCCGTCCTTGATGACATCGAGCAGGTGCTGGATATAGACATAGCCGTTCTGCTCGAGCCGCAGATCGGTGTGCATCGCGGTCGCGTCGAAACGATAATCGACATCGTCGAAGATCGTGCCGTTGATCCCGAAGGCGGCGCGGTAGACGCGGCTGCGGGTTTTGGTCGATTCGAAGCTGTTCGGCAGCGTGCCGACCAGACGCGCGACCTGCCCGGTGGCGGCGAACGGATTGTTCGGGTTCAGCGTGCCGTTGGTCGCATTGCATGCGCCGACGGTCGCGCGCGGGCAGATATAGACGGGCAGCGCCAGGATCGCCGAGTTCGGGTCGATCGCGGGGGTCGGGTTCTGCGACGTCGAATATTGCGGGAACAGGATACCGGCGGGCGCATTGGCGCGGATCACGGTCGGGGTGCCGGTATAGCTGGTCGTCGCCTGCTGGAAATTGACCTGCAGATAGGCTTCCGACGTGTCACCGATCTTCGCGGTGAAGCGCGCCGATCCGCCGACCCGCTCGATATCGGGGGTGATGTTGCCGTACAGCCGCTGGGTGTCGACCTGACAGACGGTGCCGGGCGCGGTCGCGTTGGCGGGCAGCGCAAGTTCGGCGGCGGTCGGATTATACGGCGTGCCGGTCAGACAGCCCGCCGCCGGGTTCAGCAACTGATAGCGGCCGCTCGGCGTGGTGTTGGTCGCGTCGGCGGGGCGGACGTAAAAGTTCGGCGTGTTGATCGCAAAGCCATTGGTATACTGGCCGTTCAGGTCCAGTCCGTTGGCGATGTTGTTGGGGCCGCAGATGGTGGTGCCGGTGCGGTTGGAGCAGATGCCGCGTTCGTCGCTGGAGTTGTACGGCGCTGGCAGCTGGCTCGCCCGCACGCCCTCGGCACGGTAATAGAAGCCGCTGATATAGGCGTTATAGCCCTGCTCATCCAGGTCGCCGGTGCCCGCCGTCAGCGAGACGCGCTGGTTGGCATTGTAGCCGCGCTGCGAAATGCCCGCCTCGGCGCGGCCCATCACGCCCTTCACCGAGCGCTTGGTGATGATGTTGACCACGCCCGCGATCGCGTCCGCGCCATAGCTCGACGACGCGCCGTCGCGCAGCACTTCGACGCGGTCGACGATGTCGTCGGGAATGGTGTTCAGGTCGACGAAGTTGCGCGTGCCGTCATCCGACAGCGGATAATAAGCGGCGCGCAGACCGTCGAAAAGCACCAGCGTCGAGTTGGTCGACAGGCCGCGCAGCGACACCGACGACGCGCCGCTCGCGAACGCGCCATTGGCGGTGAACGAATTGGTCAGCGCCGGACCGTTGTTCGACGCCAGCGCCTGGATACCCGCCTGCACCGTGTTGATGCCGCGAACGTCCAGATTTTCGGCGGTGATGGTCGACACCGGCGACGGGCCGACATCGGCACCGCGGATGATCGAGCCGGTGACGACGATATCGCCGCCCGTACCGGCATCGGCCTGTTCGGCCCCCTGCCCCACCTGGGCATTGGCTTCGGCATTCTGATTGGCCGCAGGTACGCTCTGCGCCAGCGCCGGCGCGCCCAGCAGCATCGACAACGGCGCAACGGTCGCCAGCAAGCCGAGCTTGCGCGGCCCCATCCACGAATTGGTCATGGTCTCTACCCCTTTTTCCCGTCCGACACCCGCATTCGGTGCATCGGCTTCCTGACTCCGCGTTACGGATTTTCCCTTCCGTAACCGAATGTTGCTTGATTGCCGCCAGGAGATCACATTGTAAAGACGGGAAAATTCTTCGGCAGGGCCGGCCGTTGCGCGGCGAACGATCAGTTATCTCTCCTTACCTATACTGCTGGCATCGATTGCAGGGAGAGCATCGTAAGGCTGCTATGATACAGTTTGCGACACTATTTATGTCTTATTGTCGCTAATCCGTCACACTGGTGTGTGGCGCAGGGAACGTCACAATGGAGCGCTGCGGCCATTGTCGCGTGCGCCCCTGATACGGCCGTGATCGCACCGCAGATGGCACACAAAAAAAGGGCGGTGACCGAAGCCACCGCCCTCAATGTTCAGGATTTCCGTCGGGTCAGAGCGTAACGCGCGCCGTGACCGAGAACAGACGACCGAGCGGGTCGTAAGTCGACGGATAGGTATTGCCGCTGTTGTAAGAGGTCGAACCGATCGACGAACCCACGAACGGCGGCTTGCGATCGAACACGTTCCGCACTGCGAACAGCAGGGAGAAACGGTCGGTCGCCTGGAACTGCGCCGCCAGATCGAAATAGTGATAGGCGCCGATCCGCTGATAAGCGGCGACCGGCCCGCCACCCGACGCAATGTCGTCAGCCAGCGCCAGCGGTTCATACTTGGCCGGCGACAGGAAGCGCCACAGCACCGACAGATCGACCTTGTCGATCGACAGCGTGGTGCGCTGGTTGAACGAGAACTCCGGCTGGATCGACGCGCAGTTCACCGAATAATAGCTGGTGCACTCGCGATAGACCGAGGTCGGCGTCGCCTGGAACTTCGAACGGCTGGTCCAGTTGCCGTTGAAAGCCAGCGCCAGCTTGCCGAAGCCCAGATTGTGGCGGTAGTTGGCCGTCAGGTCGATACCGTCGGTCAGGAGCTGGCCGACATTGGCGAGCGGCACCGGCAGGCCCGGTGTCGTCGCGAAGCTGCCGTCGAGACTACCGGTCAACGGATTGCGACGGATACCCGTGCAGGCCGCGCTGGTGGCGCTGGCGGCGGTCAGATTGCCGAAACAGCTATTGATCACGTCACCCACGGTCGGCGAACCGATCGCGTTGGTCACCTTGATGTTGTAATAGTCGACCGTCAGCGCAAAGCCCGACAGGAAGGTCGGCTGGATCACAGCACCGACCGTAAGAGTGGTCGCCTTTTCCACGCCCAGGTTCGGGTTGCCGCCACCCGTCGTGTTGATCTGACCCGACGAGCCGTTGTTGATGTTGCCGATGGTCGACGCCGGAGCACCTTGCGCCAAGCAAACCGCGCGCAGATTGGCATTGTTGACCGGTGCAGAACCAGCGCACGGATCGACCGCCAGATTGTCGAGCCCGGTCACCGCTGGCGAGAAGAGTTCGCCGATATTGGGTGCACGCACTGCACGCGTATACAGGCCGCGCAACTTGAACGACGCCACCGGCTCCCAGCTGCCGCCAGCCTTCCACGTCCAGTTGCCACCCGACCGCGAATAGTCGGAATAGCGGGCACCGGCTTCGAGCGTCAGGCTACGGAAGAAAGGCTTATCCTCGACAAGCGGGGCGACGAGTTCGACGAACCCTTCCTTAACGTCGTACCGACCGCTGGCATCGGGCGTCGCCGCACCGTTGCCCAACACTTCCGACGGAGTCTGAGTGGCGGCATCCGAGGTCGTGCGCGCGGTGTACTTACGGTACTCGCCGCCGAACGCGATGCTGACCGGGGTTTCGGCGAACGGGCTCGACACGCCGAAGTCCCCCGAGATGACGCCGCGCAACGTGCCGAGCGTGGTCATGACGGAGCTGCTGGTGTTCACGCCCAGAATGAAGCCCAACTGATCGGCGGTGATGCTGCCCGCCGGGCCGAACAGGTTGATCGGAACGCAGTTGTTGGCGGTGTTGACGCAGCTCGTCGTGCTGGTCGCCAGTGCCGCCTGCTGAAGGCGCGAGAGCAGGCCGTTGCCCGACTGGCGCTGAACGTTCTCGCTCTCACCGTACGTGCCGAACACGTCATAGTTGAAATTGCCGACCAGAGCACCACGGATACCGGCCCGGATGTTGAACAGCTGCGTCGTGTATTCACTGATGCGCGGCCCGGCCTCGACGAAACGGCGGGATGCCGCGGTCGTGAAGGTACGATAATTCGGATCGCTCGGACTGGTCGCGGCGTAATAGCTGTTGCACTGCGCCTGTGTCGGTGCCTGACGCCCGGCGGTTGCCGGATCGGCATCGACCGAATTGAGACAGAAGGTGTCGCGCACCCCGCCCGAAAGATAGGGATTGCTGATCGGAATGGTCAGCGGATTGCCGAAGGTGCCCGACGGCGCGATGATCGTCGAAACCGTGTTCTTCGAATACATCGCCTGGCTATAGAATTCCAGGTGATCCGACACTTCATACTTCGTCGAACCGAAGATGTTGAAGCGACGGAACGGCGTCTGATAGATATTGTAAGGGTTATAGTTGAACGGCGCGTAGGTCGGGACGAACGTGTTGGTCGCCGTATTGATCTGCTGCGTGCCGACACCGGTGATCGAGAAGCGGCCAGGAACGGTTGTGCCCGAGCCGCCGGGAGTCCCGGAGTAGGAGTCGATTGCCTGCACGCCATAGGAACGCGCGCCCTGATAGACCGGGTCCTGTTCCTGATAGCCAATGCTCAGCACCGCATTGCCGCGACCATCGTCCATATTGGTGCCGACGGTCAGTTCGGCGCGATAGCTGTGGCCATCGCCCTTGCCGGTGATCTGGTCGGTCACCGCAACATCGACGCCGGAGAAATCGCTGCGGGTAATGAAGTTGACGACGCCCGCGATCGCATCGGCGCCATAAGTCGTCGACGAACCGCCGGTCAGCACGTCCATGCGCTCGATCAGCGCCAGCGGAATATTGTTCAGGTCGGTCGCACCGGTCAGGTTGGCCGGAGCAATACGCGCGCCATCGAGCAGGACCAGGTTGCGGTTGTAACCCAGGCCGCGCAGATTGACGAAGGACGCACCGCCATTGCCGTTGTTGACCTGCGAACCGATCGAGGGAACTGCGCCCGGCAGTTCGCGCAGGATCTGTTCGGCGACGTTGACCTGACGGAGCCGGATTTCCTCCTGGCTGACGACGGTGACCGGGCTGGTCGCGACGATATTCGGATTGCGGATCAGCGTGCCGGTAACGACGACGTCACCGCCGGTCGTCGTGGACGAGGTGGACTCGTTGGTCTGGACGCCGGACTCCTGAGCGGCCTGCGGCGCGGCGGCGGGCGCATTGCCAGTCTGATCCGTGGTTTGCGCGAAGGCAGGCGTGGCGCCCAAAATGGCCGTGCCGGCCAGCAAGCTGGTCGCGAGCAATTGCCCGCGGAAAAACTGCTTCATGTCTAACCCCTTTTCAGAGCCCGTGATCTGGGCCTTTCCTGCGCAAGTTGACCTTGCTGCATGACATCAGCGTAATCCGCGGACGACCATATACAATCACGTTCTGGTTAGATTATTACCTTTTTACGATATTGTAGCAAAAGTGCCACAGGCGCAAGCTCACGAGGCATTCATGACAAAAGGGGCACCTTGGCTGCAACAAAACAGGCGCCTTTCTCCCGTCAGGTTCTCATCGGATACGCACTCGGGATGCCTATAAATGAGCCAGACCGCCATACTAAGGGATTGAAACAATGAGAATATGTTGCGCGCTAGCCATAATGTTGATCAATCTCGCGGCGTCGCCAGTCCTGGCCCAGGACGAAACGGCCGTACGCCAGTTCGACGAACTGCAACGTTGCAAAACGACACCCGACGATCATGCGAGACTGGCCTGTTACGATCGGGCGGCGACGACGATTCTGGCCTCGCGCGCGGCGGGCGACTTGATGGTGCTGGATCGCAAAACGGTTATCGCGCGCAAGCAGTCGCGCTTCGGCCTTGCCGTGCCGACGGGCGAGATGTTCGGCGGCGGCAAGGCCGATGATGCAACCGCGGTGCGCCAGTTGGACAGCAGCATCAGGGCGGTCAAAGCCGCCAACGCCCAAGGCCGCTGGAACATGGAATTGGCCAACGGATCGGTGTGGCAGACCATCGACACGCTTGGCTTCCCCCCCGACGCCGGGGACAGGATCGTGCTGAAGGAAGCGCCGCTCGGCGGCTATCGCGCCTCGGTCGCGGGAGGGCGGTCGATCCTGGTCAAACGCATCCGCTGATCGCCGACCCCCCCTACGGCATCGGCCCCGTCACCAGCAGCGGGTCGAGCTTGCGGCCGCGCCATTGCAGGCTCCAGTGGAGGTGCGGGCCGGTCGCGCGGCCTGTCGCGCCGACCGCGCCGATCGGCTGGCCCTGGCGGACATGATCGCCGGGGCGCACGTCGATGCGCGACAAATGGAGGAAGGCGCTGTTCAGGCCCTGGCCGTGGTCGAGCATCAACAGATGGCCCTCCAGTGTGAAGGGCTGCTCGGCCGCCAGGATGACGACGCCTTCGGCGGGCGCGCGGACGATGGTGCCGGTGGACGCGGCGACATCGGTGCCGGAGTGATAGCTGCCCGGCTCACCGCGATAGATGCGTTGCGCGCCGAACAGGCCGGAGATGCGGCCGGTCGCGGGCCAGCGCAGCGTCTGTCGCCAGCCGTCCGCATCCGTCGCTTGCGCGCGGGCGGCGCGGATTTGCGTCAGTTCGGCGGGGCGCAGCCGCTGAAACTCGGGATCAGGCACGGGATATTTGGGCAGCGTGTTCAGCCGCTCGATCCGCCAGGCGCGCGGGGCGATGGCAAGCGGCTGGCGCACCTGTCGCCCGTCGACCAGCATCGCGACCAGTTCCGCTGCGGGTCCGGCATCGCGGTCGAACCCGGCCAGGAACGCGCCATCGGGGGCGAGCGGGATCGCTTCGCCATTCAGCGTCACCGATACCGCACCGGCGGGCGCCTGCCCCCGGATCAACCCGCCCTGGCTGAGTTCCCCGGTCCAGCGGAACGGGGTGAGCGGCACGACCGAGGGTTGGGCAGGCGGCGGGGCAGGCACGGCGGTGGATTGCGGCGCGGGGGTTGCGGCCGGGGCCGGGACCAGCCCGCTGGGCGCGACGCATCCGGCCAGCAACAGCGCAAGCCCTCCGCCGCCCAGCCTCATTGCGGCGCGAGCACCTTGGCCGTCGCCTCCGCATCGGCATAGGCTTCCTGCCGCGCCGCGCTCCAATATTTCAGATCCTCCAGCGGAATCCGCCGCCCGGTCACCGCGCAGACGACATGGTCGCCCGGCGCCAGCACGCGAAAACCATTGGCCATATAATGCAGCCGCGCGGGGCGATCGGTATTCGACATCAACATATTCGCTCTTTCGAAAGCATCAGAGAAGCGTCGGCTGGTCGGCTTTCGGTTCCCGCCTGGGCTTGTCATAGATTTTGGGCGCAGGCCGCTCAACCCCGGCCCGCTCCACCGCCACATCGACCGTGCCGTCACGGAAACGCAGGGTCAGCGTGTCGGCCGCGCGCGCCGCCTCGGCCGAGGACAGCGTTTCGCCGCCGGGCCGCGCGGTGATCCGGGCATAGCCGCGCTCCAGGATACGGTCGGGATTGAGCGACTGGACCAGCCGCCACGTCGCGGCCAGCCGGTCGCGCCCGCGCTCCACCTGCCGCTCCAGCACAGCCGGACGCAGCGCCGCGCCTGCCCGGTCCAGCCCGCCGCGCGCCAGCGTCACCCGCCGTTCCAGCCCGCGATCGAGCCGCGCGCCCGCTTCGTCCGCGCGCTGGCGCTGCGGCCCCAGCAACTGGT
This sequence comes from Sphingomonas fuzhouensis, assembly GCF_034659795.1. Classification (NCBI taxonomy): domain Bacteria; kingdom Pseudomonadati; phylum Pseudomonadota; class Alphaproteobacteria; order Sphingomonadales; family Sphingomonadaceae; genus Sphingomonas; species Sphingomonas fuzhouensis. Next base: position 238,393 of record NZ_JAXSQY010000003.1, read on the forward strand.
CGCGCTTGGGCAGCAACCGCGCCATCGCATCCAGCCGCTCGCGACCGCGCTCGACATAGCGGCGCGCACAGCGTTCGGTGCGCTGGCGGTGGCTGGCGACCGTCAGGCGCAGGTCGGCGAGCACCGGCACCGCGATCTCCGCCGCCGCCGTGGGGGTCGGTGCGCGCAGATCGGCGGCATAGTCGCACAGGGTCGTGTCGGTCTCATGCCCCACCGCCGAGATGATCGGGATGGAGCACTCCGCCACCGCGCGCACCACGATCTCCTCGTTGAACGACCACAAATCCTCGATCGAACCGCCGCCGCGCGCGACGATCACCAGATCGGGACGCGGCACCGTGCCGCCGGGCGCAATCGCGTCGAAGCCCCGGATCGCCGCGGCGACCTCTTCCGCCGAGCCCGCGCCCTGGACCTTCACCGGCCAGACGATGACATGGGTGGGACAGCGATCCTCCAGCCGATGGAGGATGTCGCGGATCACCGCGCCGGTGGGCGAAGTGACGACGCCGATCACCGGCGGCATGAAGGGGAGCGCGCGCTTGCGGTCGCGGTCGAACAACCCCTCGCCCGCCAGTTTCGCCTTCAGCTTTTCGAGCAGCGCCATCAGCGCGCCCGCCCCCGCCAGTTCCATCCGCTCGACGACGATCTGGTATTTGGACCGGCCGGGGAAGGTGGTCAGGCGGCCGGTGGCGATCACCTCCACCCCGTCCTGCGGCTGGAAGGGCAAGGTGTTCGCCGCCCCCTTCCACATGACCGCGTCGATGACCGCATTCTCGTCCTTCAGGCTCATATAGACATGGCCCGAGGTGGCGCGCTTATAGCCCGAAATCTCACCGCGCAGGCGGACATGGCCGAATTCGCCCTCCACCATCCGCTTCAGCTTCAGGCTGAGTTCGCCCACCGATAGCGCGAGCGCGTTGTCGCCAGCGATCTCCTCGGCTACCAGCCTCGCACTGTCGTCATAGGGATAAGGATCGGGCATGAACGTCCTGTTGCTGGGATCGGGTGGCCGCGAACATGCGCTGGCGTGGAAGCTGGCACAGTCGAACGGGTTAGATACGCTCTACGCCGCGCCCGGCAACCCCGGTATCGCTGCCCATGCGACCTGCGTAGGCTTGAACGCGACCGATCACGCCGCCGTGGTAGCGTTCGTGAAGGATCACGCGATCGGCCTGGTCGTGATCGGCCCCGAGGCACCGCTGGTCGACGGCCTGGCCGATTCGCTGCGCGCCGAGGGCGTGCCCGTGTTCGGGCCGAGCAAGGCCGCCGCGCAACTGGAGGGCTCGAAGGGCTTCACCAAGGATCTGTGCCGCCGCGCCGACATCCCGACCGCCGGTTATGTCCGGGTGGGCACGCTGGCGGAGGCGCAGGCCGCGCTCGCCTCGACCTTCGGCCTGCCGGTGGTCATCAAGGCCGATGGGCTGGCGGCGGGCAAGGGCGTGACCGTCGCCTTCACCAAGGCCGAGGCCGAGGGCGCGATCACCGACCTGTTCTCGGTGCCCGGCGCCGAAGTGGTGATCGAGGAGTTCCTGGAGGGCGAGGAGGCGAGCCTGTTCGTCCTGACCGATGGCGAGGCTCTGCTCCCCTTCGGCTCGGCACAGGACCACAAGCGCGTCGGCGATGGCGATACCGGCCCCAATACCGGCGGCATGGGCGCGTACAGCCCCGCGCGGGTCCTGACACCCGAGCTGGAGCAACAGGCGATCGACCGGATCGTTCGCCCGACCGTCGATACGCTGCGGGCCGAGGGAACGCCCTTTTCGGGCGTGCTCTATGCCGGGCTGATGCTGACCGAGCAGGGGCCCAAGCTGATCGAATATAATGCCCGCTTCGGCGATCCCGAATGCCAGGTGCTGATGCTGCGTTTCCAGGGCGATCTGCTGGCGGTGATGCTGGCGGTGGCCGAGGGGCGGCTGGCCGACATCCCTGCGCCCAGCTTCTCCGACGATCCCGCGCTGACCGTCGTGATGGCGGCTTCGGGCTATCCCGGCACGCCCAAGGCGGGCGGGTCCATTGACGGACTCGACACCGCCGAGGCGACCGGCGCGGTCGTGTTCCAGGCGGGCACGCGACAAGACGGCGAACAGCTGGTCGCCAGCGGCGGCCGCGTACTGGCCGTGACCGCCAGCGCGCCCAGCGTCGCCGAGGCACAGGCCGCCGCGTACCGCGCGGTCGATGCGATCCGTTTCCCCGATGGCTTTTGCCGCCGCGACATCGGCTGGCGCGAGGTTGCCCGCGAGTCGGGAACCCAGGGTTGATCCGATCGATTGGGCTCGCGACCAAGGCCATGGGATAATAGGGTGAGGCAATGAACGACACGACCGCAGCACCAGCGACAAGCCTGATCCCCGATGGCGTGGCCACTATCACGACCATCCATTTCGTCCTGATCGCCCTGGTCGCGCTCGCCGCCATCGCGGTGATCGTGATCGGGATGCGGCTGAAGCGGCGGCGCACCCATGCCGCGCGGCAGGTGGACGAGAATGCGCAAGAAGCGGGCGTCGCGCTGCGCCAGCCGGACAGCACGCCGCTTAGCGAAGCCTCGCTGACCGAGCCGAAGGCGACGCCTGCCCCTGCCCCGACGCCGACCCCGGTCACACCACCGCCGCCCCCGCCGCCGGTAATGCCCGCCCCCGCCGCGCCCGAAGAGCCGGTCGTCACCGACGAACCGCTCAACGACGAGCCGGTGGCCGCCGCTGCCCCGATGGCGGCCAGCCCCGCTGCCGAGGCCGCCCCGGCCTCGACAGGCGCGGCGCGGCCCGAAGACCAGCCGATCACGCTGTTGAAGGGCCTGGGGCCCAAGCTGACCCAGAAGCTGGCCGAGCATGGCATCGCCACGGTCGGCGACATGGCGGCGCTCAGCGAGGCCCAGGCCCAGGCGCTCGACGCGCAACTCGGGGCCTTTTCAGGGCGTATGGCGCGCGACCGCTGGCTCGAACAGGCGCGGCTGCTCGCAGCGGGCGACCGGGCGGGGTTCGAGGCGGTGTTCGGGCGGCTGTAACGGAACGGCCGCCCCGCTTGCCGGTTGAGGGGCGATGACGACGCTCGATCCCAAGACCACCGCGCTGATCCTCATCGACCTGCAAAAGGGCATCCTTCCTTATGCGGGCGGCCCGCGATCAGGCGACGAGGTGGTGGCAGCCGCCAAGCCGCTCGCCACCCGCTTCCGCGAGGCGGGCGCGCCGGTGGTGCTGGTCCATGTCGGCTTCACGCCGGAGACGATGCCCAGCCAGACTGTCGACCGCCCCAGCCTGCCGCCCCAGGGCACCCCGCCCGAGTTCAGCGAACTGGTCCCCGACCTGCGCCAGCCCGGCGACATCGTCGTCCTGAAGCACCACTGGGGCGCCTTCACCGGCACCGACCTGGACCTGCACCTGCGGCGGCGCGGGGTGCGAACGGTGGTGATCGCGGGCATCTCGACCAACATGGGCGTCGAATCGACCGCACGCTCGGCGTGGGAGCTGTCCTATGACGTGGTCATCGCCGAGGATGCCTGCGCCTCGCGCTCGTCGGACCTTCATGCCTTCACCATCCAGAACATCCTCCCCCACATCGCGCGGGTGGTGGCGTCTGGGGATATCATGTTGAAGGGTTGAGGCTGGCCGCCGCCGCCGCTTCTAAAGCGGGATGACATGATCGGGACGCACGAAGCCCACCGGCCATTGTCGACATCAGGAACGACTGATAGCCTTCATCGCATGACGCCTTGGTCGATCGCTACACTGCCCGTGATCATGACCATGGCCCCGGCGGCTTTGGCCATGGCCCCTTCCGACCGTAAAGCCGAAGCCTCGCTCCAAATCACGATGGCGCACACCCCGCCCGACATCTGTACGATGAAGGTGTTGGATCAGCTCTTCACATTGCCCAAAGACGATGCGGCCGCGATGACGGCATTACGCGAAGCGCGTCGGAGCTGGGCTTCAGCCTCGATCGGCAGCGCGGCCGACATACCCTATCGCTGCACCGCCGGGGTCATCTACCTCGCCCAACAGGCTGGGTTCGAGCGGATCGGCTTCGTGGCCCTGCCGCCGCCGCCGAAGCCGGAAGCGCTTAAGCCTCGCTGACCAGCAGCTTGTCGATCCGACGGCCGTCCAGGTCCACCACCTCGAAGCGCCAGCCCTGTTCGACGAAGCTCTCGCCCTCGCCGGGCAGATGGCGGAACACCGCCAGCGCCAGCCCGGCGACGGTCGCGTAATCGCGGTCGTCGGGCAGGTCGATGCCCAGCCGGTCAGCCAGCGCGTCCGCCGCCATGGTGCCTGCGACCAGCAGCGACCCGTCGTCGCGCTCGACCACCGACGGCGCCTCGCCCGGATCGGCGTCGGAGGCGAACTCGCCCGCGATCGCGGCCAGCAGGTCGGACGGGGTCACGATCCCTTCGAAATGGCCATATTCGTCATGGATCAGCGCCATCGGCACCTCGGCCTGACGCAGCGCCAGCAGCACGTCCATCGCATCGATCCGGTCGATCACGACCGGCGCCTTGCGCATCAGATGCTTCAGGTCGAGCGGCTCGCCCCGAAACAGCGCCATGGCGATGTCGCGCGCCTGCACCACGCCGACCACCGCGTCGATCGAGCCCTCACCCACCGGCAGGCGGGTGCGCGGGCTTTCCAGCAGCTTGGCGCGGATCGCCTCGTCATCCAGCGTGCAGTCCAGCCAGTCGATCTCGGTACGCGGCGTCATCACCTCGCGCACCGGCCGGTCGGCCAGCCGCACCACGCCCGAGATGATCGAGCGTTCATGCTCCTCGATCACGCCGGACTTGGACGCCTCGGCGACGATCAGGTGCAGTTCCTCGGCCGTCACCTGATCCTCGTTATCGCGGTTCAGGCCCAGCAGCTTGAAGATCACCCCGCTGGTCGAATCGAGTATCCAGACGATCGGCGCGGTCACGACCGCCAGCCAGCGCATCGGCACCGCGACGAAGGCGGCGATCGGCTCGGGCTTGCGCAGCGCGAACTGCTTGGGCACCAGTTCGCCCAGGATCAGCGAAGCATAAGTGGTCAGGCCGATGACCAGCGCGAAGCCCAGGGTCGCGGCGGTCGAGGGTGATACGCCCAGCGCCTCCAGCCGCGCCGCGGTCGGCGTGCCCAGGCTCGCGCCCGAATAGGCGCCCGCGATGATGCCGGTCAGGGTGATGCCGATCTGGACGGTCGACAGGAACTTGCCGGGATCGGCAGCGAGCGTCAGCGCGGCCTGCGCGCCCTTGCGCCCGCTCCGCGCCATCGCCTCCAGCCGGGCACGCCGGGACGAGACGATCGCAAGTTCGCTCATCGCGAACGCCCCGTTCAGGGCGACGAGCGCGAGGATGATGAGGACGTCGATCCACGGAAAGGGGGGCAGCGGTGCCATCGGTACGAAGTGCTCATAGCGGGGCGGACAGGGCTTCGACAACTCCTGTCGTCATGTTCCGTTCAGTTCGCCTGCGGAACAAGGCCAAGCGACACGGCGTTCCGGGGGACGAGACGCTGTGAAAAGCCAAGAAGGATCATGTTCATGCGACTGCCCGCAAAGTTTCTGACCGCCGCCGCCCTGTCGGCCCTGGTCGCCACCTCGGCCTGCACCACCGACCCGGAAACCGGCCAGCAGCGCCTGTCCAAGGCCGCGATCGGCGGCATCGGCGGCGCGGTCGGCGGCTATCTGCTGGGCGATCTGGTCGGCGGACGGCACGACCGGACCGAGAAGATCCTGGGCGCCGGGATCGGCGGCCTCGCCGGGGCCGGCATCGGCGCCTATATGGACAAGCAGGAGCGCGACCTGCGCGCACGCACCGCGGGCACCGATGTCCAGGTGGTCCGCCAGGGCGACGACCTGCTGCTGAACCTGCCCTCGGGTATCACCTTCGCCTATAATTCGGCGCAGGTGCAGCCGCAGTTCCGCCAGACGCTGGATCAGGTCGCCGACATCCTGTCGCAGTATAAGCAGACCTATATCGACGTGTACGGCCATACCGATTCGACCGGCAGCGACGCCTATAACCAGCGCCTGTCCGAACAGCGCGCGGTGGCGGTCGCCGACTATCTGGCGTCGCGCGGGGTGCAGCCTGCCCGCATCGGCACGCGCGGCTTCGGCAAGTCGCAGCCGATCGCCTCGAACGACACCGAGGAAGGCCGCGCCGCCAATCGCCGTGTCGAGATCAAGATCGTGCCGATCCGCGAGGGCGATCTGCGCTGATCGCTTGGAGATTCGCTGATGGGAAAGGGCTCGGGCGGGATACCGTCCGGGCCCTTTGCCTTAGTCGAACGCGCCTTATCCGCCCTTGTGGACATGAACGCGCGCGAACCCTTCGACCAATGATGGTGGCTCGAACTGCGCGGCGACCGACAGGATAGCGGATTCCGGCACGACCTTATCGGCCGGGCGGCATGCGTTGCGGGCCAGGGCAATCGCGACCGGCGTATCGATCCATACCGCCTCGATCGGCATGTCGGCTTGCCGGGCGATGGCGATGATCCTGGCGCGGTGGCGCATGCCGGGTAGTGCCGCATCGAAATAGATGGTCGTCGGACAGACGGGTTGGGACGCGATCCAGCTTGTCTTGCCCGCGCCCTGCACCCCGCAAACCAAGATGACCTTACCAGACCGGGGAGCGCGCGAGATCGCCTGTTCCAGCGCCCCATAGGCCCATGCCCAAGCCGCCTCGTTTCGCTCCGGTGTCCACACCCGCCCGTGATCGGTTTCCAAAAACGCGTCTGGATCAATGACTATCCGATCGGCCATGGCCATCCCCATCCCTATCGCCGCGCGCTGAAGAAGTCGCGGAGCAGGCTGGCCGCCTCCGCTTCGCCCATCCCCGCGTAGATTTCCGGCCGATGGTGACAGGTCGGCTGACCGAAGAAGCGCGGACCATGTTCGACCGCGCCGCCCTTGGGGTCGCTAGCGGCGTAATAGAGCCGGGCGATTCGGGCATGGGCGATGGCTCCCGCGCACATGGCGCACGGCTCCAGCGTGACCCACAGGTCGCAATCCTCCAGCCGGTCGCGGCCCAGCACCAAGGCGGCGGCGCGAATCGCCTGGATTTCGGCATGGGCGGTCGGGTCGTGCAGGCGACGCGGCGCGTTCGCCCCCGTCGCGATGATCGCGCCGTCCCGTATCACCACCGCGCCCACCGGCACCTCGCCCGCCAGCCCCGCCTGGGCAGCGGCGTCGAGCGCGGCGCGCATCGGGACGGGGAGCGGAAACATCGCCCCTCCCTGCCCCGCGCCCGTCCTCCGGGCAAGGGCGCTTGGGCGGACTTACTGGGCGTTGTCGGCGGGCTTCTCGACGCTCACCGTCGGCACCTCGACCGTCTTCTGGGTGGTGCCGACCGACACCTTGGGCCCTTCGGCGCGGAAGGCGGGGGCCTGGACCACCGCCGGGCGGGTCTGGTCGATATTGATCCAGCCCATCGCCATGGCACCGGCAACCAGCAGAAGGACGATGCCCAACAGGACGAGAAAAGCGCGCATGACCCTGGCTCCCAAAGGTTCGTTGCCGTAACAACGCAGCCGACGAAGCCCAGTTGCACCCCTCTTTTCCGGGAATCGGTTGACGCCACCCCCCGGACGGGGTATCGGCGCGGCCTTTCCGGGCACTGCCTGAAACCAGGATAACGATCATGTCGCGCATTTGCGAGCTGACCGGCAAGGGCCGGCAGGTGGGTAACAACGTTTCCCACGCCAACAACAAGACCAAGCGTACGTTCCTGCCGAACCTGCAGAACGTCACGCTGATTTCGGACTCGCTCGAAAAGAGCGTCCGTCTTCGCGTTTCGACCCACGGCCTGCGTTCGGTCGAGCATAATGGCGGGCTGGACAACTGGCTGGTCAAGACCTCGGACGATCAGCTCTCCTTGCGCGTGCGTCGCCTGAAGCGCGACGTCGTCAAGAAGCTGGCCGCCGCCAAGACCGAAGCCGCCGCCGCCTAATCCGCGACGCGTCGGTTGACGGGTTGAAGCCCGCCGCTCCCCGGAGCGGCGGGTTTTCGTCGTTGAGCTTGTGCACCCGATCAGGAGAGCGGTCGTTTCTCCCCGACGCCTCCTCCGTCAGGCCTTCGACCTGCCATCTCCCCTATGCGGTCGAATCAATGCCCTATGGCGTGGTCGTCCAGCCGGAATTTGAGCAGATAGCTGTGCTGCAGGAACAGTTGGTTGTCGTCGGACACCAGCCACAGGATGGTCGCTCCCGCTTCGCGGGTCACCGCCACCCCTTCGAAATTGTCATGGATCAGCGGCGCGTCGAGTTCGGCGAGCAGGCGTCCCCGCGCCACCCGGCCGGGTGCGATCTGATCGGCGGGGACCAGCATGATCCGATTCGAGAAGCGGAACGGCAGCCGGAAACGCCGCTCGACGACCACCAGCGATCCGTCAGGCAGGGCGGCAGCATCGGCGACATCATAATGCGGTGACACGCGATAGGCGAAGCGCCGGGCCTGGCCCTTCAGCGGATCGCCTGCGAAGATCACCCCCTGTCGGCTGTTCTCTCGCGATGCCTCGCCGCCGCGCCAGGCTTTCTTCGAAATTTCCGCGACTTCGGAAATGGTCACGAATCGCCCATCGGGCAACCGGGCGAGCGATTCGGCCCCGCCATTGCCGGGCCAGTCTTCCATGTCATGCGGCGCGACATAGCCCTCCGCACGGGTGAAGTCGGGGGCGTAGCGCCAGATTTGGTTGAAATTCTCGAACCCGACCCAGGCTTGCCCGGTCCGGGGATCGACCGCCAGCGACTCGCTGTCGCGATCGGCCTTCATCCAGCCGGTCGCGGGCCCGGCGGGCAGATTGCCGAACCGCAGGTCATGGGGCCGCCAGTCCGCCCCCATGCGGAAGCGCACTATATTGCCACCGTCGCTGAGCAGCACGAAATGGTCCCCCGCCACCGCGAGCGAGGAATAGCCGCCAAAGGCCGACATGCGGCTGGTGAGGACGACCCCGCCGAGATAGGTCAACGCCCCGACCCGCCGCCGCGTCGGGTCGCGGGGATCGAGGTCGACCCGGCGGACATCCATTTGCGGCTTGCCCTCGAACAGCGCCAGCCGCTCTTCCCCCGACCATCCCGGCACCAGGGCCAATATCAACAGGCAGGATAAGAGGATGCGCATGACGCCTCATACGCGCTGCGGCGCAGCACGACAGCCCCTTCCGACACGGCCGCCGGGGGCCGATTGTATGAACGGAGGATAACGGGGACATTCAGGAAAGGCTCAATCCGAATCGCCCAGAAAGGCCCTCGACGACGACGGACGGGACCGTCGATCGATACGAGTTTCGGGAGTGAGACCATGATGAAGACCCTGACCCTGGCGGCAACCGCGATGGCGATGATCGGTGGCGCCGTGCTGCCCGCGACCGCCGCGGATGCGCATCGCTATCGCCGGGCGCATCATTCGGATCGTTATTATCGCGGCTATAATGACGGCGCGCGGGCCGAGTATCAGGCCAGCAAGTGCCGCCGCTCGGGCACGACCGGCACGATCGTCGGCGCGGTGGCGGGCGGCTTGCTGGGCCGGACCATCGACACCCAGGGCGACCGCACGCTGGGCACGCTGATCGGCGGCGGCGCAGGCGCGCTGGCGGGCCGTGCGATCGAGCGGTCGGGTCGCCCCGGCTATTGCCGCTAAGCTAAACGGTTAGGGCGGACGGGGCCTGTATCTGCCCCACCCGCCCCAGTTTTCCTCGCGTAGCGTATCGAGGGCGGAACGCCGATCTCCCCCAAGGAGGTCGGCGTTCTTGCTTATCTTCTATTCCTCCCCTGCAAGGGGAGGGGGACCGTCCGAAGGACGGTGGAGGGGTGTCCCCCGCTGGCCGTAACACCCCTCCGTCAGCGCTGCGCGCTGCCACCTCCCCTGCAAGGGGAGGAAAGCAGGCGAGCACTATCAATACATATGCTGACCGCCGTTGATCGACAGGGTCGAGCCGGTGACGAAGCCCGCCTCGTCCGAGCAGAGGAAGGCGACGCCGCGTGCGATCTCGTGCGCCTGGCCCAGACGGCCGACCGGGATCTTGGCGACGATCTTCTCCAGCACGTCGGCGGGGACGGCGGCGACCATGTCGGTGTCGATATAGCCCGGCGCGATCGCGTTGACGGTCACGCCGAACCGTGCGCCTTCCTGCGCCAGCGCCTTGGTAAAGCCATGGATGCCCGACTTGGCGGCGGCATAGTTGACCTGGCCATATTGACCCGCCTGGCCGTTGATCGAGCCGATATTGACGATGCGGCCCCATTTGCGCTCGCGCATGCCGGGGAACGCCGCCTTGGCCATGTTGAAGCAGCCGCCCAGATTGGTATCCATGACCTCTTTCCACATCTGGTAGGTCATCTTCAGCAGCGTGCCGTCGCGGGTGATGCCCGCATTGTTGACGACGATGTCGACCGGGCCCAGTTCCTCGGCGACCTGCGCGACGCCCGCCTGGACCGCGTCATAATCGGCGACGTCCCATTTATATGCCTTGATCCCGGTGCGTTCGGAAAACTCCCGCGCGCGCTCGTCATTGCCCGCATAATTGGCGGCGACGGTGACGCCCGCCTCTTTCAGGGCCAGGCTGATCGCCTCGCCAATACCGCGCGTACCACCCGTCACGATCGCAACCCGAGCCATTAAACCTCTCCCATGTGAGATTGTGGCTTAAAATGGGCAGGGAGGCTCCGCAATGGCAAAGCCGAAGTGAAACGTAATATTACGTTACGGCAACCAGCCTTGCAGTTCGCGTTCGATCAATTTGCGCAGCATCGCCACGCCGATCTCGCTGTCGTTAAGGCACGGAAGATAGGCAAAATGGGTTCCCCCTGCACCCTCGAAACTTTCACGACCGCGAATCGCCAGTTCCTCCAGCGTCTCGATACAATCGGCCGAAAAGCCCGGCGCCAGGATCGCCACCTTGCGGATGCCGCGTGCGGGCAGCGATTCCAGCACCGTGTCGGTCGCGGGCTCCAGCCATTTGGCGCGGCCGAATCGCGACTGGAACGCGACCAGCAGTTCGCGATCGCCCAGCGTTTCCTTCATCGCCTCGGCCAGCAGCCGCGCGGTCTTGCGGCAATGGCAATGATAGGGATCGCCCAGTTCCAGCGTCCGCTGCGGCATGCCGTGGAAGCTGGCAACCACCGCGTCGGGCTCGAAATCGAGCGCGGCGAGCTGCGTCTCAAGCTGGGTCTTCAGCGCATCGATATAGAGCGCATCGTCATAATAAGGCGGCAGGGTGCGGATCGCAGGCTGCCAGCGCATCGTCGCCAGATGCGCGAACGCCCGGTCATTGGCGGTGGCGGTCGTCGCCGCGCAATATTGCGGATAGAGCGGCGCGAGCAGGATACGCTCGCACCCCGCATCCTTCATCGCCTGCACCCGGTCGGCAATGGCGGGACGGCCATAGCGCATCGCCCAGTCGACCATGACGTGCGGTCCGAATGCATCCTTCAACGCCACCGCCTGGGCCTTGGTGATCGCAGCCAAAGGCGAGCCGTCGTCGCGCCAGACCAGCGAATAGGCATGGGCCGACTTTTTCGGCCGGGTGTTCAGGATGATACCGCGCAGGATCGGCTGCCACAGCAGCGCCGGAATCTCGATCACCCGGCGATCGGACAGGAACTCGCCCAGATAGCGCTTCACCGCCTTGGGGTCGGGTGCGTCGGGGGTGCCCAGGTTCATCAGGAGCACGCCGATCTTGGCGCGCGGCACGGGGGGATGGTCGGGCGGCAGCATCAGGCGGACAACTCCATCGGCAGGCTTCGTATCCGTGGGAAGCCGGGCAGGGTGGCGAGCGCATTGGCGATGGCAGGCGCGACCGGCGGCACCGCCAGTTCGCCCACCCCGCCGGGGGCTTCGTCGGAGGATATGATCTCGACGGTGATGTCGGGCGTGTCGGCGAGGCGCGGCAGGTTCAGCGCGCCCAGCCGCGACGGCGTGGCCCAGCCCCGATCGAACCCGACCGCCCCGCCGCGCAAGGCGGCGAGGCCAAAGATCAGCCCGCCCTCAATCTGTTGCCGCACGATGTCGGGGTTCACCACCCGGCCACAGTCGATCGCGGCGACCAGACGGTCGACCACCGGCCGGCCCTTCTCGTCTCGGTGCGTCTCGGCCATGACCGCGACATAGCTGCCACGAAAGCCGTGGGCGGCGACACCCTGGCCGCTGCCCGCCGCGCCCCCTTCCCAACCGCCGAGCGACGCGGCGGTCGACAGGCAGCGGGCCAGCCGGGGCTCCTGCCCCAGCATCGCGATCCGCCACGCCAGCGGATCGGCTCCCGCCGCCCGTGCGCATTCGTCGACAAAGGATTCGGTGATGAAGCAATTGGCGACATGCGCCCCGCCGCGCACATGGCCGGTCGGAATGGACAGCACGGCATCATGGTGATGCACGGCCAGCGCCGGGATCGCATAGGGCGGCACCGCCCCGCCCATCGCATAGGCGTCCCCCCGCCCCTCGCCCCGCATTCCCCAGCGGACCAACCCGGCGGGCATCACCCTCTCGGCCAGCGCTTTGCCGGTCGCGGGGGTCGCGATCCGGCTCCGCCAGCCGACCAGCTTGCCTTGGCTGAGCCGCGCGGTCATGCGCGCGGTGGCGGGCGCGCGATAGGCGTCGCGGCGCAGATCCTCGGTGCGCGACCATTGGACGTTGACCGGCCGCTTCAGCTTCGCCGCGATCATCGCCGCCTGCGCCACCGCATCGCTTTCCAGCCCAAGGCCGAAGCCACCGCCGATCGGCATGGCATGGACGATCACCCGCTCCTCCGCCACGCCTGCCGCCTTTGCCGCCGCCGTGCGGGCGCTCTCAGGGGCCTGGGTGGGGGCCCAGAGTTCGAGCCCATCGTCGCGCCACGCCGCCACCGCCGCGCGCGGCGCGATCGCGGCATGGACGCCAACCCCTACCCGGTACACGGCCTCGATCAGCCCCTGCCCCTCCAGCGCCGATGCGACATCGCCGCGCGTCAGGACCGTGCGTCCTTCCTCCTTGAGCGCGGTGTCGAGCGCCTGCATGACGGCCTGCGATGTGGGCACCGCTCCATCGCCCACCGCCTGCGGTGCGAGCGCGTCGAGCCCCTTTTGTGCGATCCACCAACTTGCCGCCGCCACCGCCACCCAGTCGCCGCCCGCGATCACCTCGACCACGCCGGGCAGCTTCATTGCCGCCGCACGGTCGATCCGGATCGCAGCGGTCCGGCCCAGCGGTGCATGGCGCAGCGCGACATGGACCATGTCGGGCAAGCGGATATCGGCGGTGAAATTGGCCGAACCATCCACCTTGGCGGGCGAATCGAGCCGCGGAACGTCCTTGCCCGCCAGCGCGCCCGCGCCGCCACTACCCAGCGGCAGGGGATGCGGCACCGTCTCGTTCGCCGCCGCCTCGGCCAGTTCGGCGAAGCGCAACCGCTGATCGCCATGGGTGATGAAGCCGTTCCTGGCCTTGCAACTGGTCCAGTCGATGCCCCAGCGCCGACCGGCGACCTGCGCCATCAGCGCGCGCGCGGTCGCGGCGGCGGCCCGCGCGGGCGCCTCGAACATGCGCAGCGAGCTCGATCCGGCGGTCAGCATCACCCGGTCGCGCCGCAACCACTCGTCGCGCATCCCCTCGGGCAGCCGGTCGAACGCGCCTTCGAACAACGAGTCGACGCCGATCGGATTGGCGTAGAGCGGGCTGATGGGCGCGGGCTCGACCGCGACGGTGCGCCAGTCCGCACCCAGTTCGTCGGCGACGACCTGGGCCAGCGTGGTGGCGATCCCCTGGCCATGCTCGGCCTGCGGCACCGCGACGGTGACGATGCCGTCGCGCCCGATCTTCAGCCACGCACCGAACGCCTGCTCGCCCGGCCGCGCCGTCAGGCTGGGCGGATAGGCGCGCGGCCACAGCCCCCAGGCGACCAGCAACCCGGCCCCCACGCCCCCGCCGACCAAGATATTGCGCCTGCTCCATTCCATCGCGGCGGAGCCTTACCGGACAGGCGCGGGCAGGCAAGCGCAGGGTTTCTCTGTCTCAAAGCGAGGGGGTCGATTGTTCACGCAAAGGCGCGAAGATTTTGGCGCGCAGAGGCGCAGAGGACGCAGAGGGGGACCGGCGGCACGGGCATCCCACCGTATCGATCGGCAGACCGTGCCGCTCACCGACTATGGACTGGCCTTGCGGCCGGACCAGACACCTCTGCGCCCTCCGCGCCTCTGCGCGCAATAACCTTCGCGCCTTCGCGGCTTCGCGTGAACCCTATTTCCCGGCGGCCATGCCCCGCCCCCGCAAAGGACGGCACCGAACCCATGGTCTTGGTGTTGTCGCCCCGCCGCTCTATGAAGCAGGCCAGAAAGGGAAACGCACTTGATCCTCTCCACGCTTGCCGCCGCGGGTGGCCATATCCGGTTCGAGGATCTGGGGTTGCACCCGGACGTCTTCTCGATCGGCTTCTTCACGCTGCGCTGGTACAGCCTGGCCTATATCACCGGCATCCTGTTCGGCTGGTGGTATCTGGGCAAGATGCTCGACCGGCCGGGTGCGCCGATGGCGCGGGCGCATGCCGACGATCTGGTCTTCTATGCGACGCTGGGCATCATCCTGGGTGGGCGGATCGGCTATGTGATCTTCTACGCGCCCGAGATGTTCCTGCATCCCTTGCGCATCCTGCGGCTGTGGGACGGCGGCATGAGCTTTCACGGCGGCGCGGCGGGCACAGGGATCGGCGTCATCCTGTTCGCGCGCAAGCACAAGCTGAACTGGCTGCGCATCCTCGACTATCTGGTCTGCACCGCGCCGGTCGGGCTGTTCCTGGGCCGTCTCGCCAATTTCGTGAATGGCGAGCTGTGGGGCAAGCCGTCCGACGTGCCCTGGGCGATCATCTTCCCGCACACCGTGCCCTTCGGCCTGCCCGATCCGGCGCGTCATCCCAGCCAGCTTTACGAAGCGGGTCTCGAAGGCCTGGTCCTGTTCGCGGTCATGAGCTTCGCCTTCTGGCGGACCAAAGCGCGGTACGATCCGGGCAAGCTGTCGGGCCTGTTCCTGCTCGGCTATGGCATCGCGCGCTTCATCGTCGAATTCTTCCGCGAGCCCGACCAGCAGCTGCGCGCCTTTGCGCAGGCGACCGGGCTGCACATGGGCCAGTGGCTGTGCGTGCCGATGATCCTGGGCGGGCTGTACCTGATGAACTCGGCCAAGGCGCGCCGCGTCCGGGTCGAGCCGATCGCGGGCAGCGAGAGCGTTTCCTGATAGTCTTGCGGTGGCGGGACGGGATCGGCAGAGCGGGGGCATGACCAACCCGCTGATCCCCCCCGCCGATCACAAGCCCGCGCCGGAGGACGCCCTGCCCGAACGGCTCGCCCGCGCCATCGCGCTGGCCGGGCCGATCCCGGTGGCGCAGTTCATGGCCGCCGCCAATGCGCATTATTACGGCACCCGCGATCCGCTGGGTGCGGGCGGCGACTTCACCACCAGCCCCGAGATCAGCCAGATGTTCGGCGAGCTGGTCGGCCTGTGGTGCGCCGATCTGTGGGACCGGGCGGGACGGCCCGAGGTCCACTGGGTCGAGCTGGGGCCGGGGCGCGGCACGCTCGCCGCCGATGCCAGGCGGGCGATGGCGAAGGCAGGCTTCCACCCCAGCATCCATTTCGTCGAAACCAGCGCAACACTGCGTACCGCCCAGGCGGAGCGGGTGGCGGATGCAACCTGGCACGATACGGTCGAGACGCTGCCGACCGACCGGCCACTGATCGTCGTCGCCAACGAGTTCTTCGACGCGCTGCCCATCCGCCAGCTGGTCCGGCGCGGCGATGGCTGGCACGAACGGCTGGTCGCCGCGCAGGACCTGCTGTTCCTGCCGATCGCCGGGCCGCCCGTCCCGTCCGAGATCATCCCGGAAGCCTTGCGCGAGGCGGAAGCCGGGTCGGTGATCGAGGTTTCCCCCGCCAGCGTCGCGGTGATGCGCGCCCTATCCGCCCGGATCGCGGCACAAGGGGGGGCGGCATTGATCGTCGATTACGGCTATGAAGGCCCCGCCATCGCCGACACGTTGCAGGCGGTGCGCGGCCATGCTTACGCCAACCCCTTCGACCGGCCCGGCGAGCAGGATTTGAGCGCGCATGTCGACTTCACGACGCTCGCCGCCGCCGCGCAAGGATCGGGCCTCGCCGCCTTCGGCCCGGTGACGCAGCGCGATCTGCTCGGCGCACTCGGCATCGACCAGCGGACCGCGTCGCTCGCCCGCGCGCATCCCGACCGTGCCGGTGCGCTGCTCGCCGACCGCAACCGGTTGATGCAGGACATGGGCACGCTGTTCCGGGCGCTGGCGGTGACCCGGCCGGACTGGCCGGTGCCTGCGGGCTATGGCGAATGATCGTCTATCGGGACGCCGTACCCGGTGACGGCGATAGGCTGGCCGCGATGGCCGCCGCTGCCTTTACCGAGACCTTCGGCCATCTCTATCCGGCGGCCGACCTGAACGCCTTTTTGAACGACGCCTTCGGTCCCGAAGGCCTGCCCAGCCAGATCGGCCATCCCGCCTTCACCATCCGGCTGGCGACCCAGAGCGATGCGATCATCGGCTTCGCCAAGATCGGTCCCGTCGGCTTTCCCGGCGAGTGGCCGGACGACGCAATCGAACTCTACCAGCTCTATGTCGCCTCCAGCCATTTGGGCGCGGGCGTCGGCCCGGCACTGATGGACTGGGCGATCGCGACGGTACGGGCACGCGGGGCGAGCCAGTTGATCCTGTCGGTCTATGTCGACAATCACCGGGCCAAGGCCTTTTACACCCGCTACGGCTTTGTCGATATCGGCCGCTACGACTTTCCCGTGGGTGAGACGATCGACGAGGACCGGATCATGAGGCTGTCGCTATGACCATCGAAACGCTCCGCACGCCGCTGCTTGATCCCATTCCGCACGGCTTTCTCGGACGGCGCGGCGGCGTATCGGCGGGCATTCACGGCGGGCTGAACGTCGGGCTGGGATCGGAGGACGATGCCGACTCGGTCGCCGAGAACCGCCGTCGCGCCCGCGATGCGGTGCTGCCCGGTGCGCGGCTCGTCACCTGCTATCAGATTCATTCGGCCGAGGCGGTGACGGTGCTGACCGCCCCCGAGGACGATATTCGCCCGCATGGCGATGCGCTGGTGACCGATCGGCCGGGCCTGTTGCTCGGCATCCTGACCGCCGATTGCGCGCCGGTGCTGTTCGCGGATGCGGAGGCGGGTGTGGTCGGGGCCGCCCATGCCGGATGGAAGGGCGCGCTCGGTGGCATCACCGACGCCACGCTGCTGGCCATGGAAGCGCTGGGCGCCCGCCGCGACCGGATCGCCGCCGCGATCGGCCCTTGCATCGCGCGCGCCAGTTACGAGGTCGACGCCGCGTTCCTGCGCCGCTTCGTCGAGCAGGCGCCCGACAATGAACGCTTCTTCGCCGACGGCACCCGCGCGGATCATTACCAGTTCGATCTGGAGGCCTATGTCGCCCACCGCCTGGCCAGCGCCGGGGTCGCCCGCGTCGCCGCGCTCGGCGAAGACACCTATGCGCAGGAGGATCGCTTCTTCAGCTTCCGTCGCGCCACCCATCGCGGCGAACCCTCCTACGGTCGCCAGATTTCGCTGATCGGCCTCGTCTGAGCATCGCTAAAGTGGTTTGCCGCGTTATCCTGGGGACATGGCCGCCGACAGAGCGGCATCCGTTCGCAAGGAGACCGACATGCCGACCGAATCCGATCTGACCGGCGTTTCGCCCCAAGATCCCGCCAAGGCTTCCACCAAGAGCGATGCGACCAGCATCGGCGGCCGCAAGCTGAAACCCTCCACGCTGATGATGGGCCATGGCTTCGACCCCGTCCTGTCCGAAGGCTCGCTGAAGCCGCCGATCTTCCTCACCTCGACCTTCGTCTTCCCCAATGCGGCGGCGGGCAAACGGCATTTCGAGGGGGTGACCGGCAAGCGTCCGGGCGGCGCGGATGGCCTCGTTTATTCGCGGTTCAACGGGCCGAATCAGGAAATCCTGGAGGATCGCCTGGCGATCTGGGACGAGGCGGAGGACGCGCTGACCTTTTCCAGCGGCATGGCGGCGATCGCCACCCTGTTCCTGTCGTTGGTCCAGCCGGGCGACGTCATCGTCCATTCCGGTCCGCTCTATGCCGCGACCGAGACATTGATCGGGCGCATCCTCGGCCGGTTCGGGGTGCAGTGGCTCGACTTCCCCGCCGGCGCCACCCGCGAGGAAATCGACGCGGTGCTGACCAAGGCCGCCGCCATGGGCCGGGTTCCGCTGATCTACCTCGAAAGCCCCGCCAATCCGACCAACGCGCTGGTCGATATCGAGGCGGTGGCGGCGGCGCGCGACGCCGTCTTTGCCGACATGCCCGAAAAGCCGCCCATCGCGATCGACAACACCTTCCTCGGCCCGCTCTGGCAGCGGCCGCTGAAGCACGGCGCCGATCTGGTCGTCTATTCGCTGACCAAATATGCGGGCGGCCATTCCGATCTGGTCGCGGGCGGCGTGCTGGGATCGAAGGCGCACATCGCCACCATCCGGTCGATGCGCAACACGATCGGCACGATCTGCGATCCCAATACGGCCTGGATGCTGCTCCGCTCGCTGGAGACGCTGGAGTTGCGCATGAGCCGCGCAGGGGAAAACGCCGCCAAGGTCTGCGCCTTCCTGCGCGATCATCCGAAGGTCGAACGGGTCGGCTATCTCGGCTTTTTGGCGGATACGCCCGGCCTGGAGCGGCAGGCGGATATCTATCGCCGCCACTGCACCGGCGGCGGATCGACCTTCTCGCTCTACCTCAAGGGTGGCGAGGCGGAGTCCTTCCGCTTCCTCGACAACTTACGCATCGCCAAGCTGGCGGTCAGTCTCGGCGGGACCGAGACGCTGGCGAGCCACCCGGCGGCGATGACGCACCTGTCGGTCCCCGACGAGCGCAAGGCGGCGTTGGGCATCACCGACAATCTGGTGCGCATCTCGATCGGCGTGGAGGATGCCGACGACCTGATCGCCGATTGCGAACAGGCGCTGGCGGCGATCTGACCGGTCAGGCGGCGGCGAGCGCGGTGTAGAGCCGCGCCGTCAGCCGCCCCAGCGTCGCGCGGAACAGCGAGGGATCGTTCAGCGCCCGCGCCAGGACGACCGCGCCCTGGATGCCGCTGACCACATCCTGCGCCAGCGTGGTGGCATGATCCTCCGCCACGCCCGCCCGCGCCAGCAGCGTCTGGAGCGCGGCGATCCAGCGGCGGAAATAGGCCGCAATCGACTCAGCGAAGGGATCGCGGGTGGCGCCCAATCCCCAGGCCCCGATCAGGCAGGCGCGCTGGCCGGATGCGAAATAGCGGTCGACTTCGACCATCATCGCATCGATCCCGGCGCGCGGGTCGTCGGCCTGCTCCAACGGCGTGAAGATCGCCGCATCGAACCAGCCCGCGACATCGGCCAGCACCGCCGCCGCCATCTCCTGCTTGCCGCCAGGGAAGAAGTGATAGAGGCTCCCCCGCCCGAGCCCGGTCGCGGTGCCGATCAGCGACAGGCTGGCGCCCGCATAGCCATATTCGCGAAACACCTCGGCCAGCCCCGGCAGCGCATCGGCGCGCTCGGCGATCATTCGCGCCATGGTTAGAGGCCTAGCTCGCTCAAGCCGGGATAGTCCGCCGGGCGCGGTCCGAGCGGCCAATGGAACAGCCGCTCCTCTTCGCGGATCGCCAGATCGTTGATCGACGCGATCCGCCGCCGCATCCGGCCGTCCTCGGCGAAATCCCAATTCTCATTGCCATAGGACCGGAACCACCGGCCCTCCGCGTCATGCCATTCATAGGCGAAGCGGACCGCGATCCGGCTGTCCTGATACGCCCACAGCTCCTTGATGAGTCGATAGTCGCGCTCGCGCTCCCATTTGGCGCGCAGGAAGGCGACGATCGCGTCGTGCCCCGCCAGGAAGTGGTCGCGATTCCGCCAGGGACAGTCGGGCGTATAGGCCAGCGCGACGCGCTCGGGATCGCGGCTGTTCCAGCCATCCTCGGCCGCGCGGACCTTTTGCACGGCGGTTTCGGTGGTGAATGGCGGCAGGGGCGGACGCATGATTGGGAAACCTCCAGACCAAATAGTCGATTCTGTATCGATCGGTACAGGAGAAGACGCCATGGCGCAATAAGGGGCGGCCGCCTGTCAGTGTATCCGGGGATCGTCGTGCAGGGCGATGCCGATAAAAGCGCTCAGGTCGTCGGCGACGAAGATATCGGGCGGACTGCCGCGAATCACCGTGATCCGCCCATAATGCGGCCCCTCCACGCAACAGATCGTCCACGCCCAGCACCAGATCAGGTAATCGGCAAAGACCAGATAGCCATGCTGGTCGGCCTCGACGGCATCGCCGCCCCATCCGGGTTCCCAACGGGCGCATTCGTCCGCGAGCGACTTGATGTCACGCACCGACCACCAGCTTATGGTTTCCGTGTCCATAAACTGTTTGCGCGGGGCCGCGATCGACAGATAGTTGCGGAATTCGGGTGGCAGGCGGATGCCATAGCGCGCCTCCAACGCCGTGATGCCATCCTCGTCATGGCCCGGTGTATAGTAATCGGCTTCGGCCCGCGCCCAGTGATCGGCCAAGGCCGCATAGCGCTGTTCCACCGATCCTTCGAGCCATGTCGGCGGCTCGATACGGATGGGTGACGCCGGTTTCCTGGAAGACAGAAGCCTCTTCAGCCAGGCTATCACGCCCCCGTCGCCACTCGATCATCACCATCATCGCGCGTTGGAAAGTGTCGTGCCAACCGCGTCTTCAACAACGCGATCAGCGCCGTGTCCATGAAGGCATAGTCGTCGGGAATGTCGAGGCAGATGATGCGCTTGCCGTTCAAGACCTTGCGGAACCGCTCCTGGACCTTTGTACGGTGGGTCTTCTCCATGACCATGATGACGTCCGCCCATGTCACCAGTTCGGCGGTCAGCGGATTTTCGGCATCGTTGTTGGTGCCCGCCGACGAGACTTCCAGATCGCGGCGGGACGCGAAGACCTGCTCGGCGGTCGGGCTGCGCAGGCGGTTCTGGCTGCAGACGAACAGGACGTTGGTGATGGAAGAGCGCGGCATCGGATGACTTCTTATCTGCGATACCGCGCGGCGGGGAAGCCCGGTTCCAGGCCTGAGGATGATGGTGAAAGCATAGGGCCGTCATCGACCGCACAGGGGCGAGCGACTCCGCCGGACGAAGGCGATGACCACCCCTTACCGGGGCAGCCGACACGCAGGTCACGCCTTCCTTGCGAGCGGCGGTGGCAGGCGGAAGGTCTGATGGAGGGGCGAGATCTTCCCGGACTCGCCGCCAGCCACATCACTCAACCGTGTTTCGAGTGTTCGTCCTCCATTGCCGTGAAGGCATGAAGGCGGCCTGGCCGGAATGTCGATACGCCCTGAAAGGAGGTCCCCCCGGAACGGGTTACGGCGGCTGGCGACAGGGCCCGCCAGCGAACGACTCGGGTCGGAATGCGCCTTGGCCTTGCGGCAGGTCACTGATCGGGGGCCTTCAGCAGCGCCCCCCGGACAAACGAAAAGGCCCGGCGTCGCATCGCTGCAACGCCGGGCCCCGTCGCCCGAAAAGGGATGGCTTATTTAGCCGAGGGAGATCAGCCCTCGTTCTGCAGGTTGACCGCTGCGTACTTGCCGCGACGATCGACCTCGATCTCGAACTGCAGGCGGTCGCCTTCGTTCAGCGAGCCCATGCCGGCGCGCTCGACGGCCGAGATGTGCACGAACGCGTCGGGCTGTCCGTCGTCGCGCTGAATGAAGCCGAAGCCCTTCATCGCGTTGAAGAACTTGACCGTGCCGGTCGCCTTCTCGCCAGTCAGCTGACGCTGGGGCGCGCCGCCGAAACCACCGGCCGCACCGCCGCGCGGGCCGCGATCGCGGTCGCCGCCGAAGCCGCCTTCACGCGGTTCGCGGGGCGCGCGGTCCTGGACCGGAAGCGGCTCGCCTTCGATCTTCAGCTCGGTAGCCGAGATACGGCCGCCGCGATCGACGAGGGTGAAACCGAGCGGCTGGCCCTCGGCCAGGCCGGTCAGGCCCGCCTGCTCGACCGCCGAGATGTGGACGAACACGTCTTCGCCGCCGTCATCGCGCACGACGAAGCCGAAGCCCTTCTGCGCGTTGAAGAACTTGACGACGCCCGTGCCTTCGCCAACGACCTGGGGGGGCATGCCGCCGCCACCGCCACGACCGCCGCCGAAGCCGCCACCGCCGCCGCCACGGAAACCGCCGCCGCCGCCGAAGCGGTCACCGCCGCCGAAGCCGCCACGGTCGCCGCCGCCGCCGAAGCGATCGCCGCCACCGAAACCGCCGCCGAAGCCACCGCCACCGAAGCGATCACCGCCACCAAAGCCGCCGCCGAAGCTGCTGCCGGAGTCGTCGCCGCCGAAATTGTCCCGCTTGTCGCGACCACGCGTGCCGCGATTGCCCCGGCTACCTCTATCGAAACTCATAAGCCCTGTTCGTCTTCCCGGTTCGCCCGCAAATCCTGTCATCAAGAACCGTGCGCCGGACGAAGAGCGCGGATCTTTTGGCGCCAAACCTTTTGCGCCTAGTGGCGATCCATAACGCAGAAGCACAAGTATCGCGAACGAAATCGTGCGAACCAGTCTCGCTTTGGCGCGAACGAGGCAGATTACGTCGGAATTGTGGCCAAAACTCCACATCACCCCGGTAAAAATCGCCGAATCGCACGTCCACCGCTGCCCGATCGCGGTTGAGGCTTTGCCCCGCCGCCGCTAGGGCAGGCAGCATGACCGTTCATCTGCACGAAGAAGATATTCCCGCCGATCTGTTCGCAGCGGGCGCCGCGATCGCCGTCGATACCGAGACGATGGGCCTGATCACCCCGCGCGACCGGCTGTGCGTCGTCCAGCTGTCCGACGGCGGCCCCGACGAGCATCTGGTGCGCTTCGCCCCCGACAGCGATTACGCCGCACCGAACCTTCGTGCCCTGCTCGCCGATCCGGCGCGGTTGAAGCTCTATCATTTCGGCCGGTTCGATATCGCCGCGATCCGCCATTATCTGGGCGTCGTCGCCGCCCCCGTCTATTGCACCAAGATCGCGTCGCGGCTGATCCGCACCTATACCGACCGGCACGGCCTGAAGGAGCTGGTCCGCGAACTGCTTGGTGTCGAGCTGTCCAAGGCGCAGCAGTCGTCGGACTGGGGCGCACCCGAGCTGTCCGATGCACAGCGCGAATATGCCGCCTCGGACGTGCGCTATCTGCACCGGATGAAGGTCGAGCTCGACAAGCGACTGACGCGCGAGGGCCGGATGGAACTGGCCCAGGCCTGTTTCGATTTCCTTCCCGCCCGCGCCGAACTGGATCTGGCGGGCTGGCCCGAGGTCGATATCTTCGCCCACGCCTGATCCCCCGCGTCGCGTAAGGAGCCATCATGTCCGAGATCGCCGACCGCGTCCGTACCCAGCGCCAGCTCTGGGCCGCGCCGGGCAGCCGCCACGACCGGTTCGTGACGGTGGCGCGCTGGCTGCTGCCCAGCGCGATCGGCGTGCTGACCGCGTTCCTGGTGATGGCCCCCATCTATACGTCGAACGAAGTCTCCTTCGTGCTCGACAAGAAGAAGGTCGAGGTCGCCAAGGAACGGCTGAAGATCCAGGCGGCGCAATATCGCGGCGTCGACGACAAGGGGCAGCCCTTCGTGCTGGACGCAGGCTCGGCTATTCAGCGGAGTTCGGCGGAACCGGTGGTGCAGCTCAACAAGCTGGCCGCCCAGATTCGCCTGTCGGACGGCCCCGCCACGGTCAGCGCCAATTCGGGCCGCTATGACATGAGCACCGAACAGGTGAAGCTGGACGGGCCGCTCGATTTCAAATCGGCGGGCGGATACGATCTCCAGACCCATGACGCGACCATCGATCTGCAACAGCGCACGCTCGCATCGGGCGGCGCAGTGACCGGCCGCGTGCCGCAGGGCACGTTCAGCGCCAACCGATTGCGGGCCGACCTGGAAAACCGGACCGTCCGCCTGGAAGGCAACGCCCGCTTGCGCATCGTCCCGTAAAGCCCGAAATAGCCGCCCATGCACAAGCTCTTCGCCGCTGCGGCTCCGGCCCTTATCGTTCTGGCAGTCTCCGCGGCCGCACAGGTCAAGCACGACAGCCGCGCGCCGATCGACTTCGGCGCCGACGTCATCGAATTGCAGGACAAGCAGAACCGCGGCGTCCTGTCGGGCAACGTCTCGCTGCGTCAGGCCGAGATGACGCTGACGGCGGCTCGGGTGGTGATTATCTATACCGGTCAGGTGATTGGCGGAAAGCCGCAGGTGTCGCGCTTTGAGGCGTCAGGCAACGTCGTCGTCAAGCGGCCCGACCAGACCGCGCGCAGCAATTACGCGATCTACGACCTCAATCGCCGGGTCATCACCATGTTGGGCAATGTCACCCTGACCCAGGGCGGCAATACGGTGAATGGCGGGCGGCTGACGCTGAACCTCGACACCGGTCGCGCGGTGATCGACGGGTCGGCGGTGGCGGGCGGCGCCGCGTCGGGCAATGGCGGCACGGTCAGCCGCGCCCCGTCGGGCCGGGTCACGGGCACCTTCTCGGTCCCCGATCGCAACTGAGGCGTGACGCGGGAGGGTGGCCCGCGCTAACCTGGTATCAGCTAAGGAAAGAACGGGCCGATGGACATGGAAACCCCGATTCGCGAGGCCGATCAGCGCGCGGGCCATCGCAATGCCCCCGTGTCGGAACCGCCGGTCGCCAAAGGCCTTCAGGTCGTGTCGATCGCCAAAAGCTATGACAAGCGCGTCGTCCTGACCGACGTGTCGGTGTCGGTCGGGCGCGGCGAGGTGATCGGGCTGCTCGGCCCCAATGGCGCGGGCAAGACGACCTGCTTCTATTCGGTCATGGGCCTGGTGAAGCCCGATTCGGGCCGCATCATGCTGGACGGCGAGGATATCACTGGCCTTCCCATGTATCGCCGCGCGATCCTGGGCTTGGGCTATCTGCCGCAGGAAACCTCGATCTTCCGTGGCCTGTCGATCGAGAAGAACATCCTGGCCGTGCTCGAACTGGCCGAACCCGATCCGACCGAGCGCGTGCGCAAGCTGGACAAGCTGCTGGAAGAGTTCGGCCTGACCCGGCTGCGCGCCGCCCCCGCCATGGCGCTGTCGGGCGGCGAGCGTCGCCGCGCTGAAATCGCCCGCGCATTGGCCGCCGATCCCTCGATCATGCTGCTCGACGAGCCGTTCGCGGGCATCGACCCGATCTCTATCGCCGATATCCGCGATCTGGTGAAGGATTTGAAGCGGCGCGACATCGGCGTGCTCATCACCGACCATAATGTCCGCGAGACGCTGGACATCGTCGACCGCGCCTACATCATCTATGACGGCCGCGTGCTGTTCAGCGGATCGCCGGAGGAGCTGGTCGCCGACGCCAATGTCCGCCGCCTCTATCTGGGCGAGGGCTTCTCGCTCTGATCGCATGAGGACCGCCCGTCGATCCGCATCCGATGGCATGACCGGCGTGGTGGGCGTCGCGGGACGGATCGGCATGGCCCCCTTTCCTCCCCTTGCAGGGGAGGTGGCAGGGCGAAGCCCTGACGGAGGGGTGTACCGCCATCGAGAGGGAGCGGCAGGTCGGATTGCCCCCGGCAATCCTCGAACCCGCGGGGCGGGTTCGACCTGCCACTCCTCTCCACCATGCTGCGCATGGTCCCCCTCCCCTTGCAGGGGAGGAATTTCAGGATGAGCCTCGCCCCGCGCCTCGACATCCGCCAGTCGCAATCGCTGGTGATGACGCCGCAGCTTCAACAGGCAATCAAGCTGTTGACGCTGTCCAACCTGGAGGTCGAGGCGTTCATCGCCGAGGAGGTGGAAAAGAACCCCCTGCTCGACGCCAGCGCAGTGCGCGAGGTCGCGACCCCCGAGCGCCCCGAACGCGAGGCGCCTGCGGGCGCGGACGAACTGGTTGCCGGGACCGCCCCGGCCGAAGACCGTGGCCTCGATCTGGACTACGCCACGGAGAGCCATCAGCAGGACAGCATCGCCGATGGCGGCACGGGGCCGGATGGCGGCCTGTCGCTGAACGGGGCGAGCAGCGGCGCACTGGGGGGCGAAGACGGGCCCGACTGGGATTCGCTGCCCGATGACGCACCCAATCTCGCCGAGCATCTGGAGGCGCAGGTCGCGCTGATCCTGTCGGGTGTCGACCTGACCATCGCGGCGCACATCATCGACCAGCTGGACGAGGCAGGCTATCTGACCGTGCCGCTGGCCGAGATCGCCGAGCGGCTGGGCGTGGCGCTGCCCCGAGTCGAATCGGTGTTGGCCGTCGTCCAGAGCCTGGACCCCACCGGCGTCGGCGCACGCGATCTGGCCGAGTGTCTGGCGCTTCAGGCCAAGGAGGTCGATCGCTACGACCCGTGCATGGCCAAGCTGATCGCCAATCTCGACCTGCTGGCGCGCGGCGACCTCGCCCGGTTGAAGCGGCTTTGCGGCGTCGATGACGAGGATATGGCGGACATGATCCGCGAGCTTCGCGGTTACGATCCCAAGCCCGGCTGCCGCTATGGCGGCGAACCGTCCCAGGCGGTGGTGCCCGATCTGTTCGTCACCCGGACCAAGGCGGGCTGGGGCATCGAACTCAACACCGCCACCCTGCCCCGCGTACTGGTGAACCGCCGCTATTATCAGGAACTTCGCCACGGCCCGCAGGACAAGGGGTCGAAAGCCTGGCTGGCCGATTGCCTGGCTAGCGCCAACTGGCTGATGAAGGCGCTCGACCAGCGGCAGCGCACGATCATCCGCGTCGCGACCGAGATCGTGAAGCAGCAGGAGGCGTTCTTCCTCCACGGCGTCGCGCATCTGCGCCCGCTGACGCTGGCGCGTGTCGCCGAGGCGATCGGGATGCACGAATCGACGGTCAGCCGGGTGACCAGCAACAAATATCTCAGCTGCGCACGCGGACTGTTCGAACTGAAATTCTTCTTCACCAGCGGCATCGCGGCGGCGGACGGCGGCGATGCCGTGTCAGCCGAAGCGGTGAAGAGCGCGATTAAGGCGCTGATCGCCAATGAAGGCGCGAAGATCCTGTCCGACGACACGCTGGTCGAACTGCTCCAGGCCAAGGGCTTCGACATCGCCCGGCGCACGGTCGCCAAATATCGCGAGTCGCTGGGCATCGGCAGCTCCGTGCAGCGGCGTCGGGCGCGGGCCCTGAGCGGGTAACACGGTCAACGGCTTGAACGGCGCGCCATGTGTATTACATCAGACATACACAACGTCGCGAGGCCAGGCCGATGGGCAAGAAGAAGCACAAGAAAAAGCAGAAAAAGGCCAAGCTGGACGAACAGCCCGGCACGCCGCCCGGCTCCTCGCCGCTGCACCGGATCGGCCAGGCCCTGCTCGACCAGGCGCGCAGCCCGGCGGGGCGGCAAGTGCTGGCGACCGGATTGATCGTCGCGGCCTCGGCCCTGGCGCGCGAGACGGGGCGGCGCACGACCGACGCGCCCGCTCCCGCGCCTGATTCGACGAAGACCGAACCGTCCGAAACACCCGGTCACGGCGGCACCACCCGCTCGGGCATGTCGGAGGTCGCCGCCTTTGCGGGCATGGCGCTCTCGGCGCTGGACCAGTTCATCCATCGTCCCGCGCCGTCCGACGACAAACCCAAGGCGTGACGGCGCATCCCTGGCCAAATCCGTCATTGCGCGCGTAGCGACGCCATGACGGATGGATGGGACGCCCACACGCATGAACCCGATCGCCGCTTACACGCGATTCCAGCAGCCATAGAAAGCAAAACGGGGGGAGCGACGCTGTCGCTCAACCCCCGGCATCGACGCGCGATGCCGGTTTTCCCGGCGGCTTCCACTCCTGCTTATATCTATCGTTGAAGCGCGGCGATGGGGTAGCCTAAGCCGATACCCGGCGGAAGCAAGCCAAAAAAAGGCTGGTCGTGAGACCAGCCATGAAAGTTTTTAGGAGAGGATGCCTGAAAGGCCCGTTCCCTATGCCGAAAGGGTCCGATTAACACAAATGCAACCTCATCAATTTCATTTGCATTTTTTGCAATCCCCCTGATTCCGCGCGACAAATCTTGATCTCAAGCAAAATGATGTTCCGACCCCGCTTCTGATCTTCCGATAGCGATATTGGCGGATTATCGATGATTATGGCCGATCACGTCGGTCAAAATCGCACGATAGTAAGAATGATCCCGGCCGGGTCGGACGGATTTCCCAACATCGCTCAAATATAAATTTGGTCATAATCCGGTATTTTTTGATCCGATGCTGCATCCGATGGTTGACGCCGTGCGATGGACCGTTAGGTCACACGGAAACAACAGGAGCGTATCATGGCCGACGACCCTATCGATGTGAATGCCGTAGAACTGGCGACCGAACTGACCATCGCGTGGCTGGGAAATCCCAATACCCGCACCTCGTCGGAAGAGGTTCCGGCCTTTCTAAACAAGATGCACGAGACCGTGTCTTCGCTTCTGGGCAGCGCGCCGCAGGCGACCGACGTCGAAGCGCCGACCGAATATGTCCCGGCCGTTTCGGTCCGCAAGTCGCTGGCGTCGAAGGATCACATCGTTTCGATGATCGACGGCAAGCCTTACAAGACGCTGCGTCGTCACCTGGCCACCCATGGCCTGACGCCGGAAGAATATCGTGAGCGTTACGGCCTGAAGCCGGATTATCCGATGGTTGCCGAAAGCTATTCGGAAAGCCGTCGCGCGATGGCCAAGAAGATCGGCCTGGGCCGCAAGCCGGGTCCGCGCAACGCCGCCGCCACCCCCGCCGCGCGTAAGCCGCGCAAGGGCGAGGCAGCCGCCGACGCCGAATAAGCGCGGTTTCCGCCTTATAAAGGGGCCCGCCCGGCCGTCATCACCCGACTCCCAGGGGATGATCGCCGGGCGGGCCCTTTTCTATGAGGTCGCTTCCCCCCCCCGCACCCAAGCCCGCCCTTGCGGTTAGGGGACATAGGCCGTGGCGTCTCCAAAGCCATGGAGGCATTCCGGGCGGAACACCACGATATGCGAGAGATCGGGCCGCGACCGCGACGAATATAGCATCGCCTGCGCCCCCGCTTGCCGCGCCATGTCCGAAATCGCCCAGGTCGGCGATACCCCTTTCGCCGCCGTCACATCCTGCCAAACGACCGAGGCGGAGACCAATCCCCTGGCGTCCGCAACGCGCTGCGCGGTCAACCACATTGGGATGAGCACCCGTGCGACCCCGTCGCCGAGATAGCGCCGGATCGCGACACCCGCTCCTTCCGCCGTCAACGAGGCATAGGCTGCGATTTGCCCATCATGGTGGAATCGCCCCTCGGGCGCACGCGCCGGAACCGCCGGATCAGCAAGGCTCGCCTCTGGCAATAGCCGCCAGACAGGACCGTCGAATTTCAACATCGGCAGCATCGTCGCCATCCCCGACATGACCGGACCGGAACGACGTTCGCCATGGCGACAGCGTCTGGAACGGGCAAGGCCGTTCGGCGGACGACCGTCCACCGAACGTTCCTGCGGGTCACTGCCCGAACACGCCCTTGCGATAGAGCAGGGTGATCGCCACGCGGCGGTTGCGCGGGTCGGAGGGGTTGTCCGTGATCATCGGTTCGCGATCGGCAACGCCCTCGATCCGTTCGAACCGCGCTTCGGGCAGGCCACCGGCGGCCAGGCGTCGCCGGGTCGCCTCGGCGCGGCTGGACGAGAGCAGCCAGTTGTTCATCGCACGCGGGTCGCCATATGGTACGCTGTCGGTGTGACCGCGGATCATGATCGTGTTGGGCACGTCGGCGACCGTCTTGGCGATGGTGCCGATCAGCTCGGACGCAGCCGGGGACAGGGTCGTGGTGCCGGTCGCGAACATCGAATAATCGGCATTGTCGACCAGATCGATCCGCAACCCGTCATCGGTCGGGATGAAGCGGACATGCTGCGCCAGCTTCTTGAGCTCGGGCGTGACATCCATCTTCTTCAGCAGCTCGCGCTTGATCGCGTCGAACGTCTTCTGGTCCTGCGCCTTGGAATTGGGGTTGCGCAACGAGCCCTTGTCGCCGGTCCCGGCCTTGTCGCCGCCACCCTCGGACGCCTTGGGCACGATCAGCTGGATACGACCGGTGACACCGCTTTGCTGACGTCCCGCGCCGGGACCACCGTTCAGCACGCCGCCGCCGATACCCATCGACCTTGTATCGATCAGCGTCGGCGCGAAATAGTCGGCGATGCCCTTGCGCTGCTTCTCGGTGGTCGCACCCAGCAGCCAGAGCAGCAGGAAGAACGCCATCATCGCCGTCACGAAGTCGGCATAGGCCACCTTCCATGCGCCGCCATGATGCCCGCCATGACCATCGGCGATGATCTTCTTGACGATGACGATCTTGGGCGGCTCGTTCTTGCCGTGCGGTGCGCGGGCCATGGCTTACTTGCCCCGCAGGCCGTCGAACACTTCGGCGAAACCGGGCTGGTCCTTGTGCGCGATGCCGGAGCGGGCGGCTTCGATGACCAGCGGCTGCGGATGGCCGTGGAGCGAGGCGATGATGATCTGCTTGACGACGTGATAGATGGCGGCGTCGGCATCGATCACTTGCTTCAGGCGACCCGCGAACGGATTGACGATGCCATAGGCGAGCAACACGCCCATGAAGGTGCCGACCAGTGCCGAGCCGATCATGCCGCCCAGCACGCTCGGCGGCTTGTCGATCGACCCCATGGTCTTCACGATGCCGAGCACCGCCGCGACGATGCCGAGTGCGGGCAGCGAGTCGGCGAGGCTCTGGAGCGTACCCTGCGGCCCCTCGGTCTCGTGGTGATGGGTCTTGATCGCGTTATCCATCACCTCTTCGACCGCATGCACGTCGAGCGTGCCGGACGAGACGACGACGAGGCGCAGCGTGTCGGCGATCAGGTTCACGAGCGTATGGTCGGCGATCAGGCGCGGATATTCGGCGAAAACCGAGGAGGACTTGGGGTCCTCGACATGCGGCTCCAGCGCGATCGGGCCTTCGGTGCGCAGCATCTTCATCAGCTTTGAGACAAGGAAGATGACGTCGAGATAGTCCTGCTTCTTGTATCTCGGGCCCTTGAAGATCTTGCCCATCGCGCCGCCCAGCGCCTTCAGCTCCTTGCCGGAATTGCCGATGACGAGCGCGCCGACGGCCGCGCCGCCGATGATGAGCATTTCGTGCGGGATCGCCTCGAACACGGGGCCCAGCTTGCCGCCGGTAATGGCGAAGCCGCCGAACACCATGCCGAGCAGGATGACAAGGCCAATGGCAGGAAACATGGTGAACCGATTCTCCCGAAGACCAGCCGCAGTGCCAATCAGATCACCGGCCTAGACAGGTTCCGTCAAAATAGAGTTACCGAGCCCCAGCCCGGCCGCAATCATTTCAGATAATCGAACAGGGACAGGCTGCTCAGCTTGGTGAAACTGGCTTGGGTCGCCTGCAGCACGGTCATCGTCTGTTGCAGTTGCGTAATGGTCGTGGTGGCGTCTGCGTCCTCCAGGCTGGACCGCAGCGTGGCGCGGTCCGTGCTCGCCTGTTGCTGCAACCCCTGTTGCAGTTCGACACGCGCCTGACGCGCGCCGACCGAGGCCTGCACGCTGGCGATATTGTCGTTGGACGCACTGAGTTTGGTCATCGCGTCCTGGATTGTGGACGTGAGGGTGCTACCAGTTCCTGACTTAAGCGCGGTTACCAGGTTGTTAAGCACGGTAAACGTGTCGCTGCCGCCCGCCTTGAAAACCTGATCCGCGCCGACCGACACGCTGACCGACTGGCCGTCGGCGATCGGGATTTCCGAGGAGTTCGCGCTCGAATAGCTGTAATTGCCGTTGCCATCGACCTGGACGGCGTTCTGCGCGGTGGCACCGAACAGCGGCTGGCCGCGCGCGTCCTTGGAATTGGCAAGCCCCATCATGGCGTCGCGGATCGAGGCGATCTGATCGCCGATGCTCGCGCGATTGGCCGCGTTGAGCGTGCCGTTCGCCGCCTGGGTCGCCAGTTCCAGCGCCTTTTGCACCTGATTGCCGAGCTGGCCCAGCGCGGTATCGGACTGTTGCAGCAGCGATCTGGCCAGCGTCAGGTTCGTCTTGTAGACCGCGTCATTGGCATCGCGACGATCGAATTCGGCGATCTGGGCCGAGGCCGCGGCATCGTCGGAGGGCGATTGCAGCTTCTTGCCGGTCGACAATTCGACCTGCAGCGTATTGGCCTTGCCGGTCAGCGACGTCATGCGACGCGCCGCCATGTCATAGAAGACGTTGGTCGAAATCTGCATCGCGTTTACCGAAGCTCGAGAATGGATTGGAAGGTTTCGCGGGCGGCCTGGATCACCCGGCTCGTCGCGGAATAGGCCTGCTGGAACCGCATCAGCGTCACCGCCTCGGAATCCAGCGTCACGCCCGAGGCCGCCGACAGCGTCGCCTTGGCCCCGTCACTGATCGCCGACTGCGCATCGGCAACCGTCTGGCGCTGCTTCAGGGCGGTGGCGTTGTCGGTGACGATCGCCGTCAGCCGGTTCTCGTAATTGCCGCCCGACGTGCTGGAGCGCAGGTTTTCCAGCGCCGACAGCGTGTCGGAATTGCGCACACCCGACGTGGACCCGGTGGCGGTCGACGCCGCGATACGCGCGCCGTCCGTCATCACCAGCGACATATTGCGCGACGTATCGCCGGTGTTTCCGGAGAGCACGAACATCTTGCTCTGAAAGACCGTGTTGCCCTGCGCGTCCTGGCCATTGGCCAGGGTATAGCCGCCTAGGTCCTTGCCCGAGCTTTGCAGCGCGTTGACCTGGTCGACGAAATTCTCGGCGACCGTGTTGAAGGCCTTGCGGGTCGTCTCGATCCGCTCCCAGCCGTCCAGCATCCCCGCCATCGATCCTCCCGAGGGGGTGAAGCTTTGCACCTGCCCCTTCATCGCGACGGCGAACTGGCGGACATTGGGATCATAGACGACCGAGCCGACATTGTCGGTCGACGCGAGGACCGGGCCGCCCTGGGAGCCGAGTCGCACGGTCGCGCGGCCGAGTTCGTCGGTCGTGCTGGTGATATCCGACAGCCCGCTCATCTTGGCCAGAATCTGGTCGCGCTGATCGGCCAGCTGCGCCGCCGCCGCCGTGCCCGGCTGGGTCCGGCCCAGACCGTCGTTCACGCGGACGAGCGAGGTCGCGAGCGACGACAGGTCCTGCGCCGCCTGACGCGCCTGTCCGTCGAAATCGGCCTGAATCTGATCGAATGCGCCATTGGTCGCGCTGAACGCCGTCGCGGTCGAACGGGCCGCCTCCAGCATCGTCGAGCGAAGCGCCTGCGACGAGGGGTCGGCCGACAGCGTGCGCGCGGCGGTGAAGAAGGAGGTCAGGCGGGTCTGGACTTGATCGCCGGTCATCGCGCTCTCGACCCGGC
The DNA here is from genome assembly GCF_034659795.1 of Sphingomonas fuzhouensis. Lineage (NCBI taxonomy): Bacteria > Pseudomonadati > Pseudomonadota > Alphaproteobacteria > Sphingomonadales > Sphingomonadaceae > Sphingomonas > Sphingomonas fuzhouensis. The sequence goes on from NZ_JAXSQY010000003.1 coordinate 271,724, forward strand.
TAAGCCAGGTCGCGCCGGTCGTGGTGCGCGACAGGTCGGCGGTGGCGGCGCGCACGGCGGCGCTGGCATAGACGTCGGTGGCGCGGGCGATACCCACCACCATGACGCCCGAGCCTGCGGAAACCTTGTTCGCCGACAGGCCAGCGGCGGAGGAGACTTCCTGCATCGAGACCGTCCGGCGCGAATAGCCGTCCGTTCCGACATTGGCGATATTCTCACCAACGGCGGTCAGCGCGGTTTGGTATGCGCGGACGCCCGAAGCGCCGATAGAGAGCAGATCGCTCATGGTTACTGCGGTACGTTATGTCTGGTTAACGACAGGTTGAGATTTGGCGAGGAATGCCGTCACGGCCTTGCCGATCCCCAGCGGCGCCTGGGTCGCCATCGTCTGGGCAACCTGTTGATCCTGCATGTCCCGGAACGTGTCCAGCGCCTTGGAGTCGAACATGGTTTCGCTCAGCTTGGTCTGGCGCATCGCCTTCAGCATCATGCCGGTGAAGATCGCCTCGAACTGGGTGCCCGCCTTGTCCAGATTGGCCCCGGTCGACAGGCGGCGGGTGTCGGTGGATACGGTGCCCGCGATGGCGGAGGCCGCCGATGCGGGGGACGTGGGTGCGATGCTCTGGGTCACAGGACGATCAACTCCGCCTTGAGCGCGCCGGCTTCCTTCAGCGCTTCGAGAATGGCGACCAGGTCGGACGGGGCCGCGCCGATCGCGTTCACCGCCTTCACCACGTCGGCCAGCTTGGGACCGGGGGCCATGATGAACATCGGACGCTTCTCCTCCTCGACCGAGACGCCGGATTTCTGCGTCACCGCCGTCTGGCCACCACTGAGCGGGCCGGGCTGGCTGACGCGCTGCTGCTCGTCGATCTTCACGGTCAGCTTGCCATGGGTGACCGCCGCCGGGCCGACGCGGACTGCCGAGTTGATGACGACGGTGCCGGTGCGGGCGTTGACGATGACCTTGGCGGGCGGCTCGGCCGAGGTGACGTTGAGATTCTCGATCTCGGACATCAGCGTGGCGCGGACATCGGCGCCCATCGGCGCGCGCACCGCGACCGACACGGCGTCCATCGCCTGGGCGGTGCCCAGCCCCAGCCGTGCATTGATCGCTTGGGCGACATTCTGCGCGGTGGTGAAGTCGGCGCGCGCCAGGTTGAAGGTCAGGCTGGGCGCGGTGTCAAAGCCGGTGGCGACCGCCCGCTCGACCGTCGCCCCTTCGGGGATACGACCGACCGAGGGGATGTTGACGACGATCTTCGATCCGTCCGCGCCTTCGGCCCCCAGACCGCCGACCGCCAGATTCCCTTGCGCCATCGCATAGATCTGGCCGTCCGCACCCTGAAGCGGGGTGAGGATCAGGCTGCCGCCGCGAAGCGACTTGGCCTTGCCCATCGAGGCGACGGTGATGTCCAGCTTCTGCCCTGGCTTGGCGAAGGGCGGCAGCTCGGCCGTGACCATCACCACCGCGGCATTCTTCATGCCCGGATTGGCGGTCGGCGGCAGCTGCAGCCCGAAGCGCGAGACCACGGCCTTCAGCGACTGGACGGTATATTCCAGATTGTCGTCACCCGTGCCCGGCAGGCCGACGACGACGCCGTAGCCGGTCAGCTGGTTGGAACGAATGCCCTGGAACCCGCCCAGATCCTTGATCCGGTCGGCCGAGGCCGGGCCTGCGATCGCGAAGGTGGCGAGGAGCGCGAGAAGGAAGCGGACGATCATGGTCAAAGGCCTCAGAACGGGCTGACGGCTTGGAAGAAGCGGCTCAGCCAGCCCTGGCGGCTGGCGCGGGCGACATCGCCCTTGCCGGTATAGGCGATCTGCGCATCGGCGACGCGGGTCGACGGCACGCGATTGTCGATGCCGACATCGGCCATGCGGACCAGCCCCTTGATCTGGATGAACTCGTCCCCGCGGTTCAGCGTCACGCGCTTCTGGCCCTGAACCAGCATCGTGCCGTTGGGGAACACCTGCGCCACGGTCACGGTGATCTCGCCCGACAGCGAGTTGGACTGATCCGCCGCGCCCGATCCGTTGAAGTTGCGGCTGCCGCCCATGCCGATATCGGTCGACTTCAGCAGCGAGCCGAGCGGGCCGGTGGTCGGCGGGTTGATGCCCAGATCGCCCTTGGAGCCGAGCTTGGAATTGGCCGACTTGGACGCCGCCGTCCGCTCGACGAGCACGATGGTCAGCGGATCGCCGACCTTGCGCGCGCGCCAGCCTTCGTACAGCGCGGCATAGCCGTCCGACACCTGGAAGATGCCGCCATTGGGCTGGGCGGGCTGCGCGACCGGCTGCATCGGCATCGGCGCGGGACGAACCGTCGTGAAGTCCTCGGCGGGCTTCTTGCGGCCGAACAGGCTGGCATGGGCGGGTGCTGGGATCAGCGCGGCGGCGACCATCGTGCCCGCCGCCGCCGACAGCGCCAGCTCGGTCCAATAGTCGAAACGCAAGGTGGGAAAGCGGATGGTCATGGTCACAGATTCTGGTTCGCGTACTGGAGCATCTCGTCGGTCGACTTGATCATCTTCGAGTTGACCTCATAGGCGCGCTGGGTCTCGATCATGTCGACCAGCTCCTCGACGACGTTGACGTTCGAGCCTTCGAGCATGCCCTGACGAATCTGCCCGCGCCCTTCGAGCCCGGCGACACCCATGTTCGCGGCGCCCGAGGCGGCGGTTTCGGTCAGGTAATTGTCGCCCTTGGACTGGAGCCCCGCGGCATTCGGGAAGCTGGCGATCTGGATCTGGCCGATCTCGGCCGCCGCGGTCTGGCCCGGCAGGGTCGCCGAGACGGTGCCGTCGGTGCCGATGGTGATCTGGGTCGTGCCCTCGGGGATGGTGATACCCGGCATCACCTGATAGCCTTCGGCGGTGACCAACAGTCCCTCGGCCGAGCGCGAGAAATTGCCCGCGCGGGTATAGCCGAGCGTACCGCCGGGCATCTGCACCTGAAAGAAGCCGTCACCGTCCAGCGCCATGTCGAGGCTGTTGTTGGTGGTCTGCATCGACCCTTGCGTGTTGATGCGCGCGGTCCCCTGAATACGGACGCCGGTGCCCAGGTTCAGACCGGTCGCGTACTTGCTCTCGGTCGAGCTGGCCGCGCCGGGCGCGGTGATCGTCTGATAGGCCAGCGTCTCGAACGCGGCGCGATCGCGCTTGAACCCGGTTGTGTTGACGTTGGCCAGGTTGTTCGAGATGACCCGCATGCGCATATCCTGGGCATCGAGCCCGGTGCGCGCGACGTGCAAAGCGGCGGAAGACATAAACCTTTATTCCTCAGCTCGGCAGACGCATCAGCGATGCGCTGTTCTCATCCAACGACTTGGCCTCTTTCATGAGGTTGGCCTGCACCTCGTAGCTGCGCTGGTTCTCGATCATGTCGACCAGCGTCTGGGTCATGTTGACGTTCGACCCTTCGAGCGCGCCCGACTGGACGGTGGCGTCCATGTCCTGCGGCATCGTGCCGCCGCCCTTGACGCGCAGCAGATTGTCGAGACCCTTCACCGTCTGCGTGCCGCGCGTGTCGGCCAGCTTGATGCGGTCGATCACCTGGGGCTGGGTATCGGGCCCGGCGCCCAGCGGAATGATCGACAGCGTGCCGTCGGGGGCGACGGTCATCGAATTATAGGGCGGCACCGTGATCGGGCCGTTCTGGCCGATCACCGGATAGCCGTCGCCGGTCTGCAGCACGCCCGAGGCCGTGACCTCCAGGTCGCCGCGCCGGGTATAGGCTTCCGAACCGTCCGGGGCCTGCACCGCCAGCCAGGCGCTCGACGTCGCGATCGCGACGTCCAGGGCGTTGCCGGTATGCTGGACCGTGCCCGGCGCGCGGTCGGCGTCGGTCACTTCCTCGGCGGTGGGCATCCGCGCCTCGAACGCCGCGCCGCCGCCCTTCAGGTCGATGCGGTCGAACACGACGCGGTCGGCGCGGAACCCGATCGTCGAGGCATTGGCCATGTTGTTGGCGATCGCGGTCTGTGCCGCCATGTGCGCCCGCATGCCCGTCGATGCCGTATAGACCAGCTTGTCCATCGCGGTTCCCCGTTAGCCCCCTGGCGTGCTTAGCTGCGGATGTTGAAGATGGTCTGCGAGATCTGGCTCGACGTATCGAGCGCCTTCGCATTCGCCTGGAAGTCGCGCTGTGCGGCGATCAGGTTGACCAGCTCCTCGGTGATGTCGACGTTCGACCCCTCGATGGTGCTCGACCGGATCGCGCCGTAAGCCCCTTCATTGGCGGTGCCGAACTTGGCGTCGCCCGACTTGCCGGTCGCTTCCCAATAGCTGTTACCTTCCTGGCGCAGGCCCGGCATGTTGACGAAGGTCGCCACCGCCACCTTGCCCAGATTGGCGGTCTCGCCATTGGTGAAGGACGCCGTGACCAGGCCGTTCTCGCCGACCGACACGCCAGAGAGCAGGCCGACCGCCTTGCCGTCCTGGGTGCGCGAGGCGACCGAGAAGATCGAACCCGACTGCGACGACCCGGTATAGTCCAGGGTCAGCGGCTGCGAGATGATCGAGGTGCGCGGGGTGTAGTTGTCGAACTTCACCGGGGCCGACGGCGACTTCAGGTTGCCGCCCGAATCGAAGACCATCTCGATCGGCGCGGTCGAGCCGTTCTGGGTCATCTGCTGATCGTTGACGTAGCTATAGACCTTCCACTTGCTGCTGCCGTCGGCGGGCTGGATCGGCTTGCCGTTCGAATCCGTCGGCAACTGCTCAAGGACATAATAGTTGGTCAGCGTCATGGCATTGCCCGACGTGTCGTAGATCTTGGTCTGGGTCGTGTTGTTGTACGTGCCCATGTTGGTCCGGTCGAACGCGCCGGTCGGCGCGACCGCGGTGCTCGACAGGTTGATGTCCAGCGTCACGCTCTTGGTCGCGACCGGCGTACCGCTGGTCGGCGGCAGTTGCAGGCTGGTCAGGCCGTCATTGCCGAACGAGGTGACGTTGCCGTCCTTGTCGACCGGGAACACCTGCATCCGGTTGCCTTGCGTGTCGGTGACATAGTTGTTGGTGTCGACCTGGAACGAGCCGTTGCGGGTGTATTGCAGCGTGCCGGTCGTCCCGCCCGACTGCACCGTGAAGAAGCCGTCGCCCGAGATGGCGAGGTCCAGCGCGTTGGACGTGCTGGTGTAATTGCCTTCCTTGAACTCCTGCCGGTTGGCCTTGACCACCGTGCCCGAGCCGACCTGCTTGAACGGATCGGTCGAGAAATTGGCCGCCATCACGTCGGCGAATTCGGCGCGGCTCTTCTTGAAGCCGTTGGTGCCGACGTTCGCAAGGTTGTGCGAGATGACCGACATGTCGGTCTGCGAAGCCTGAAGGCCGCTGAGCGAGGTGTAGAAGGACATGGGCTATCTTCCTGGTGCGTAAAGGGGGATCAACCGACCGAGCGGACGGCGGAAAGCTGGACCTGGCCGAGACCGGCGACGGTCAGGACGGGGGAACCGGTGGAGGGCATCGAAACCGACTGGACGGGCGCCCAGACGAGCGAGCGGCTGCCGATCGTCGTGCTGCCGTTCATCGCCGAGACCGAGATGGTGAAGGGCCCCGAACCGGCTTCCTTGCCGTCATCGGTCTTGCCGTCCCAGTCATAGCTGGCGGTGCCGCCGGTCTGCTTGCCGAGCGACAGCGACTTGACCACCGCGCCGCTGGAATCCGCGATCGTCACCGACACGTCCGATGCCGCGCCGTCCAGTTCGACCTGGCCCGCCAGCCCGCCGCTGGTCCGGCCATAGGCGGTGTTGCCCTGGGTCAGCACGGTCTTGCCGACATAGTTCATCGCGTCCGACGGCGTCGTGGCGTTCAGCTTGGTGGCGATCGAGGACAGCGTGCTGTTCATCTCGGAAATGCCCGCGACGCTGGAGAATTGCGCCATCTGGGCAACCATCTGGGTATTGTCCATCGGCGAGAACGGGTCCTGGTTCTTCAACTGCGCGGTGAGCAGCTGGAGGAAGTCGGACTGGCCCAGCGTCGTCTTCTTGGCCGAGGACGAGGCGGCGGTGCCGCTGGTCGTGCTACCGGCGCGCTTGATGCCCAGATTGTCGAGCGTCGAGTCCATCGCGGTGGAGGTCATGATCAGCGGCCCAGCTTGAGGGTATCGAGGATCAGCGACTTGGCGGTCTGCATCACTTCGACATTGTTCTGATAGGTGCGGGCGGTCTCCATCATGTCGACCAGCTCGCGGGTTTCGTCGACCGCCGCCTCGAAGACGTTGCCGTCCTTGTCGGCGACCGGGTTGTTGGGATCGTGGCGCTTGGTGGGGTCTTCGCCCGCCGTCACGATCTTCTCGACATCGACGGTCGACAGGCCGGTCGCGGCGTCGAAGCTGGTGCGGAACACCGGCTTCATCGTCTTGTACGCGGTCTCGACCGACCCGGCGATGCCACCGGCATTGGCCAGGTTCGACGCGGTGGTGTTCATCCGCACCAGCTGCGCCGACATGGCGCGCCCGGCGACCTGGAAGATGGAAAGCGGTCCGTTCGGCATCGCTTATTCGCCCTTCAGCGCGCGGGTGATGGTGGAGATGCGGCCGTTCAGGAACGACAGCGTCGTCTGATACTGGACCGCATTCTCGGCAAAGGCGGTCTGTTCCTGGTTGAGTTCGACCGTGTTGCCGTCGAGCGAGGTCTGGATCGGCACGCGGTACTTCATCGCATCCGCGATGCCCCGGCCCTGATCCTGACCGCCCTCGACCGCGGCGAGCGCCGCCTTGAAGTCGATGTCGCGGGCCTTGAAGCCGGGGGTGGAGGCGTTGGCGATGTTCGACGCCAGGACACCCATGCGCTGCGCCCGCACCTCCAGTGCGGCACCGTGCACGCCGAACAGTGTTTCTGCGGCCATCGTTCAACCTCCTTTCCCACGCGGAACATCGCGATGGCCGGGTTCACGCAATGACCGTGCCAATTGCCTGTGCAGGAGAGGCGGCAGCGCTTCCGGCACGTCGTTCGGCAAGCGGTTGCCGGTTTTTGCCGGTCGGCGGCAATGCGGCGGCAGCGCGCCCTGCTCCATTGGCCGCCCTGCCGGGCCGATGCCGAATTGGCCCGGTCTTTGCGTGGGAGCGCGCATGACCGCACTTCCTCCGCTTCACCAGTTCTTCGATTCCGCCGCGCTCGCCATCGTGCTGGGCGGAACGCTGATCGCAACGCTGCTCCGCACGCCCTGGCGCGATGCCAGGCGCGCGATACGGGCGCTGGCGGTGCTGGCGCGACGCCCCTTTTCGGCCGACCCGCTGGTCGAGCAGATCGCGCATCTCTCGCGCATGGCCAAGCGCCACGGCGTTCTGACGCTCGACCGCTCGGTCATCACCGATCCCGACATGGCCGAGGCGGTCGCCGCGATCGTCGATGGCGAAGCGGCCGAGGCCGTCGCCAACCGCCTGACCATGGCGCGCACCGCGCGGGTCGAGCGGCATGTCGCGGTCGCCGATGCCTGGACCGGCGCGGCCGAGATCGCACCCGCCATGGGCATGGTCGGCACGCTGATCGGTCTGGCCACGATGTTCGCGACGATGAACGATCCGCAGCGGATCGGCGGCGCGATGGCGATCGCCTTGCTCGCCACGCTGTACGGCGCGCTCTTTGCCAATCTGGTCGCCCAGCCGATCGCGATGCGGCTGCGCCGCGCGGCACGGATCGAGGCGTTCGAGCGGACCCGCCTGGTGGCCCCCTTGGCCGCACTGGCCGCGCGCGAGGCGCCGCGCCCGTCGCGCGGGACGAGCCCCGCGGCCAAAGCCGCCCCCAATCTGGTGAGCGTCGCATGACCGAACCCTTCTTCCCCGAGGCGCCACCCACGCGCCCGATCTGGCTGATGACGCTGGCCGACCTGGCATTGCTGCTGGTCGGCTTCCTCGTTCTGGTCCAGGCGACCGGGGCGGAGCGGCGGCCCGCGCTGCTCAACGGGCTGCGCGCGCAGTTCGGCGCGGGCGACCATGCCGATCAGGCGCTGCGCCTGCCCCCTGCCCCGCCCCCGGCCATGCCGGTCGCCGCCGCCTCGCTGAGCTTTGCCGCCGGGTCGGCCGTACCGATCGAACCCGATCCGCTGTTCGGCCCCTGGGCGCGCGAGGCGCTGGCCGATCCGCGCGTCCGTCTGGCGATCGTCGGGTCCACCGATGGCAGCGCCGCCGATGTCGATTCCCTGAGCCATAGTTCGGTCGTGCTGGCCGCCGACCGCGCGCGCGCCGCCGCCGCGCTGATCGGCCCCGCCGCCGCCGACCGCCTGATCCTGTCCACCGCCGGAAAGCCGGGCCCTCGCGTCGCGATGGTCACGCTCGTCTTTGCCGGCGAGCCTTCACGGAGACCCTGATGATGATCCTGTCCCTGCTTCTGGCCGGTGCCGCCGGTTTCCAGGATATCGCCGCGCTCGATGCCGCCGTCACCGCCTTTACCGGCCGCCCGGTCGGCATAGAGGGCGGCCCACGTTCGCCGATCGACAATCGATTGAAGCTGGCCCAGTGCCCCACGGTCGCGCTGTCCTGGCGGACGGAGGCGCATGACGCGGTCGTCATCACCTGTTCCAGCCCGCAATGGCGCATCTTCGTGCCCGTCCTCTCCACCCCCAAGCCCGCCGAACCGCGCGTGGTCGCGGCTGCCGTGGTGAAGGCCGAACCCGTCATCAAACGCGGCGACCCGATCGTGATCGAGGCTGGATCGGACGGATTTTCCATTACAAGAGAAGGGGTTGCCATGGCCGACGCAGCCCCCGGCGCGCACTTTCCGGTGCGCATCGAATCCGCCCGCCAGCCGATCCAGGCGGTGGCCCTCGCCAGCGGTCGCGCCACCCTGCCCGGCTGGTCGGAATGACCATGAAAATCCCGACAGGGAGCGTAAATTCCCGCTAAAGAATACGGGCGCTCGGCCGTTATACCTCATGTCAGCGGAACCAGAGGGTGCGGGCATGGTGGATGTAACAAGGCTGAGTGCCGGGGAAGCGAGGGTCGGGCGGGTCGCCGCCGTGGCGCGTCCCAACGCGCTCGCTGGCACCACCCAGACCGCGCAAGCCCCGGTCAAGGCGAACAACGAGATGAGCGGCGTCAGTAACATGGCCCGCACCTTGGCCGCGCAACCGCCGGTCGATGTGGATCGTGTCGCCCAGATCAAGAAGGCCATCGCCAATGGCGATTTTCCGATCCTGCCGGCGACCATCGCCGACCAGATGATTGCGCTGAAGCTCGATTGGAATGGTAAATGACGCGCCGTGACGCTCTGATCCGGGTCATCGAGGCCCTTCATCGCGAAATCGCGGCACTGAAGGTCAACGACGTCGCCGCGCTGGAACGCGCGACCACCGACAAGCTGGCCGCGATCGAAGAGGTCGCTGCCCTCGGCACCGGCCCTGCGGGCCCCGAACTGCGCGAGTTGGCCGACGAGGCCAATCGCCTGAACGAGACCTGCCGCATCTATGTCAACCTGATGGCGGCCAATGTCCGCCGCCGGTTGCAGACGCTGACCGGGGACTCCGGCATGGGCTATCGCCCCGCCATGCGCGCCTATGCCTGATTGCCGCTTGCCGGGCGGCAACGCGTTGCCGCTTTGCCGGATCGGCAGCGGCAATGGCGGCAGCCCCCCTGGCCATACCTGAAACCCCAGATCGACAAGAGCCCGGTTTTCCGGGCTTTTTTTGTGCCCCGCGCCGATTCATGTCGCACATCTGTCGGCACCGTCAGAAATTGGCACGCCCCTTGCTGTGTAGAGCCCGAACAAAGGCTTTTCTGATACAGCATGACCGTCCAACCCGTCTCCCACGCCAGAATCCAATCGGCCATCGCGCTGGCATCCAGCCGCACGGGCGTCGATTTCGGCTATCTGCTCGGCCAGGCGAAGCTGGAATCCGGCCTGAACGCCAATGCCCGCGCGGGCACCTCCTCGGCCTCGGGACTGTACCAGTTCGTCGAGCAGAGCTGGCTGGCGGTCGTGAAGAAGCACGGCGCCGAACATGGCCTGGGCTGGGCCGCCGATGCGATCGGCCAGTCGGGCGGACGCTATTATGTCTCCGGCGGCGCGCGCTCGGCCGTGATGGGCCTGCGCAACGACCCCACCGCCGCCTCGCTGATGGCGGCCGAACATGCCTCGGACAACAAGGCCGCGCTGGAATCGACGCTGGGCCGCGACGCCAATGGCACCGACCTGTACATGGCGCATTTCCTGGGTCTGGGCGGCGCGACCAAGTTCCTGGGCACCATGGCCAGCAACCCGCAGGCCAGCGGTGCCGCGCTCTTCCCCGCCGCCGCGCGTGCCAACCGTTCGGTCTTCTACGCCTCGAACGGTCAGCCGCGTTCGCTCTCGGACATTTACGACCGCTTTTCCGCCAAGCTGGCCGGAACCCAGGCGGATAGCGACGAGACGCGCGCCGCCAATCTGCAATTCGCCGCCCAGGCCTTTGCCCTGTCCGGCACCAATGGCGAGGCGACCGTCGTCACCGGCAACAATGAAAGCGCCGCCGATGCGATCGCCTGGGCCAACAGCACCATGAACCAGCTGGGCATGCGTGGAAACACCACCGGCGACAGCGTGCTGCGGCCCAAGCCCGATCATGCGCGCCTCGCCTATATGATGCTCGCACGGATGGGTGGCTAAGCGATGGGCAAGCTCTTCTCCAGCGGCCGTACCATGGCCCTGCCCGCCGCGATCCTGCTGCTGGTGCTGGTCATGGTCGTGCCGATCCCGCCGGCGCTGCTCGACATCTTCTTCGTCGCCAACATCGCGATCAGCCTGGCCGTGCTGATGGTCGCGCTGAACGCCGAAAAGCCGCTCGACTTCTCGGCCTTCCCGACCGTCCTCCTGTTCGCGACCCTGTTCCGCCTGGGCCTGAACGTCGCCTCGACCCGCATCGTGCTGGTCCATGGCCATGAGGGCGAGAGCGCGGCGGGTCACGTCATCGAGGCGTTCGGCACCTTCCTGATCGGCGGCGACTATGTCGTGGGCCTCTTCGTCTTCGCGATCCTGATGATCATCAACCTGATCGTCGTGACCAAGGGCGCAGGCCGCGTGTCGGAAGTGTCCGCCCGCTTCACCCTGGACGCGCTGCCCGGCAAGCAGATGGCGATCGACGCCGATCTGAACGCCGGTCTGATCACGCCGGACCAGGCCAAGGCGCGCCGCGTCGAGGTGTCGACCGAGGCCGATTTCTACGGCTCGATGGACGGTTCGTCCAAGTTCGTGAAGGGCGATGCGGTCGCCGCCATGCTGATCCTGGCGGCCAATGTCATCGGCGGCCTGATCCTGGGTCCGGTCAGCCATGGCATGGGCATCGCCGACGCGGCCAAGACCTATATCCTGCTCGCCATCGGCGACGCGCTGGTCGCGCAGTTGCCGTCGCTGATGCTGTCGATCGCCGCCGCCGCCATTGTGACGCGCGTGTCGTCCGACAAGGATCTGGCGGGCCAGATCGGGTCGCAGTTCGGCGCGTCCAAGACCTGGATTCCGGTCGCCGCGATCCTGGGCCTGCTGGGCGTCCTGCCCGGCATGCCGCATCTGGTGCTGCTGCCCGCCGCCGGTATCGCCGGGTTCACCGCCTGGAAGCTGCGCCAGATCGAGAAGCGCCCGGTCCCCGTCCCCCCGCCCCCCGCCGCCGAACCGGTCGATCCGTCGCGCATCGGCTGGGACGAGGTCATCGACGGGATGCAGGTGCATATCGACATCGGCTACGGCCTGGTGCCGCTGGTCGACGAGCGTCGCGGTGCGCCGCTGATGGCCCGCATCACCGGCGTCCGTCGCCAGCTGTCCAAGGATCTCGGCTTCGTCGTGCCGCAAGCCCGCGTCCGCGACGACATCAACCTGGCGCCCTATAGCTATCGCATCCTCATCAACGGCGTCGTCGCCGCCGAGGATCAGGTGTCGCCCGACGAGATGCTGGCGCTCGACACCGGCCAGGCGTTCGGCTCGCTCAGCGGCAAGCCGGTCAAGGACCCGACCTTCGGCCTGCCCGCCACCTGGATTCTGAAGGGCGACGCCGATGCCGCCACCGGCATGGGCTATCTGGTCGTCGATCCGGGCACCGTCATGGCGACGCACCTGAACCACATCCTGTCCTCGAACGCCGCCGAGCTGCTCGGCCCCGACGAGGTCCAGTCGCTGCTCGACGGGCTGAAGGAGCGCGCCGCGCAACTCGCCGCCTCGCTCAGCCCAAACCCCTTGCCGCTCACCACCCTGACCCAGGTTCTCAAGGGCCTTCTTTCGGAGAATATCACCTTGAAGGAGTTCCGCCGCATCGCCAGCGCGATCGCCGTGGCGGCCCAGAAGACGCTCGACGCCGAAGAGATCGTCGAGCTGATCCGGCCGCAGCTGGGCGCGCTCATCATCCAGAAGCTGTGCGGGATGCGCGAACCGCTGCGCGTCATGACGCTGGACGGTCAGCTCGAAGGGCTGCTGGGCCAGGCCATGCGCGCCGACACCGCACGCCGCCATGTGATCGAACCCGATCTGGGCCGTCGCATCACCGAGGCGCTGACCCAAGCCGCCCAGCCGCTGATCGCCGAGGCCAAGCCCTTCGCGCTGGTCGTCCAACCGGGCGTGCGCATCGCGATGCGCAAGCTGGTCCGCACCTGCCTGCCCGACACCCCCGTCCTCTCCTTCTTTGAAGTGCCCGAGGACAAGGCCGTCGAAGTCGTCGCCGTCATCGGCTCTCCCCATCATCACCAGCAACAGGCGTTGGCCGCATGAGCGCACATCCCCTGAGCGGCGCGTTCATGGACGCGCAGAGCTTCAACCCGGTAAATTTCGATCCCGCCCTGGCCAATCCCACGGCCGTCGATCGACCGCTGACCTATCGCCCGGCGCCGCGCCGTGCGGGCGTCCCCGGCGCCGATGCCAATGCGATCATCCGCCAGCATCTGCCGCTGGTCCGCCGGATCGCGTGGCATGTGCATGGGTCGATGTCGAGCATGATCGAGGTCGAGGATCTGGTCCAGGTCGGCCTGGTCGCCCTGGTCGAGGCCGCCGCCTCGTTCGAGGAGCGTGGCGTCGAGTTCGGCCATTATCTGAAGTCGCGCCTGCGCGGCGCGATGATCGACGAGCTTCGGCGTCAGGCGACGACGACGCGCGGCGCGATGCGTCGCCGCCGCCAATATCACGAGGCGGTCAACGCCCTGTCGCAGACCGGGGGTCAAATCCCGGCTGACGAGGCGGTCGCCGAAAAGCTGGGCATCACGGTCGAGCGGCTACGCGCCGACTATAAGACCGCCGAGGCCGTGCGGATGGAGGCGATCGACGATGTCTATTCGGACGATCTGCCCTGGTTCGCCGACGACACGCCCGACGCCTTCGAACAGCTGGCCGAAAGCGACCTGCGCGACGCGCTGATCGCCGCCATCACCGCCCTGCCCGAGCGCGAGGCGATGGTGATCCAGCTTTATTATGTCGAGGAACTCAACCTGGAGGAAATTGGCCAGGTGCTGGGCGTCGGCGCGGCGCGCGTCTGCCAGATCAAGAGCGCGGCCCATGCCCGGTTGAAAAAAGCGCTGGCCAGCCAGCGTTGAATTGATTCCTCCCCTGCAAGGGGAGGTGGCAGGCTGAAGGCCTGACGGAGGGGTGTCGCCCTCTCGATAGCGGGACACCCCTCCACCAGCTTCGCTGGTCCCCCTCCCCTTACAGGGGAGGAATGGGTGGCTTTCCCGATCGCCCCAACTTGCTCTAAGCGCTTCCCCGATTGACCGGGGGAGCCCATGTTCGCACGCCATGAACGCCATCTGATCGCGCGCTATCTGTGGCCGGGTGCGGGCGGGCGGCTGGTGCTGCTCGTCGCGGCGATCGGCTGTACCGGCGTCATGATCGGCGTCGCCGCACTGGTGCTGGTCGTCGCGGTCATGAATGGCGCGCAGACCAAGCTGGCCGACAGCGTCGCGCCGGTCGACGGGCATCTCAGCGTCACCGTGCCCGCAGGCGCCAGGCTGACCGAGGCGCAGGTCGCCGCCGTGATCGCCCGGATTCCCGGCGTCGCGCGTACCGAGCCGATTCGCGAAATCACCGCCGGGCTGTCGATCGACGGCCGGATCACGCCCGTCAAACTCCAGGGCCGCGACCCGCAGACACTCTATAGACTCGTGCCGACGATGCGCTCGGCCCTGGCGCATAGCCCCGACCCGACCAGCGCCGTGGCGATCGGCCAGAATGCCGCGCTGCAACTGGGGCTGTTTCCGGGTGACCGGATCGCGATCGGCCGAGTCCGTGTCGGCCCCGATCAGACCCTGTCGCTCGACCTGACCCCGGCGCGCGTCGCGGCCTTTTACCCGGATGATGACACGAGCAGCGACCAGGTGACGCTGTTCGCCCCACTCGATTCGCTGCCCATTCTGCAGGATAATTCGGTCGTCACCCGCCGGATCGCGGTGGTGCTGACCGCGGCCGATCGGGAAGCGGCGGTGACCGCGGCGATCCGGCGGCAATTGGGGCCGGGCTATCCGATCACCAGTTGGCAACAGGCGAATCGCGCGCTGCTCGCCGCGCTCGTCACTGAAAAGATCGGCATGACGATCGCGGTCGGGCTGGTCACGCTGGTCGCGCTGTTCAACATCCTGTCGTCGATGACCCTGCTCGCGCGGGCCAAGCGGCGCGAGATCGCGATCCTGCGCACGATGGGCGTATCCTCGCGCAGTATCATGCGCATCTTCGCCACGGTGGGGAGCATCATCGCGCTGATCGGGGCGGGGATCGGCCTGTCGCTGGCCGCCGCCCTGCTGACGCAGCGGGCCGCGATCGTCGCGGCCGTGCGCCATCTGTCCCCGGCGCGGCAGGCCGAATGGGACGTGTTCCTGTCATTGCCGATCGGGATTTCGCACACCGAGCTGGCGGTGATCGCCATGAGCGTGCTGGCAGGGGCGGTGCTGGCCAGCCTCTATCCCGCCTGGCGTGCGGGGCGAACCCCGCCTGCCCTGGTGTTGCGCGCCGAGTGAGTCGACGCAAGTAAACCCCGGCGGCATGACTGCCGCCGGGGTTTGTCCTGCGAACCGGTCCGTGAGGATCTCGCGACCGGTCGGCCCCGCCACCCGAGTGGGGGCGCGGTGCCGGGGCGCTCAGGAACCGGGAATTACTGGCCGAGCAGCTTGAGCACGCCCTGCTGCGACTGGTTGGCCTGGCTCAACATCGCGGTCGACGCTTGGCTCAGGATCTGAGCCTTGGCGAGCGCGGTGGTTTCCGCCGAGAAATCGGTGTCCTCGATGCGGCTGCGCGCATCCGTCAGGTTGGTGACGTTCGAGGTCAGGTTGTTGACCGCCGACTGGAGCCGGTTCTGCGTGGCACCGAGGCCTGCACGGGTGTTGGCGACCTTGCCGATGGCTTTATCGAACTTGTCCAGCGTGACGCCCGAAGCAATATCCGCGCTGCTTCCATCCGAGTTGACCGCAACCGCGTTGGTAATGTCGGCATCGGTGGTCAAGTCGCCGAACGTCATCTTGATCGCGTCGTTCACGTTGGCACCAGCCTGAATGGAGACAACGCCGGATGCGCCAGCGGTACCGTCCAACAGCTTCTGGCCGTTAAACTGGGTATTGAACAGGATGTTCGACACCTGATTCGCCAGTGCCTTTTGCTCGGAGGCAATGTTGAGCTTGTCGTTGGTCGAATAGATGCCGTTCAGCTTCTGAACCTGCAGTTCGCGCATCCGCTGGAGCATATTGCTCACTTCGTCCAGCGCACCTTCGGCGGTCTGCGCCATCGAGATGCCGTCATTGGCGTTGCGGATACCCTGGTTCATGCCGCGGACCTGCGAGGTCATCGACGCAGCGATGGCGAGGCCTGCGGCGTCGTCCTTCGCGGAATTGATTCGCTTGCCGGTGGACAGGCGCTGCATCGATACGTTCAGCGCTTCCGATGCGGCGCCGTTGGCGCTCGATGCGCGTAACGCCGAAATATTACTGGCGATAACCGTCATGGTCGTTCTCCAAAGCCGGAGCTCTCCGCCGCCCCCAAGGCGAAGGTCGAGCTGCCAAGACGGGTAACGACCGCTTGGAACCGTGCTTTAGAGAAAAAAGTCAAATGGGCGCATTTTTTCGGGCGGAGCCCCCCGACACCTTATTATAAGGCATCGGGGGGTCCACCTTCCGCGACCGAGGGGAAAACCGCGGTCGGCACTCGCCCAGGGCGATTAGCCGAGGAGCTTCAGCACGCCCTGCTGCGACTGGTTGGCCTGGCTCAGCATCGCGGTGGACGCCTGGCTCAGGATCTGCGCCTTGGCGAGCGCGGTGGTTTCTTCCGAAAAGTCCGTATCCTGAATGCGGCTGCGCGCTTCGGCCAGGTTGGTCATGTTCGAGGTCGCGCTGTTGACCGCCGACTGAAGCCGGTTCTGCACCGCACCCAAGCCTGCACGGATCGACGACACGTCGGCGATCGCATCATCATAGCTGCCCAGAGTATCACCCGACGACTTCAGTGCGGCGGTATCCGCTGCGGCAAAGTCGACGATCACATTCAGCTTCGAACCAACGACGGGCGGACCGGCGCCATAGGTCGCGGTCAGATCGCGCAGGCCGATGCTGACCGTGTCGCTCGTCGTCGCGCCGGTCTGGATCGAAACAGTTGAGGCAGCATTGAAAAGCGCCTTACCGTTGAACTTGGTATTGTTCACCACCGACTTGATCTGCGCGGCCAGCGTCGTCTGCTCGTTGGTGATGTTTGCCTTATCCGCGTCGGAATAGGTGCCGTTCGACGACTGGACCTTCAGTTCGCGCATCCGCTGCAGCATGTTGCTGACTTCGTTCAGCGCACCTTCCGCCGTCTGCGCCATCGAGATGCCGTCATTCGCGTTGCGGATGCCCTGCGCCATGCCCTTGATCTGCGAAGTCATCGAACCGGCGATGGCCAGACCGGCCGCGTCGTCCTTTGCCGAGTTGATGCGCTGGCCGGTCGACAGACGCTCCATCGAGGTGCTGAGCGCCAGCGAGGCCGAGGTCGACGCCGAGGTAGCACGCAAAGCACTGATATTGCTTGCAATAACGGTCATGTGTTGTCTCCAAATCTGCTCGGCGATCCGTCTGTGTCCCCTCTGGACCACCGAGCCGCCAAGTGGAGTAACGGCCGCTTTCCGGCAGGTTTTAGCCGAAGCCATGCAAATTTTTGCCGGAGCGCTTGCCGGTATTGCCGGAACGGTCGCGCGCGCGGCCGGGCGACGCCCGCTCACATACGGGCGCGCGTCGCGCCCGGAAAAAACTTGCCGCTGCCGTTGCCGCATTAACCACGGTTTTACCAAACAAGGCCCATTGCGGAGTCACGAAAGGACTCCACGTCACATGTCGTCGATTCATCCCTCCGCTGCGCTCGTTAAGCAGAAATATGCGCTGATTTCCGGGTTGCGGGCCCAGGGCATGGCCATTGCCGAGCAGGGCGCCGCCCCGCAGGCAGGCGACCTGTTCCTCGTCACCGAGGGCGACGTGATCGAGCATCCGGCGCGCACCGTCGTCGTCACCGACGGCCCGGTCCCCGCCATCATCCCCGCACTGGGTGGCCATCCCGCGACGGTGACCTATTCCTCCGCCGAAGCAGGCGTGGGCAACAGCTTCGTCCGCGCGCTGCTGGCCGGATCGGCCATGCCGACCGCCGCCGACCCGGAGAGCCTGGCGCTCTTCACGCTGGCCGAGCGGGTCGCCCAGTCGGACATCACCGTCCTCATCAACGGCCCGACCGGCACCGGCAAGGAAGTCGTCGCCCGCGCCATCCATGCGCAATCGGCCCGCACCAACAAGCCGTTCGTCGCGATCAACTGTGCGGCCCTGCCCGAATCGATGCTGGAGGCGTTGCTCTTCGGTCACCAGAAGGGCGCGTTCACCGGCGCGGCGCAGGCGGGCGAAGGCTTCTTCCGCGCGGCCGATGGCGGCACGCTGCTCCTCGACGAGATTGCCGAGATGCCGCTCCAGCTCCAGGCCAAGCTGCTCCGCGTGCTGCAGGAGCGCGAGGTGATCCCGCTCGGCGCGTCGATGCCGCAGTCGGTCGATGTCCGCGTCATCGCCTGCGCCAACCGCGATCTTCAGGCCGAAGTGGCGGCGGGCCGGTTCCGCGCCGACTTGTACTATCGCCTGTCGGTCTTCCCGCTGACCACCAAGGCGCTGGCCGAGCGTCGCCTGGACATCCCCGCGCTCGCCGCGACGATGATCCTGCGCCACGCCGCCGGCCGCACCGTCATTCCGTGGCCGAGCGCGATGGCGATCGACAAGCTCGCCAAGCACAACTGGCCCGGCAATGTCCGCGAGCTGGAAAACGTCATCCAGCGCGCGCTGCTCTTTGCCGGTGGCGCGACGATCGAGCCCGAGCATATCGTGTTCGACCGTCCGATGATCGCCAACGACCTGGACGACGAGCCGCTGACCGTGACGACCGCGGAAGCGACGCTCGGCAAGGTCGTGCAGATGAGCGAGTTCGCCGCGATCCGCGAGATGCTGGCAGCCTGCGGCGGCAACCGGGTCGAGACCGCCAAGCGCCTCGGCATTTCGGAGCGCACCCTGCGCTACCGTCTCGCCAAGGCGCGCGAACAGGGTGAAGAGATCATCCGCCCGTCTAGCCGGGCCGTGATGGCATGAGCGTCGGCGGTGTCGGCGGCGCAATGAGCGTCGACCGGGTGATGGCGCTCCGCGCCCAGATCCTGGAACGCAATCAAGCGCTCAAGGCGGCAAGCCAGGCCGGTGCCACCCAAGCGGCACAGGCCGCCCAGACTCAGCCGGTCGCGTCGCCGACCAGCTTTGCCGATACGCTGGAGTCCGCGCTGAAGGGCGTGAACGAAGGCCAGCAGCAGGCCGCCCGCCTGTCCGAATCCTATGAACGTGGTGAAACCGTCGACATCGCGAAAGTGATGATGGCCCGCCAGCAGGCATCGGTCGGGTTCGAGGCGACCTTGCAAGTCCGTAACAAACTCCTGTCCGCCTATAAGGACATCATGAGCATGCCGGTGTAAGATGAGCACTGCCCTCACCCCCGCATCGACCAATCCCGCACCGGCCCTGCCGCCTTTGCCGGAAAAGTTCGCCAACCCGCTTCGCCAGATCAAATCGGTGATGGCACAGCCCGCCGTCCGTCGCTCCGCGCCCATGGCGCTGCTGATCGGACTGGTCGCCGCCGCCGCGCTCGCCTGGATGGCGCTGTCCAGCCCGCCGCAAAAGACGCTGTTCGACAATCTGTCGGACGCGGACAAGCAGGCGGTGACGACCGCGCTGTCGGCCGCGAACATCAAGAGCAAGATCAACGACGGCACCGGCGCGCTGACCGTCAACGAAGAGGATTATTCCAGGGCGCGAATGCTGCTGGCGGGCCAAGGGCTCCCCAAACAGGCACCCGGCGGTTACGCCATCCTCGACCAGTTGCCGATGGGCGTCAGCCGCGCGGTCGAGGGCGAACGCCTTCGCCAGGCGCGCGAGAGCGAACTGGCGCGCTCGATCGAGGAGATCGACGCGGTGGCAGAGGCGCGCGTGCACCTCGCCACGCCCGATGCCTCGCCCTTCATCCGCGACAAGTCCTCGCCCTCCGCCTCGGTGGTGCTGAAGCTCAATGCCGGGCGCTCGCTGTCGGAATCGCAGGTCCAGTCGATCGTCAACCTCGTCGCCTCGTCGGTGCCCGGCATGAAGCCCGAGGACGTGACCGTGGTCGACCAGATGGGCGGCCTGCTGTCCAAAAAGGGTGCCGAGGGCGCGAACGGCGACGATCGCCGCATCGAATTCCAGCGCCGCCTGGAGGAGAAGTACCGCACCCAGCTGATCCAGCTGCTGACCCCGCTGGTCGGCGCGGGCAACTTCACCGCCGAGGTGCAGACCGAGGTCAATCTGGACGAAACCAGCGCGACCCGCGAACGCTATGACAAGGACGGGGCGCTGCGCGCCGAAACCGGCAACTGGACCGGCAACCAGAAGGACCCGACCACCCCCGGCGGCATTCCCGGCGCGCTGTCCAACACGCCGCCGCCCGCCAGCACGCTGCAACAGCCGCAGGCCGCCAATGGTGCGAGCGGTGCGCCGCCCGCCGATGGCAAGCCGGTTGCCGGTGGTCCGGGCCTGAACCCGGAAAAGCAGTCCGACGCCTTCCAGCGCGCCTATGACCTGAACAAGGAAGTGTCGGTGACCCGCGCCGCGCCGGGTTCGATCAAGCGGCTGACCGTCGCCGTCCTGCTGCGCGACCCCGCCACCGGCAAGCGCAGCCAGATGGAGATCACCCAGATTTCCGACCTGGTGAAGTCGGCGGTCGGCTTCGATCAGCAGCGCAACGACAATGTCACCGTCATCAGCCGCAAGTTCGCCGATACAGGCGTCGACGAGAAGCGTGCCTGGTACGACAATAGCTGGCTGCCCATCGTCGCGCGCAATGCGACGGCGCTGGTCATCGCGCTCCTCGTCCTGCTGCTGGGCGTGCGTCCGCTGGTGAAGGCGATGTCGAAGAAGAAGGACGCAGCCGACGCGGCCAAGGCGCTGCCCATGGGGGCCGCCGACGGGGCGGGCGAAGGCGTGGGCAATGTCCTGATGGGCGCGGACGGCCAGCCGGTGATCGGCCCGGACGGCCAGCCCGTGCGGATCGGTGCCGATGGCCAGCCCATGTGGGTCGGCGCGGATGGTCAGCCCATGCCCGGCATGATCGGCAGCCAGGCACCCGCCGTGACGCTCGACGAGATCGAAGACACCAACAATTTCAACGAACGGATCACCAAGGTGCGCGGCTTCACCCGTGACAATCCGGGCCGCGCCGCACTTGCGGTGCGCGACATGATCCGCTCGGAGGCGCAGCAATAATGGCCACCGCCGAAGAGGGGCGCGTCTATTCCGGAGTCGAACGCGCCGCCGTCCTGATGATGCTGGTCGGTGAGGAAGAGGCCGCCGCCATCCTGCAGAAGCTGGACCCGGACGAGGTCCGCGAACTGGGCAAGGCGATGTATTCGATCGCCGATGTCAGCGAGCAGGATGTCGGCTTCGTGCTCGACGATTTCGTCGGCTGCGCCCGCGCCCGCTCCTCGATCGCGTTCCAGCCCAAGCCGATGGTCGAGAATCTGATGAACCGCGCGCTCGGTCCCGAACGTGCCGGCAGCGTGCTGTCGCGTATCGTGCCCACCGAGGCGCAGTGCGAGATCGAGATGCTCGGCTGGCTCGACCCTTCCGACATCGCCAAGATCGTCGAGAAGGAACATCCGCAGATCGGCGCGGTCCTGATCGCCAATTGCGATCCCGCCGTTGCAGGCAAGGTGCTGGAATCGCTGCCCGATGCGATGCAGCCCGACATCCTGCACCGTGTCGCCCGGCTGGGTCCGGTGACGCCGCAGGCGATCGAGACGCTGAACGGCGTGCTCAAGCGCTGGAGCGAAGGCGGCAGCAGCGGCCAGGGTCTGGCGATGGGCGGTTCGCGCGAGGCGGCCAAGATCCTGTCGAGCGCCCGCAAGGCGACCGAGCAGCGGGTCATGCCCAAGCTGTTCAAGATCGACCGCGACGTCGCCAAGCAGATCGAGGAAGCGCTGTTCATCTTCGACAATCTGCTCGACATGGACGACAAGAATCTCGGCACGCTCATCCGCAATGTCGATGGCGAAGTCCTCACCCGCGCGCTCAAGGGCGCGGAAGAGAGCGCACGCGAACGCTTCCTGGGCTGCATGTCGGCGCGTGCGGCGGCCGGTATCCGCGACGAGATCGAATCGCGCGGCCCCATGAAGCTGTCCGAAGTGCTCGAAGCGCAGAAGGCGATGATCACCACCGCCCGCAACCTCGCCAAGGAAGGCACCATCATGATGGGCGGAGGCGAGGACGATTATGTCTGATTTCGTCGCTGGCTTCTCCGCCCGGCAGAACGCCGCAGCGGCAGCACTGCAACAGGCCTTTGCGCCGCCGGGTGGCTTTGCGCCATCGGGCGTGCCGGGTCTCAATATCGACCTGGGATCGGGGCCGATCTCGTTTCGCCCCCAGGCGCCGACCGGCGGCCTGGGCGCGACGGCGGCCGACGACGCCGCACCCGGCCACCCACGTCATTTCCACCCCGCAAGCCGCGATCACGATCCGACCCAGGGCTGGGACCCCTTTGCCGCGTGCGAGGATGTCGCCGAACCGGCGGTCGATCCGATCACCGCCGCGCACGCCTCCGGCCATGCCGAGGGCTATGCCGAAGGGCTGGCTGCGGCCGCCCGGCAGTTCCAGGCACAGGCCGAGGCCGAAGCGCGCGACGGCCAGATGGTCACGTCGATCACCGAGGCCCTGTCCGCGCGTATCGATCGCCAGGCGATGGCCGAACAGCTACGCCAGACCGTGCTGATGCTGGTCGGCAAGCTGGTGGGCGAGATCGGCGTCGATGCCGATCGGCTGACCGGCCGGATCGAGGCGGCGATCGACCTGCTGTCCGATGCCAAGGAAGCCGCGATGCTGCGCGTCCATCCGGACGATGTCGCGCTGCTGACCGAGCGCCTGCCGCAAACCGTCTTCCCCGTCGGCGATCCGAATGTGGAGCGCGGCGGCTTCGTCCTCGAAAGCGCCTCGACCATCATCGAGGACGGTCCCTCGCTGTGGCTCGACCAGCTCGCCGCCGCGATCGACAAGGTGCCCGTTCCCCAATGCTGAACCGTTTCACGACCGATTATCTGGAAACGCTGGCCCAGGCGGATTTCGCGCCGCGTCCCATGGTGGCGGGGCGGCTCGCCTCCTATGACGGTCTGCTCATGGAGGCCGTCGGCCTGTCGCTGCCGGTCGGCACGGTCTGCGCGATCGGAGAAAAGGACGGCCACTGCGTCGAGGCCGAGGTGATCGGTTTCCGCAACGGCCGCACGCTGATGATGAATCTGGGCGGCCCTGCCCCCCTGCTCCCGCGCGCGCCGGTGCGCCCGCTTGGCCCTCCGGGTGAGGCGGAAGTGGGCGAGGCCATGCTCGGCCGCGTGGTCGACGGTTCGGGCAAGCCGATCGACGGCCTCGGCCCCATCCGCGGTGCGAGCCACTGGCCGCTGGCGGGCAAGATGCAGTCGCCGCTCGACCGGGGTCGTGTGCTGGAGCCGCTCGATGTCGGCGTGCGCGCGATCAACGGGCTTCTCACCATCGGCCAGGGCCAGCGCGTCGGCATCATGGCGGGGTCGGGCGTCGGCAAGTCGGTGCTGCTGGGCATGATGGTCCGCGCGGCACGCGCCGATGTCATCGTCATCGGCCTGATCGGCGAGCGTAGTCGCGAAGTCGCCGACTTCCTGGAAACCAAGGTCGCGGGCGCGGCGCGGGCACGCTCGGTCGTGGTCGCGGTGCCCGCCAACCACTCGCCGGTGCTGCGTATCCGCGGGGCCTTGCGCGCCACCGCCATTGCCGAAGCGTTCCGCGCCGAGGGCAAGAAGGTCCTGCTCATCATGGATTCGCTGACCCGCGTGGCCCATGCAGGGCGCGAGATCGGGCTGGCGCTGGGTGAACCAGCCTCGGCGCGCGGCTATCCGCCGTCCGCCATCGCGATGCTGCCCAATCTGATCGAGCGGGCGGGTGCCGATGCACATGGGACCGGATCGATCACCGCCATCTATACGGTGCTGGCGGACGGCGACGACGGCAATGATCCGGTGGTCGACTCGGCGCGCTCGATCCTGGACGGGCATATCGTGCTCAACCGCCATCTGGCCGAGCGCGGCGTCTATCCGGCGATCGACATCGGCCCCTCGGTCAGCCGCGTGATGACCGACATTGTCGGCCGCCCGCATGCGCAGGCGGCGCGGACGCTGCGCCGTCATTTGGCGACCTATGAGGAGAATCGCGATCTCGTCCTGATGGGCGCGTATCGCGCGGGCGCGGATGCCGCGATCGACGCCGCCATCGCCTGCCACCCGGCGGTGATGGAATATATCCGGCAGGACGCCGACGAGGTCGTGCCGCTCGACAATGCGGTCGAGGAACTGGTGGGCATTTTCGGTCAGCCGCTGGGCTGACCCGTTCCAAGGGGGGACATGAATGGCATCCCGGCAACAGACGATGCTGGCCCGGCTTCACCGGGTCCGCACGTTGCAACTCAATTTGACCCTGGCCGAGGAAGCGCGCGCGCAGGAGCGTGTCGCGACCGAGCACCAGCTGTCCCAACGCATCGGCCAGCTGATCGAGGCGGTGTCGCCGACCCCGGCGGCGACCGCATCGGCGGCGTCGCTGATGGCGAATGCGCATTTCCGCCACCGGCTGCTCGAATCGGCCGATGCCGCGACCGCGCGCGTCCACGCCGCCGAGCAGCGTGCCGCCCAGGCGAACGAACAGACCAAGTCCGCCAAGCGCGACCAGACCGCCGTCGAAAAGCTGATCGACCGCGCGCGGATCGCCGCGATCCGCGCGGAAATGCGCGCGCTGGAGGATATGCCGGCCAGCGGCGGTGGTCGGCGCAATCGGCACGATCCTTGCTGACAGACGTGTCATGATGTCTTCCATCTCCTCGACCACGCCCTCCGGCACCGCCTCTGCCCGCTCGGCAGCAGGGGCCGGCGCGGGCGATCCCATGGCCTCCGCCTTCGCGATGCTCTTCGCCATGATGCCGGGCGCGGCGGATACGACCGCCACGGGCACCGGCGATGGCCAGTCCAAGACGAAGGACGACGGCGCGGGCGAGGACGGCAGCACGACGGAAAAGGACGGCAAGGAGTTGCCGAGCGATGCCGTCGCCTTGCCGGGGATGCCGTTCGCGATTCCGACCCTGCCGCTTGCCCAGCCCGAACCCGTTGCGGCACCGGTCACGACGACGGGCGCGTCGGCCGCACCGATCACCACGCTTCTGGCGGCAATGCCGACCCTGCCCGACGCTCGCACGTCCGCAACAACCAGCTCCGCGACCCTGACGACGACGGCCACGCCCGATTCGACGAAGGGGACGATGCCGGTCCCGCCCGCCATGACGGCTGCGACCACTGGCGACACGGGTTCGGACGTTCCACTGGCCATCCCCGCCGCTGCGCAAGCCACCACGACCGCTCGCGACACCAGCACGGCCGTCCCGCTCGCCAGCCGCGCCGACGCATCCGCATCGACGACGCCGGTCGACACCGCACCCGTCACCCTGTCATCCGATGGCGCAGCGTCCGCACCGAGGCGGCAGGACATACCCAGCCGCTTTACCGCGACGAGCGCGTCCGCGCCGGTCGTCGCGCCCCTGCCCGCCGAGGCCCCTGCCCCGACGATGCAGCCAGGCCAGACCGCATCCGCCGCCCAGCTGTTCGGCCTTTCGCTGCGCAGCGAGCAGAGCGGCGGCGACTCACGCACGGATCGCCGCAAGGACGAGGCCGCGCTGTCGGTCGATCCCGCGACGCTGACCCGCGCCGATTCGCTGACCGCGATGCCGGTGACCGCGACATCGGGGGCGGAGCAGGCCCCGCTCGACATGACGCAGGCGCATTGGCCGCAAGACATGATCGACCGGATCGACCGGATGCGCGAAGACGCCGCCACCGCCGATACCCGCATCCAGCTGTCGCCCGACGCGCTCGGCGGCATTGCGGTGAAGGTCAGCCAGGAAGGCGGCACGACCCATATCCACTTCACCGCCGATCAGGCGCAGACCGCGACCATGCTCGCCGATGCCCAGCCGACGCTGGCGCGTCTGGCCGAGGACAAGGGCATGCGGCTGGGCCAGACGGCGGTCGATCTGGGCCAGTCCGGCGCGGGCGGCGATCGACAGGCGCCACCGCGCCGCCCCGATCCCGTGCTGCCCACCCGCCCGGCTTTCAACAGCACCACCGCTTCCAGCGACGCCGGAGATTCCGCCGCCGCCTCCACCCGAATCGCCTGAGGATTGAACCATGAGTGACGCGAAGGAAACCGACGAAAAGGCGCCCAAGAAGAAGGGCAAGCTGGGCAAGATCATCGTGATGGTGGTCGGCGTGCTCGTCCTGCTGGGCGGGGGCGTGGGGGCCGGGCTGTATGCGGCCAATTCCGGCCTGATCGGCGGCGGCCATGCCAAGGAAGACAATGGCGAGGCCGAGGCCGAGGCCAAGCATCCCGGCCCCAAGCTGGTCCCGAAGTCCGAGCAGAAGCGCGCCGGTGCCGAGGGTGAAGGCGGCGAAGGCGGCCATGGCGGCGGCGAAGGTGGCGGCGAGGGCGGTCACGGCGAAGGCGGCGGTGAAGCCAAGGAAAACAAGGGCATGCCGACCCCGGTGGGCGATGGCGGCGAACGCTATGCGTCCAACTATTATGAGCTGCCCAAGGACTTCACCTCGAACATGCGCGACTCGGTGCATATCATCCAGGTGGGGCTGGCCGTTTCGACCCCCTATGACGACACGGTCATCAACAATCTGAAGACCAACGACCTGGCGGTCCGCTCGGCGATCCTGATGACGCTGGGCGACGCCAACGAGGAGATGGTCTTCTCCAGCGAGGGCAAGCGCCAGCTGCAACGCAAGCTGGTCGACTCGATCAACGAGATTTTGCGGCAAAAGGAGGGTTTCGGGGGCATCGCTAACGTCTACTTTACCAATTTCGTTGTTCAGTGAGGCATGGTTAACGCCGCCCCTCAGGTTGAACGCCGCGAGCGCAATCGCGAACAGCCCGCCGATCATGGCGCGCTGGGCGCGACCAAGCTCAATCCGTTCGGCGACCTGCACACGATGCAGCATCTGTCCGCGCGCCTGGCGCGGACGCTGCGGGGGCTGTTCGAATCCTTGCTTCGCGACGAGCTGCGCTGCTGGGCGGAGCCGCTGGTCGTCCAGCGCTTCGCCGATTACCGGGCCGAGCGCGGCGACGGCCTGAGCGCGTGGATGCCGATGGAGATGACCTCGCCCAACGGCACCACCGCCGATGCCCAGGCGCTGATCATCATCGACGGTGCGTTCAGCATGTCGCTGATCGACCTGCTGTTCGGCGGCACGGGCAGCGTGCCCGAACCCCTGCCCACCGAATTCTCGCCCGCGGCCGAGGCGATGGTGGCCCAGCTGGGTGACATGATGGCCGTGCCCTTGCGCGGCGCCTGGGAATCGCTCGCGCGAATCGACTTCCGTGCCCGCCGCCCCGAAGCCTCGCCCGCCATGCTGGCGGGGATCGAGGGCGACGATGCGATGATCGTCACCCGCTTCGGTATCGCCGGACGCGATCGCCGCCCGACCATGATCGACATCCTCTATCCCGTCAGCGCGTTGAAGCCGCACGGCTCCGCCCTGACCGGCAAGGTCGTCGACAAGCAGGCCGAGGTCGACCCCGCCTGGCGCGGCGACCTGACCCGCGCGGTGATGACGGTGCGCTTTCCGGTTCGTTCGGTGCTGGCCGAGCCCGTCATTTCGCTCAGCCGCCTGATGGAGCTGAAGACCGGTGACGTGATCCCGATCAGTTTCGGCCCGGAAGTACCGGTGATGGTCGGCGGCGACCTGCTCGGCATGGGCACGGTCGGCACCGCCAATGGCCGCGCCGCCGTCCAGCTTACCTCGCTCAACCGGTCCATCGAAGGACTGGCCCGCGCTCACGAAGGATTCGAAGAATGAACGACATGGCCGGGGGCTTCCCCGTCGACACATCGGTCGCGGCCAATTTCCGGCTGCTCCAGGATGTCGATGTCAAGCTGACCGTGGAGATCGGCTCGACCCAGCTGTCGCTGCGCGAACTGCTGGCGTTGTCCGAATCGAGCGTGATCGAGTTGGACCGTCAGGCCAACGAACTGCTCGACGTGCTGGTCAACGGCACGCTGATCGGGCGCGGCGAGGTGGTGACGGTCGGCGATCGGTTCGGCGTGCGCCTGACCGAGCTGGTCAATCCCGACAAGCGCGGCTGATCCGGCGATGCTCTGGTCCTATGTCCTGAAACTGGCCGTGCTGCTGCCGCTGATCTGCGGCCTGATGATCGGTTGCCTCTACCTCTGGCGTCGTCTGGAAAGCCGGATGCCGGGTCGCCCCGCGACGCGGCTGATCCATGTCCGCGAGACGATGATGATCTCGCCCGGCCTGCGCCTGGCGGTCATCGAGTTCGAGGGGCGCAACCTGCTCGTCTCGGTCGGGCGCGGCGGCGTCCAGCTGGTCGACAAGGTCGAGGGTAAGGGCACCGCACCGGTAACGCCGGGGCCCGTCCCACCGACCACCCCGCGCCGCGCCGATTTCGTGTCGCGCTTCGCGCCCAAGACGTTCGACCAATGAGCATTTCCGTGACCCGCCGGGGCACCGGCCCCGCGCTGATCCGCGCCCATGGCCAAAGCGGGCCGAAGCGCAGCCTGAAGCCACTGTGGATCGTCCTCGCGCTGCTGCTGGCGCTGGTCATCGCGATGCCCGCCTTTGCGCAGGCCACGCCTGCCGCCGCTCCCGCCGCGGCCCCGGCCCCCGGTGTCGGCGACGCGGTCAACCGCGCGCTCGGCCAGCTGGGCGGCGGCAATAATGGCGGCTCGGGTTCGCTGAGCCTGTCGCTCCAGGTCCTCATCATCATGGGCCTGCTGACGATCCTGCCGGGCATCATCCTGATGATGACCAGCTTTACCCGGATCGTCATCGTGCTGGCCATCCTGCGCCAGGCGCTGGGCCTGCAACAGACGCCGCCCAACCAGGTGCTGATCGGCCTGTCGGTCTTCCTGTCGCTGTTCATCATGGCGCCCACGATCAGCCAGATCAACGCGAACGCGATCGAGCCCTATGCGCAAGGCCGCCTGCCCGGCACTGAGATGATCAAGGCCGCCGGCGCTCCGCTCCATGCCTTCATGGCCAAGCAGACGCGGGTGAAGGACGTGACGATGTTCGCCGAGATGGCGAAGTCCGGCCCCTATGCCAGCCCCAACGACATTCCCTATGCCGTGCTGCTGCCCGCCTTCGTCACCTCGGAACTGAAGACCGCGTTCCAGATCGGCTTCCTGATCTTCCTGCCCTTCATCGTCATCGACCTGGTGGTCGCCACCGTGCTGATGGCGCTGGGCATGATGATGTTGTCGCCGTCGATCATCTCGCTGCCGTTCAAGCTGCTGCTGTTCGTGCTGGTCGATGGCTGGGCGCTGACCATGGGCAGCCTGGCGAACAGTTTCGCGACGTAGCGGGCGGGGCGGCCAGCATTCCTCCCCTGTAAGGGGAGGTGGCAGGCCGAAGGCCTGACGGAGGGGTGTCGCGCCATCGAGAGGGTAACACCCCTCCGACGCGCTACGCGCGCCACCTCCCCTTCCAGGGGAGGAATGGATCGCGCTCCGGCACCGCGCAGCAGGCCTTCGTTAACCATTTTCGCCACATAAGCCGCTCACGGGAATCCCTCTCCCCACGGAAGCACACGAGCATCATGGACGCCCAATATTTCCTGACGCTGGCCAACCAGAGCATGTGGGTGCTGGCGCTCGCCGCCACGCCGATCCTGCTGCCGGTGCTCGTATCGGGCCTGGTCATCGGCATGATCCAGGCCGCGACCTCGATCAACGAACAGACCCTGTCGTTCGTCCCCAAGCTGATCGTCGTCGCCGTCTCGATCCTGATCTTCGGCAGCCTGATCGTCGGGCTGCTCAGCGACTTCATGGTCAGCATGTTCGAACGCATCCCGGATCTCGTAAAATAGGATGCTCGGCTTCGGCCTCTCGATCGAGCCGCAGGCTTGGGCGATCCTGTTCCTGATGATCCGCATCGGGGCCGCCTTCATCACCGCGCCCGTGTTCGGCGCGGTGTCGATCCCCCTGCCCGTGCGCGTCGCCCTGGCGGGTTCGATCGCCTTTCTGGTCCAGGCCGCCCATCCGGTCGTGCCGCCGCCCGTCATCTTCTCGGTCCCCACCATCCTGTCGGTCGCCGCCGAGGCGATCATCGGCCTGGCGCTGGGCCTGATCCTGCAGATCGCCTTTACCGCGCCGCTGGTCGCCAGCGAACTGATCGGCGGGTCGATGGGACTCAACTTCGCCACGACGATCGATCCGCTCAACGGCCGGTCGAGCCAGGCGCTGGGCCAGTTCTTCACCGTCATGCTGACGCTGTTGTTCCTGTCGGTCGACGGGCACCTCGTCCTCGTCGAGACGATCGTAAAAAGCTATGAGGCGCTGCCGCCCGGCCAGGCCTGGATGGCTCCGGCGCAGTTCAAGGCGATCGCGCTGTTCGGCGGCTATGCCTTTCTGGCCGGACTGCTGCTGGCGCTGCCGGTCGGTTTCCTGCTGCTCTGCCTGAACCTCGTCATGGGCATGATGGGCCGCGCCGCGCCCTCGCTCAACCTGTTGTCGGTAGGCATGCCCGCCGCGCTGACCATCGGCGTCATCACCATCGCCGTCGCCTTCCCGGCGATGGGCGACTATATGCTCGTCATCATCCGCGAGGCACTGGCCGCCACCGAAACGCTGGTGATCGGCTGATGTCGGAGGGCGGCGATAAAACAGAAGCCCCAACCCAAAAGCGCCGCCAAAAGGCGCGCGAGGATGGGCAGATCCTGCGCAGCCGCGATCTGGCGGCGGCCCTGGTGATGATGGCGGGTATCGCCTGGCTGATGTTTGCGGGGCCCACCCTGCTGGGTGCGTGCAAGGCGGTGATGGCGACGAGCTTTCAGTTCACCCATGCCGATGTCGAGGATTTCGAACCCTTTCGTCCGCTGATGGAGGCGGGGTGGAAGCTGCTGCCCTCGCTCGCCTCGCTGTTCGCGGTGACCATCGTCGCGACCATCGCGTCGCAGGCGGGCCTGGGCTCGCTCCAGTTCAACCCGAAGGCGATCGCGCCCAAGCCGTCCAAGTTGAACCCCGCCTCGGGCCTGAAGCGCATCTTCGGGATGCAGGGCTGGACCGAGCTGGGCAAGTCGCTGGTCAAGATCGTGCTGCTCGGCGTGATCGGCGCCTATATGCTGTGGAAATCGTCGCGCACCACCTTGGGGCTGGCGCAATCCGATTTGAACAGCGCGATCGGCTCGCTGGGCGGCACCTTCATCTCGATCCTGCTGGTCATGGGCTTCGGCCTGGTGCTGATCGCCGGGTTCGACGTGCCGATCCAGATCGTCCAGCTGCTCTCCAAGCTCAAGATGACCAAGCAGGAGGTCAAGGACGAGCACAAGGAAAGCGAAGGCAACCCCGAGGCCAAGGCGCATATCCGCGGCAAGCAGCGCGAGATGTCGCGCCGGGCGGTCCGCGCGGCGGTGATGGAGGCGCATGTCATCCTGACCAATCCGACCCATTTCGCCGTCGCCCTGCGGTACGACCGGGGGCAGGACGAGGTGCCGGTGGTGGTCGCCAAGGGACGCGGCGCGACCGCGCTCGCCATCCGCGAACTGGCCGCCGAGCTGGAGACCCCGGTGCTGGAATATCCCCAGCTCGCCCGCGCCGTCTATTATACCAGCCGCGAGGGCCAGGAGGTGCGCGCCGACCTGTATCAGGCGATCGCCGTCGTCCTCGCCTTCGTCTTCGGCCTCAATGCGGGGGCCGGCGGTACGTCGCAGCCGCCGGTCGACGTGCCGGTCACCGCGCGCTTCGACGAAAACGGCGTGGCCCAGCCATGATGACCGTCCTTTATTCGTCGCATCCGCCTAAATCCCCGCAGGCGGCGGCCGTTACACAGGGTGAGCGCGCGCCGGAGTATCGTCGATGACCACCGTTTCCTCGAGTACATCGTCGAACACCACGACGAGCACCTCCTCGTCCTCCTCCAGCTCGACAACCTCGGGCAGCGCGACGCAGAACGCGACCAAGACCGCCGCCCAGGCGCTGTTCAATTCGTTGCAGACGGGTTCGGGCGTCGATCTCTCGACCCTCGTCCCCTCTCTGATCGAGGCGCAGTTCGCCGCCAAGACCGCCGCGCTGAAAGCCCAGTCGGACACGCTGACCGCGCAGATTTCGGACGTATCGTCGATCAAGAGCGCGATCACCGATTTCGCCTCGGCGCTGGCCTCGCTGGCCAGCGGAGGGACGCTTGCCACCCAGGCGACCAGTTCCGACCCCTCGACGATGAGCGTGACGACGGCGGCCGGGGCCAAGCTGTCGGGCATGTCCAAGTCGATCACCATCAACGCGCTGGCGAGTGCCCAGGTCTCGTCGACCAAGTCCTCCTTTTCCAAAAGCGACTCGCTGGGCACCGGCAGCCTGTCGATCAAGGTGGGGTCGAAGGATGCCGTCTCGGTGTCGTTCAGCGCCGATGATTCGACGCCCGACCTGCTCGCGGCCAAGATCAACGCCGCCAATACCGGGATCAAGGCGTCGGTCATCACCGATGCCAACGGCAAGGCCTTCCTCTCCTTCACCGGGGCCAGCGGCAAGGACAACAGCTTCACCATCACCGCGACCGAGGGCGATACGGCGGGCCTTGCCCGGCTGAACGTCGGCAATGGTGCCAGTGGCACGACCACATCGACGAACGCAGCCAATGCCAGCATCACGATGGACGGCGTCACCGTCGAGCGTTCGACCAATACCGTCAACGATCTGGTATCCGGCGTGACGATGACCCTGTCGGCGGTGTCGTCCAAGCCGCTGTCCTTGACCGGCTCCAGCCCGACATCGGCGCTCAGCACCGTCGTTTCCAACTTCGTGTCGACCTTCAACGACAACATGACCGCCCTGAACAAGGCGATCGACCCGATCACCGGCGATCTGCGCAGCGATCCGGCCGCGCGGTCGCTGGCGCAGACGATGCGCACGCTGACGACGACCAAGCTGGTGCCCGGCGACGATGTCGATCTGGGGCCGAAGACGCTGGCCGATCTGGGCGTGAAGACCGAGAAGGACGGCACGCTCACCGTCGACCAGACGCTGTTGGCCAAGACGCTGTCGGCCTATCCCGACGTGGTCGAAAAGATGTTTCAGTCCAGCAGCGATAATCTGATCGGTCTGTCGGCGCGGATGAACAGCGTTCAGATGTCGGCGACCAGCAGCGTGTACGGCCTGACCGCGTCGTACAACAATCTGACGGAATCGCAGAAGGATCTGGCGGACCAGCAAAGCCGCCTGTCGGACAATCGCGAACGGGCCAGCGACGCGATGACCGCGCGTTTCTCGGCCATGAACAGCCGCGTCACGGCGTATAAATCGGTACAAAGCTTCATGGATCAGCAGGTCAAGATGTGGACGAAGAGCAACTGATATGACCTATGCCTCGGCCTTCCTGACCGATCCCGCCGCCGTCTATCGCCAGATCGACGTGGTCGGCCGCACCGCCATGGCCGACGGCCCCGCGCTGGTGCAGCTGCTCTATGAGGAACTGATCTCCGCGCTCCGCTCGGCCGCCTGGGCGACCGAACATGGCCAGCTCGCGCGCAAGAGCGAGCGGGTGACGCGCGCCACCGCGATCCTGTTCGCGCTGGAGGCGGGTCTGGATTTCGACAATGGCGGTGACATGTCGATCACCTTCGCCAAGCTCTATGGCGGCGCGCGCAAGCAGATCGTCGACGCCTCGCTGGGTCAGGATGCGCAGATCTTCCGCAACGTCGCCACGAGCATCGCCGACATCGCCGAGGCATGGGAAACCGTGCGCAAGATGAACGCCGCGCCGAAGAACTGATCCGGCCTTACCGGCGGAACCAGTGCCGCTGGACGAAGTAGATGACGATCCCGGCCGAAATCAGCGCGCAGGCGCCCAGGATCGCATCGAACGCCCAGGGCTCTTCGGCATAGGGCAGGTTCTTGACGTTCATCCCGTACAGTCCGGTGATGAAGGTCAGCGGCAGGAAGACCATCGCGACGATCGAGATGACCAGCGCGCGATTGTCGATCTGTTCGGCGCGCAGGTCGGTCAGCGTCTCGTGGATCAGCGCCGAGCGTTCGCGGATCGATTCCAGTTCCTCGGCCATGCGCGCGGCGCGGTCGGCGGCGGCGGACAGATGCAGCCGGTCGTCATCGGCCAGCCAGTCGCCGGGAAGCGCCGCCAGCTTCTCCAGCGCCGCCCGCTGGGGCGCGAGGAAGCGGCGATAGCCGATCGCGGCGACGCGCACCCGGCTGACCGTGCGGCGAAGCTGGAAGACGCGGCGTTCGTCCAGTTGCTCCTCGCAATCGTCCAGATCATCGCCCAGGCCCGCGACATCGGGGTCGAGATCGCTGGTGATCGCGGTGGCGAAGGCGGTGATAAGGTCGCCGGGGTCCTTCACCTCGCCACGCTCGACGCATTGGCGCACCGTATCGACCGCCAGCAGCGGGCGGCGCGTGACCGAATAGACGCGCCCCTTCACCGCCCAGATTCGCACCGAGGCGAGCATGTCCGATCCGTCGAGCGGCGCGCTGCTCCGTCCGCGCAGGTTCAGGAACGCCCCCTCGCCCACCGCCTCGCACCGGGGGCGCGTCTCGGTCGCGGTCAGCGCATCGACGACATAGGCGCCGATATGCGCAGACTCGCCCAGCCAGCGCTGCGCCACCGCGTCATTGGTTTCCAGATGGGTCCAGACCAGCCGCCCTTGCGTCGACACCGCCTCGCGGATCGGAATCGCCTCGGCCTGTCCGCCATCGATGCGATAGGCGAAACCGGTCATGCACCGCGGCCCATGGCGAGGTCGACGATCTGCCCCTCGCCCGGATCGGCGGGCAGCGCATCGCTTTCGATCCGCACCGCATCGGCACGCGCACGGTCGAGGATCGCGGACGGCACGTCGGCACGGTGATAGACCCGGTCGGCCGCCGCCAGCGCGCGCGCCTGGCGCAGGGTCAGGTCGTCGGGATCGGTCGAGGTGAGAACGAACGAGTCGACCTTGGCCGCCGGACGCTCGGTCTGCGAGAGCCAGCCCGCGACATCGGTCTTCCCCGCCAACGGATCGAGCGCGCCACCGGGCGACAGCGCCGCCCCGATCGCGCGTCGCCGCTCCGCCCCATCGGGAAAGCGCGCGCGCAAGGCGCTACGGGCTGCGTAAAGCCCCTCGGCCAACGTGCCGAGACCGGCGGGTAGCAACGTCTCCAACCGCTGGCGCAACGCCGCCGCCAGCCCCGCCGACACACCGCCGGTGCCGATCGCAACGATCACCGGCCCGCGCTCGACGATGGCGGGCAGGGTGAAGTCGCACGCCGCCGGGCGGTCGACCGCGTTGACCAGCACCCCGCGCGCCTTCAGCCGCGCGATGGCGGCCTGGGCTTCGTCCTCATCTTCGATCGCGACGATGGCCAGTGCGGCCTGCGCATCCTCGCCAACGACCTGCGCGCCCGCGCGGTCGAGCAGGCGGCGCTTGGCGTCCGCGGGTTCGCCGTCGCCGACCAGAATGACCGGGCGGCCGTTCAGCCGGACGAACAAAGGCAGGCTGGCGAGACTCACCTCCCCTTTCCTCCCCTGTAAGGGGAGGGGGACCAGCGAAGCTGGTGGAGGGGTGTCACCGCCGGAGAGGAAATACACCCTCCCGACCGGTGACACCCCTCCGTCAGGCCTGCGGCCTGCCACCTCCCCTTACAGGGGAGGAAGGCCGCAAATGCCGTCACTTCTTCAGCCACTCCGGCACGCGCTCGGCGGCGATGATCGTCTCGGCGGCGATGCGGTCGGCGACAACGGCATAGCGGTCGCCCTCGACCATCACCTCGGGCACCAGCGGACGACTGTTATAGGTCGACGCCATGGTCGCGCCGTACGCGCCCGCGGTACGGAACACCGCCAGGTCGCCCGACTTCACCGCATCGATCTCGCGGTTCATGGCGAAGGTGTCGCCCGTCTCGCACACCGGCCCCGCGATATTGGCCATCATCGTCTCGCCAGTGGGCTTCACCGCGACGAAGTCGTGATGGGCATCGTACAGCGCGGGCCGCATCAGGTCGTTCATCGCCGCATCGACGATGACATAGGGGTTGGCGACACCCGGCTTCACCCAGACGACTTCGGTCGCGAGAACCCCGGCATTGCCCGCGATGACCCGGCCCGGCTCGAACATCAGTTCGACATCCCAGTCCTTGGTCACGCGC
Source organism: Sphingomonas fuzhouensis (assembly GCF_034659795.1). Taxonomy (NCBI): domain Bacteria; kingdom Pseudomonadati; phylum Pseudomonadota; class Alphaproteobacteria; order Sphingomonadales; family Sphingomonadaceae; genus Sphingomonas; species Sphingomonas fuzhouensis. The sequence goes on from NZ_JAXSQY010000003.1 coordinate 307,365, forward strand.
GCGACCATCTCGCCATAAGCGGCGGGCGCAGGCATCACGTCGCCCGGCTTGTAGGGCACGCCCAAGCCACCGCCCAGATCGACGCGGCTGATCCGGTGCCCCGCCCCGCGCAGCTCGGCAACCAGTTCGCCGACGCGCTTATAGGCGGCTTCCAAGGGCGCAAGATCGCCCAGCTGGCTGCCGATGTGGCAGGCCACACCCTTCAGATCGATGCCGGGCAGCCCCGCCAGACGGTCGAACATGCCGAGCGCCTGGTCGATCGGCACGCCGAACTTGTTCTCCTTGCGGCCGGTCGAGATCTTGGCGTGGGTGCCCGCATCGACGTCCGGGTTCACCCGCAACGTGGCGGGGGCGACGAGGCCGCGTTCGTGCGCCAGTTCGGCGAGGACCGCGCCTTCTTCTTCCAGTTCCAGGTTGAACTGGCCGATCCCGGCCTCGAGCGCTGCGACCAGTTCGGCGCGGGTCTTGCCGACGCCGGAGAAGACGATGTCCTCCGCCTTCATCCCCGCAGCCAGCGCGCGCCGCATCTCGCCGACCGACACGACATCGGCACCGTAACCTTCGTCGGCCAACACGCGCAGCACGGCGATGTTTGGGTTCGCCTTGATCGCATAGGCGAGGTGCACGCGCGGCAGGGCGCTTAGCCCTTCACGGAACACCTGCGCATGACGGCGGAAAGTCGAGGCGGAATAGATATAGACCGGCGTGCCGACTTCGGCGGCGATCTTGGATACGGGCACGTCCTCCACATGGAGTTCGCCGTTCGAGAAGTGAAAATGGTCCATCAGCGGGGGGGCAAATCAAATTCGTCCGAACGCCGATCCTGCGACTGGGTCATCAGTTCGTCGGAGCGTTGCGGGCGTTGTTGGGGGGTGGCCGTCAACAATTGCTGCGGCGTCGGGGTCGCGGTGGCGCCGCGCGGCGCGACCGGCAGGCTCTCGCCCTTGGCCGGTTGCAGCCGGTTGGCGGCACCACAGCCGGTCAGCGCCAGCGCGACCAGCAGGGCAAGCGCGGGCTTCATGCGCGCAGGCCCCGCGCGGTCGCGATCGCGGCGCGGACATTGGCGGGCGCGGTGCCGCCGAAGCTGACCCGACTGGCGACCGAGGCATCGACCGACAGCACGTCATAGATGCTGTCGTTGATGCGCGCGTCGATGCCGGTCAGGTCCTCGATCGACAGCTGGTGCAGCATCACGCCCTTTTCTTCGGCGAGTTTGACTGCGCGCCCGGTGATGTGATGCGCCTCGCGGAAGGGAATGCCGCCGACGCGGACCAGCCAGTCGGCCAGATCGGTCGCGGTTGAGAAGCCGGCCTCCGCCACGGCGCGCATCCGCTCCGTGCGGAAGGTGGCGCTCTGGACCATGCCGGTCATCGCCGCGATCGACAGCGCCAGCAGGTCGTGCGCCTCGAACACCGGCGGCTTGTCGTCCTGCATGTCCTTGGAATAGGCGAGCGGCAGGCCCTTCATCGTGACCATCAGGCTGGTCATGCAACCCATGATCCGCCCCGCATGGCCGCGCACCAGCTCGGCCGCATCCGGGTTGCGCTTCTGCGGCATGATCGAGCTGCCGGTCGACCACTGGTCGGACAGCGCCACGAAGCCGAAGGGCTGCGACGCCCACAGCACGAACTCTTCCGCCAGCCGCGACAGGTGCAGCGAGCAGTTGGTCGCCGCCTGGAGATAGTCGATCGCGAAGTCGCGGTCGCTGACCGCATCCAGCGAGTTGCGCGTCGGCTCGTCGAACCCCAGCGCCTCGGCGGTCATGTGGCGGTCGACCGGGAAGCCCGTCCCCGCCAGCGCCGCCGAGCCCAGCGGGCACTGGTTCATCCGCGCCCGCGCCGCCACGAAGCGGCTGGCGTCGCGCACGATCATCTCGTGATAGGCCATCAGGTGATGGCCCAGCGTCACCGGCTGCGCGGACTGCAGATGGGTGAAGCCCGGCATCACGCTGTCGGCATGCTCTTCGGCGCGCGTCAGCAGCGCGTTACGCAGCGCGCCAAGGGCCGACAGCGTCTCGTCGATCGCATCGCGCACCCACAGGCGGAAATCGGTCGCGACCTGGTCGTTGCGCGACCGCGCGGTGTGCAGACGCCCCGCCACCGGGCCGATCAGTTGGGCCAGCTTCGCCTCGCTCTGCATATGGATGTCTTCGAGGGTCAGGTCCTCGGACACGCCGTTGGCGGCATAATCCTCGGCGACCTTGTCCAGCCCGGCGGCGATCGTCGCGGCATCCTCGGCCGAGACGATGCCCTGTTTGCCCAGCATCGCGACATGCGCTTTCGACCCGGCGATGTCCTGTTTCCACAATCGCTTGTCGAAGGGAATGGACGCGTTTATCTCGCGCATCACCGCGGCGGGACCTTCTGCGAAGCGCCCGCCCCACATTGCGTTGGAGCCGCCCATGTCGTCGCGTACCGTGATCGCCTGTCTCCTGGGGCTGATGGTCGCCGGGTGCGATAAGCAAAGCCCCGCGCCGGAGCAAGCCGCCAACACCTCCAGCGGTGAAGTTTCGAGCGGCGAAGTCACCAGCGGCGAGGCCACCGGATCGGAAGCCCCCAAGCCCGCAGGGGCCGTCGACCGCAGCCACAAGGGCGAGGCCGCGCCGCTGCTGAGCTTCACCGCGATGGACGGCAAACCGGCCAGCCTTCACGATTTCCAGGGACGCCCGGTGCTGGTCAACCTCTGGGCGACCTGGTGCGGGCCGTGCGTGGCGGAAATGCCGACGCTCGCCGCCACCGCCCAGCGGCTGAAGGGTAAGGTCGCGGTGATCGCGGTCGCGCAGGACGACATGGCCAAGGTGAAGCCGTTCCTGGCGGGCAAGAAGCTGGACGCGCTGCCCATCTATCTCGACCCGAAACTGACCTTGAGCGTCCATTACAAGGCCAATCTGCCGACCACGATCCTCTACGGCGCGGACGGCAAGGAAATCTGGCGCGTGACCGGCGGCTTCGACTGGGCCGGGGCGGAGGCGACCAAGCTGCTCGCCGAAGCCAAATAAGCCGGACGCCACCCCATAAAAAATCCCGCCCGGCATGAACCGGACGGGACAGGCTGGGGTAAAGCGGTTGGATCGGGGGCGGCGCGCGACCGCCCCCTTTCGCATCAGAACTCCGCCGTCAGGCCGATGAACACGGTGCGGCCCACTGCGTCGTACATGCCCGGATAGGTGTTGCCGTTGCCGAACGCAGCCAGCAGCCCCTGCGCGATGATCGGCGGGTCCCGGTCGAACAGGTTGTTCACACCCGCGCGGAAGACGATGCCGTCCTGCACCTTGGCGGTGCCCGCCAAGTCGAAATAGTTATACGCCTTGATCCGGCTGTTGAAGATCGACGGCGTGTTCGCGAAATTCGGGTCGGTCGAATTGTTGGTCAGCTTCGTCGGACCGATATAGCGCCAGTTCAGCGAGATCGAGCCGACCTTGGCCGCATCGGTCCAGGTGAAGCGCGACTGGTGGCGCCATTCCGGCATGGGCTGGCCGCAGGTCGGGCCGAAATAGCCGACGCAGTCGAAGGAGCCGAGGCCGGGGACCGGCTCGTTCACCAGCTTGCGGTTCCAGGTCCCCTGGAAATCGACGGCGAGCGAACCCGCGCCGCCCAGCGGCTGGAGATAGCTGAGCCCGAAATCGACGCCCGAGGTGCGCAGCGAGCCGGTATTCTGCGTCGTCGAGACGATATAGCCCTGATCGCCGAAGATGATGCCGCCGCGCGGATCACGCTTGAACAGGTTGCAGAAGAACGGATTACCGGTCGCGATGCACTGGCTGATCGTCTGCGGCACCGAGATCGAGCTGATATAGTCGCGCACCTTGATGTCGAAATAATCGACGGTCAGCGACAGGCGGCGCAGGAAGGTCGGCGTGAACACGATACCGGCGGTCAGCGTGTCGGCCGTTTCGGGCTTCAGCGCCGGATTGCCGCCGAACTGCGCGGTGCAGGTTTCCGCCGGACAGTCGGTGATGCGGCCATATTGCGCCTGGGTGACGCCGGTGCGCGCGCACTGGGCGAAGGTCGCGGTCGGCGTCGCGGTGGCGCAGGGGTCCTGCGCGCTGACATTGCCGTTGAACTGCGGCCCGAACAGTTCGGACACATTGGCGGCGCGGATCGCGCGGTTATAGCTGCCGCGCAGACGGATGTCGCTGCTCGGCGCCCAGGACAGCTCGGCCTTGTAGGTCGATACGATCTTGGACAGGTTGGAATAATCCGATCCGCGATAGCCTGCGTTCAGCGCCAGCTCCTTGAAGAAGGGGCGGTTCTGGATGATCGGCACTTCGATTTCGGCGAACACCTCGTTCACGTCGAAGCGGCCCTGGGTCTCCTTGGTCCCCTTTTGCAGCGCCAGCGCGTCGGCCTTGAACTCCAGGCTTTCATAGCGGTGCTCGACGCCCAGCACGACGCCGATGCCGTCGTCCGACCAGGGCGACTTGACGCCGTACGTGCCCAGGTCCGCGCTGATATTGCCGCTGAGCACGGTTTCGCGGTCGACGCCGCGGGTCGAGGTTGGCGCATAGATATAGCTGAACGCCGCGTCCGAAATGCCATTGTAGCGGAAGATATCGAGCGGCACGCACTGCGGATCGCTGCCGTCGATCACCGACTTGCAGGTCGGGGTGCCATTGACGTTGACCACCTGGATGCCGCGATTGGCGCGCGACGGGTCGATGTCGTTCTCATAGGTCTCGTTATAGAGCACGGTTGAGAACAGCGCATTGGCGTCGTAGCGGATGCCCTCGGCGATCTGGCCGCGAATGCCGCCCGACACGCGGTAATCGGTATGGCGCAGGTCGTCGCGACGCGGCCGGGCATTCCCCGCCACCGGGCGATAGCCGATATAGGCCTGCTGCGTCGCACTGGTGCCATAGGCCGAGCCGCACAGGATCTGGCCCTGCTGCGCGCTCAGGAACGGATTGTCGCAGTTGATCGAATAGGTATAGCCCTGGAACAGCGCGGACGGGGCGACCTGTGAATTGGTATGGTCGTCCATGAACATGACGCTGCCATAGGCTTCGATCGCGGGCGAAATCTCGTACTTGGCAAAGGCCCCGGCCGTGTAGCGGGTGTCGTTGCGCTGGAAATAGTTGAGCGGCGCATAATTGTAGCGGAAGCTGGAATCATACGGCACCCAGGTCCGGTTGCCGTCGCGGGTGTTGTTGAACGCCCCCGTATCGGCATTCGGTCCGGTGATCGGGTCGAACAGGCCGTACTGGTTGTTGCTCGACCCGCCACAGGTCAGCGTCGCATTACCCGCCCCCGCCGGATCGAAGGCGCAGGCGGACACGTCGCGATCGCCCTGCAGGATCGGCTTGGTGTCGCGATAGCCGAAATAGGCGGTCACATTGCCGCGATTGTCGGGAAAGTTGGTGCCGAAGGCGACGTTCACGTCCAGCTTCTGCCCGTCGAGGATCATCGGCTGGGCCAGCCGGTAATTGGCCTGGCGCTGTACGCTGCGGGCGAAGGCGTTGTCGTTCTGGTGCTGCGCAAAGCCGTACTGGACGTCGGTACGTACGCCGTTCAGGTCGTCGCGCAAGATGAAGTTCACCACGCCCGAAATCGCGTCCGACCCATAGACCGCCGACGCGCCGCCGGTGACGACATCGACCCGCTTGATGAGCGCGGCGGGAATGAAGTTCAGGTCGTTGGCCTGCACCGGCAACATGCGCTGGCCGTTGATCAGCACGAGGTTCCGGTTGCTGCCCAGGTTGCGCAGATTGACGCGCGCGGTGCCGTCCGACCCGTTCGAGCCATTCTCGTTCGAATCCGGCGTCACCTGCGGCAGGCGGTTCAGCACATTCTCGACCTGGATCGCGCCCTGATAGCGGATTTCGGTCGCATCGACGACGGTCAGCGGGCTGTTGCTGGTGAAGTTGGGGCGCTGAAGGCGGGTGCCGGTGACGACGATCTGCTCGCCCTCGCTGGGGGTATCGCCATCGTCGGACACCTGCGCCGCTTGGGACCCTGACGCGGCTTGAGCCGTCTGAGCGTGCGCCGACGACACGGAAAGTAGCGCAATCGCAATCGCACCGGCCGAACAGGCCAGCGTTTTGTAATTTCCGTACACCCCATTTCCCCATCTTGATTTTATTGGGAAAAATGTGACGGGAAACGTCATAATCGTCAAATATATTATACTTTATCTATGATAAGGGCATTTGATGCCGGTTAGGCAACCGATCATCGCACGTTGCGTTGCAACATAAGGCCGGGCTGGCCACGCATGACGGCCCGTGCACCGATGCAGGGAGATGTGGGAGCCGATGATGCAGGCCAATCGCCGCGAGCTGGTCGCCGCCTTCGCCGTTCTGGGACTGTCGCCATGGGCCGCGACTCGATTGGCCGCGCAAGTCAGCGGATCGCCGGGCGCGCCCAGGCCCTTTTCCTGGGCACAACTCCAGGCGCAGGCCGAGGCGCTGGCCCGCCAGCCCTATCGCCCCCAGGCCAAGGTCGAAGCCGCCGCCGCGATCGATTACGACGCGGTCGGCACCATCCGTTACCGCGACGACAAGACGCTGGCGGGCGGTATCCGGCTGTTCCCGCTGGGCCGCTACGCGCCCAACCCGGTCGGCATCCATATCGTCGAGAACGGCCAGGCGCGCAGCATTCCCTTCTCCCCCTCGCTGTTCACCGCCGAGGCGGGCCATGCCCCTCCGCTCGGCATTGCGGGCTTCCGCGCGATGACGGCGGATGGGAAGAGCGACTGGCTGGCCTTTCAGGGCGCCTCCTATTTTCGCACCGCAGGAGCGCAGGACCAATATGGCCTGTCGGCACGCGGAATCGCGATCGACACCGGCATTGACGGGCGTGAGGAGTTTCCGGCCTTTACCGATTTCTGGATCGAGCGGACGGGCGCACAGGCCTATACCGTCTATGCGCTGCTCGACGGGCCCAGCGTCACCGGCGCGTATCGGATCGAGTCGGCCAAGGGCACAAGCGGGGTCGAGCAGCGCGTGTCGGCTGTCCTGTTCTTCCGCCGCGATGTCGCGCGGCTGGGCATAGCGCCCGTCACCAGCATGTTCTGGTATGGCGAGGGCAATCGCGCGGCGGGCACCGACTGGCGGCCCGAAATTCACGATTCCGACGGTCTAGCCCTGCTGACCGGCGCGGGCGAACGGCTGTGGCGGCCGCTGGTCAATCCGCCGCGCCCGACGCTCGACAGCTTCGCCGACACCAATCCGCGCGGCTTCGGCCTGCTCCAGCGCGACCGCGACTTCGATCATTATCAGGATGACGGGGCGTTCTATGACCGTCGCGCCAACCTGTGGGTCCAGCCGCAAGGCGACTGGGGCAAGGGGCAGGTCATGCTCTACGCCTTTCCCACCGCGTCGGAAACGGTCGACAATATCGTCGCCTTCTGGAACCCCGCCGATGCGCCCAAGGCGGGGCAGATGCGGCAATTCGATTACCGGCTGAGCTGGACCTCGACCGATCCGACCGTGGTCCCCGCCGTCGCGCATGCGGTCGACGAATGGACCGGTGCCGCCGGACGCCCCGGCGCCGAGCCGACGCCGGGCGCGCGCAAGCTGGTGGTCGATTTCGTCGGTCCGGCGCTGGCCGGGCTCGACCGGCAGAGCGGGGTCACCGCCGATATCTCGGTCACGCATGGCAAACTGCTGACCCAGGCCGCCTATCCGGTGGTCGGCCAGCCCAACCGCTGGCGCGTCACCGCCGATATCGCGCCCGAGGGGCAACAGGGTGGAGGGGGCCCCGCCGATGTCCGCCTGTTCCTGAAGCGGGGGGCCAAGGCGCTGACCGAGACGGTGTTGATGCCGATCTTCCTGCCATGACCGACAGCCGCGCCATGATGCCGCCGCCAGCACCGCTGACCATGCCGGTCCAGCGCTTCGACGGCCCGCCCCCGCCGCATACCGCGCCCGAGCCCCGGCCCGGCATCAACCTGGCCCCCGACGATATCCTGACGCGGCGGTTGCTGCTGGTGCTGCTGACCGGCTTGCTGGCGACCGCCGCCGCCGCCTCGGTGAAGGAGGCGTTGCTGAGTGACGGGTTCAGCCTGCTCGACGGGGTGCTGCTGCTGCTGTTCTTCCCGCTGTTCGCCTGGATTTCGTTCGGCTTCGTCACCGCGGCGATCGGGTTCATCCTGCTGATCTCCGGCGCGCATCCCGGCATCACCGCGGCGCCGCGCGGCGCGGCCCCCCCGACGGCGCGCACGGCGATACTGGTGCCGGTGCATAACGAGGATGTCGACGCCGTCTTCGACCGGATCGCGCGCATGGCGACGATGATCGACCGGGCGGGCGCGGCCGACCGCTTCGCCATTTTCATACTGTCCGATTCAGGCGAGGCCGCCGAGGTCGAGGAACGCGCCGCCTGGGAATGCTGGGCGCCCCGGTTGCGGGTGCCGCTCTATTATCGCCGCCGGACCGAGAATGTTGGGCGCAAGCCCGGCAATGTCGCCGAATGGGTGCGCAACCACGGCGCGGCGTACGACTTCATGCTGATGCTCGACGCCGACAGCCTGATGGGCGGCGACACGATCGTCGGCATGGCGCAGATCATGGAGCAGCGCCCCTCGATCGCCCTCCTCCAGACCGTGCCGATGATTATCGGCGCGACGACCTTCTTCCAGCGTTGGATGCAGTTCGCCAGCCGTTTCTACGGGCCGATCTCGACCGCAGGCCTCGTCTGGTGGTCGGGATCGGAATCAACCTTCTGGGGCCATAACGCGCTGATCCGCATCCGCGCCTTTGCGGAAAGCTGCGGCCTGCCCGACCTGCCCGGACGCCCGCCCTTCGGCGGCACGATCATGAGCCACGACATGGTCGAGGCGGCGTTGCTCCGGCGGCGCGGCTGGCGGCTGCACATGCTGATGGTCGAGGACAGTTTCGAGGAATTCCCACCGACCCTGATCGACCAGGCGGTGCGCGACCGCCGCTGGGCGCAGGGCAATACCCAGCATCTGAAGCTGCTGGGCGCGAGCGGTTTCCACTGGATCAGCCGGTTGCAGCTGCTGATCGGCGCCTCCGCCTATCTGATGTCGCCCGCCTGGCTGATCCTGATCGCGACCTCGATCGTGCAGAGCCTGTCCGACGATGCGCGGACGGTGCGCGCGGTGACGTCGGTACAGGTGCTGATCGTCACCCTGATCCTGTTGTTCGGGCCGAAGGTCCTGAGCATCGTCTGGGCGATGGCGGACCGCGAACGCCGGGCGAGCTATGGCGGCGCGCGGGGAATCCTGGCGTCGGTCGCGCTCGACGTGCCGCTGTCGATCCTGACCGCGCCGGTGATCGCGCTGACCCAGACGATCGACCTCATCAACATCGTGCGCGGCAAGCCCTCGGGCTGGAGCCCGCAGAGCCGGGTGCGCGACGGGCTGGCGGCGGCGGATGCGATGCCGCGTTATTACTGGCATCTGGGGGTGGGCGTGGCGCTGCTCGGCGTATCGGTCCTGAACCCGATGCTGGGGGCCTGGCTGTCGCCGGTGACGCTGGGGCTGTTGCTGGCCCCCTGGCTGGCGATGGAGACGGCCAAGGTGCGGCCGGGCGAGCGGTTGGCGAAGAAGGGGGTGTTCGCGGTGCCGGGATCGGCGGTGGCGGAACCGGTACGGCCCTTGGCGCTGGCCTGAACCTCGCGGGACGACGGCGCGGTCAGTCGTCCTCGTCCTCAAACCCCACCAGCGCCAAGGCCCGCGCCTTCATCTGCCGCGTCTCGCACCAGTGGACCAGCGCCTCCTCCCGCCCATGCGTCACCCACACCTCGCGGGGCGCGATTTCGGTCAGGGTCTGGGTCAGTTCGTCCCAATCGGCATGGTCGGACAGGATCAGCGGCAGCTCGACATTCTTCTGCCGCGCGCGCTGGCGCACCCGCATCCAGCCGCTGGCCATGGCGGTGATGGGCTCTGGCAGCCGCCGCGACCAGCGATCGTTGAGCGCACCCGGCGGACACAGCACGACATGCCCCGCCATCTCCGCCTTGGGCGTATCCGCGACCATGCGCAGCTCGCCCAGATCGACGCCCAGTTCCTGATACAGCCCGCATAACCGCGCCAGCGCGCCGTGCAGATAGATCGGCGCCTCATGCCCGCGCACCCGCAGCTCGGCGATCACCCGCTGCGCCTTGCCCAGCGCATAGGCGCCGACCAGCACGCAGCGGGTCGGATTGGCGCGCAGCCGTGCGATCAGCTTGTCGATCTCGTCGCCCGTCTCGGGATGGCGAAAGACGGGCAGCGCGAAGGTCGCCTCGGTGACGAACACGTCGCATTTCACCGGCTCGAAGGGCGTACAGGTCGGGTCGGCACGGCGTTTGTAATCGCCCGACACCACCACCCGCTCGCCCCGATAGTCGAGCACGATCTGCGCCGATCCCAGCACATGCCCGGCGGGCACGAAGCTGACCTCCACCTCACCCAGCCGGATCGTCTCGCCATAACCGACGGCCACGCCCGTCTGCGGGCCGTAGCGCGCTTCCATGATCGCCAGCGTCTCCGGCGTCGCCCAGACCGTGCCGTGCCCGCCACGCGCATGATCGGCATGGCCGTGCGTGACCAGCGCCTTGGCCTCCGGCTCGGACGGGTCGACCCACACATCGGCGGGGGCCACGTAAATCCCGTGTTTATGGGGCTGTATCCAGTCGCCGAGCTTGACCATGATACCTATATCCTTCGGGATGCTCCCCGGTTCCCTTCCACCCGCCCTGACCGACTGGTTCGCCGCCAAGGGCTGGCAGCCGCGTACCCATCAGCTGGCGATGCTGGAGGAAGCGCGCGCCGGACGCCACGCATTGCTGGTCGCGACGACGGGTGCGGGCAAGACGCTGGCGGGGTTCCTCCCCACCCTGACCGAGTTGATCGAGCAGCCCAGCGAGGGACTGCACACCCTTTATGTCTCGCCGCTCAAGGCGCTGGCGGTCGATATCCGCCGTAACCTCGTGACGCCGATCGAGGAGATGGGGCTCGACATCAGGGTCGAGACGCGGACCGGCGACACCTCGTCCGACAAGAAGGCGCGGCAGCGGGTGAAGCCGCCGCACATCCTGCTGACGACGCCGGAATCGCTGTCGCTGCTGCTGAGCTACCCGGATGCGGAAACGATGTTTGCCGGGTTGAAAACCATCGTCGTGGACGAGGTCCATGCCTTCGCCACCGGCAAGCGCGGCGACCTGCTGTCTCTGTGCATGGCGCGGTTGCAGCGCCTGTCCCCCGACCTTCGCCGCGTCGCGCTGTCGGCGACGGTGGCGGACCCGGACGGCTATCGCGCCTGGCTGGCCCCGGATGGCGACATCGATGCGGTCGGCCTCGTCACCGGCGAGCCCGGCGCACCGCCCGACATCTCCATCCTGCTGCCCGAGGACCGTATCCCCTGGGCGGGCCATTCGGGTCGCTATGCCGCCGCCCAAGTCATGCGCGTGATCGAGGCGAACCGGACCACCATCCTCTTCTGCAACACGCGCAGTCTGGCCGAGCTGATCTTTCAGGATTTGTGGAAGGCCAATGACAAGAGCCTGCCGATCGGCGTCCATCATGGCTCGCTGTCGCTGGAAGCGCGGCAGAAGGTCGAGACGGCGATGGCGGACGGCAAACTCCGCGCGCTGGTCGCGACCGCCAGCCTGGACCTCGGTGTCGACTGGGGCGATGTCGATTGCGTGATCCAGATGGGCGCGCCCAAGGGCTCGTCGCGGCTGCTCCAGCGGATCGGGCGGGCCAATCACCGGCTGGACGAATCGAGCCGCGCGATCCTGGTCCCCGGCAACCGCTTCGAATATCTGGAGGCGCGCGCCGCGCTCGACGCGGTGGAGGCGGGCGAGCTGGACCCCGACCTCTTCCGCCCCGGCGCGCTCGACGTGCTGGCGCAGCATGTCATGGCCTGTGCCTGCGCCGCACCGTTCGAGCAGGGCGCGCTGCTCGACGAAATCCGCTCGGCCATGCCCTATTCGGCCTTGCCCGACGAAACGTTCGACCGGGTGCTGAACTTCATCGCGGACGGCGGCTATGCGCTGAAGGCCTATGACAAGTTCAAGCGGCTGGTCCGGCAACCAGACGGCCGATGGCGGGTCACCCATCCGCAATTCGTTGCGCAGCATCGCCTGAACGCCGGGATCATTGTCGAGGCGACGATGCTGAAGGTCCGCTTCCGCAACGGCCGCCAACTCGGCCGGGTGGAGGAAGGATTCGCCGCCACGCTCGCGCCGGGCGACACCTTCTTCTTCGCCGGGCTCAGCCTGGAGGTGGAGTCGATCGACGGCGAGGACCTGATCGTCCGCGCCACCTCCCGCCCGGCGCGCATCCCGACCTATGGCGGCAGCCGGATGCCGCTGTCGACCAGCCTCGCCGACCGGGTGCGCGCGTTCCTCTCCGACCGGCGGGAATGGGACCGCTTTCCCCCGGACGTGCATGACTGGCTGGAGATGCAGGACCGCCGCTCGGTCCTGCCCCGCCCCGGCCAGCTTCTGGTCGAGACCTTCCCGCGCGAAGGGCGGCATTATATGGTCGCCTACAGCTTCGAGGGGTGGAACGCCCACCAGTCGCTGGGGATGCTGATCACCCGGCGGATGGAGGCGCAGGGGCTGAAACCGCTGGGCTTCGTCGCCAGCGACTATGCGCTGGCCTGTTACGGGCTGGAGAAGGTGACCGATCCGGCCAGCCTCTTCTCGCCCGACATCCTCGAAAACGAGTTCGTCGACTGGGTGCAGCAATCGCACCTGCTCAAACGCGCCTTTCGCGAGGTCGCGGTGATCGGCGGACTGGTCGAGCGCCAGCATCCCGGCAAGCGCAAGACCGGGCGGCAAGTGACCTTCTCGACCGATCTGATCTACGACGTGTTGCGCAAATACGAGCCCGGCCATCTGCTGCTCCAGGCGGCGTGGGACGATGCGCGGGCGCGGATGACCGATGTGGGGCGGCTGGCGAATCTGCTCGACCGGGCGGGGGGCACGATGCTGCACGTCGATCTGGAGCGGGTCAGTCCGCTGGCGGTCCCGGTGCTGGTGCTGATCGGGCGCGAGAAGGTGGCGACGGGGAGTGCGGACGACGATCTGTTGATCGAGGCCGAGGCGCTGGCGGCGGAGGCGATGGGGGAGTGATTTGAGGGATTCCCTTGGCCTTCGACTTCGCTCAGGCTGAACGGGGGTTTGGGTATGGGCCACCCTCGCCTCTAGCCGCTCCCCTCCCGCAGGCGGGAGGGGATGGGGGAGGGCACAGGGCCTCACGGAGACCAGCGTTCTTGGCCCTTGCCCCTCCCCAACCCCTCCCCCTGCCGGGAGAGGGGCTTTGAAGAAGCGGAAAACCGCCCCACCCGATCACCCTGATCGCATCAAAAATGTTGCAATGCCCATCCCTACCACGCAAATCTGATATCGTGCTCCGCCAGTATGAACTCGTCGACCGCGTGCTCGACTACGACCCCCAGGCCGATGAGGCGCTGCTCAACCGCGCCTATGTCTTTTCGATGAAGGCGCATGGCAGCCAGAAGCGGGCCTCGGGCGATCCCTATTTCAGCCATCCGATCGAGGTTGCAGGCATCCTGACCGACCTGCATCTGGATGACGAGACGATCGCCACCGCCATCCTGCACGACACGATCGAGGATACCGTCGCCACCTATGACGAGATCGAACGGCTGTTCGGTCCCAATGTCGCGCGGCTGGTCGACGGCGTCACCAAGCTGTCCAAGATCGAGGCGCAGACCGAGAGCGAGCGCGCGGCCGAGAATCTGCGCAAATTCCTGCTCGCCATGTCGGACGATATCCGCGTCCTGCTGGTGAAGCTGGCCGACCGGCTGCACAATATGCGCACCCTCCATCACATCGCGAAGCCGGAGAAGCGCCGCCGCATCGCGAAGGAGACGATGGACATCTATGCTCCGCTCGCCGAGCGGATCGGCATGTACGAGTTCATGAAGGAGATGCAGATGCTCTCCTTCCAGCAGCTCGAACCCGAGGCGTATGAATCGATCACGCTGCGCCTCGCCCAGATGAAGGAGGGCGGCGGCGACCGGATCGCCAAGATCGCCTCCGGCCTGAAGCTGCTCATGTCGCGCGGCGGCGTGGATGCCGAGGTGACGGGGCGCGAAAAGTCCGCCTTCTCGATCTTCCGCAAGATGAACGAGCGGCACATCAATTTCGAGCAGCTGTCGGACGTCATGGCCTTCCGCGCGATCGTGCCGACGGAGGAGGATTGCTACCGCGTGCTCGGCCTGATCCATCGCCGCTGGCCGATGGTGCCGGGGCGGTTCAAGGATTATATCTCGACGCCCAAGCGCAACGGCTATCGCTCGCTGCACACCAGTGTCATCCATGCCGACAATGCGCGGATCGAGATTCAGATTCGCACGCCCGAAATGCACGCCGAAGCCGATTTCGGCCTGGCCGCGCACTGGACCTACAAGCAGGCGACCCGCCACGATGCGCAGGTCAGCTGGATTCGCGATCTGGTCGAAATCCTCGACACTTCGGACAGCCCCGAAGAGCTGATCGAACATACGAAGATGGCGATGTATCAGGATCGCATCTTCGCCTTCACCCCCAAGGGCGAGCTGATCCAGCTGCCCAAGGGCGCGACGCCGATCGACTTCGCCTATGCCGTCCACACCGATCTGGGCGACCAGGCGGTGGGCGCCAAGCTGAACGGCCGCGTGGTGCCGTTGTCGACCGTGATCTCGAACGGCGATCAGGTCCAGATTCTGCGTTCGGCGGGCCAGACGCCGCAGGCCAACTGGCTGAACCTGGCGATCACCGGCAAGGCGCTGGCCGCAATCCGCCGCCACCTGCGCCATGCCGAGCGCACCGAGCAGGTCAGCCTGGGCACCAAGCTGTACGAGGATATCGTCCGGCGTTTGCCCGCCCAGATCGGTGCGGACGCGCTGACCCATGCGCTGCAACGGTTGAAGATGCCCGACGAGGCGCATCTGATGATCGCGATCGCGCGTCGCACCCTGTCCGACGCCGCCGTCATGGAGGCGCTGATGCCCGGTTCGGCGGGCGCGGACGTCGCCGCGCTACCGCCGCAGTCCAGCGCCATCTCGATCAAGGGGCTGACGCCGGGCGTCGCCTATGACCTGGCGCAATGCTGTCATCCAGTGCCGGGCGACCGCATCGTCGGCCTGCGCCGCCCCGATGCGGGGATCGAGGTTCATGCAATCCAGTGCCCGGTGCTGGCCGAACTGGCCGACCGCACCGACGAGGAAACCGACTGGGTCGACGTGTCCTGGGGCGACGACAGCGAGGGCGCGACTGCGCGCATCTCGGTCATGGTCAAGAACGAGCCCGGCGCGCTGGGCATCCTGGCGACGATCATCGGCCAGCATAAGGCGAACATCATCAACGTCCGGCTGGATACGCGCGACACGCGCTTCCACACCAACCTGATCGATGTCGAGGTGCACGACCTGCAACATCTGATGCGCCTGATCGCCGCCTTGCGCGCGGCCGATGTGGTGAGTTCGGTGGAGCGGGTTTAAGACACCGCCTTCCCTCATTCCTCCCCAAGCTCGCTTGGGGAGGGGGACCATCGCGCCAGCGATGGTGGAGGGGCCTGACGGACCGGCCATGCCCCTCCACCCCGGCCTTCGGCCGCGGTCCCCCTCCCCATCTGACGATGGGGAGGAATGAAAGGCCGCCCCGCTTCGCCTTTCCTGACATGAAAATGACGCCTCCGTCACAAAATACTGGAACCCCCGCGCGCGACGCGCTTTGAAAAGCGCGAACAGGGGAATCTTAACATGCGTTTCGCCACCGCCGCCGCCATGCTCGCGCTCGTCGCCGCGCCTGTTGCCGCACAGACCACGCGCTCCATTTCCGCCTCCGACAAGGCGCAGGGCGCACAGGCCAATCCGCAGCTCGTGGCGCAATATGGCGGCCGCTATACCGGTCCGCAGGCGGCGTTCGTCGAGCGTGTCGGCAAGCGGGTCGCGGTCCAGTCCGGCCTGTCCAACGCACAAGGCGACTTCATCGTCACCACGCTCAATTCCCCGGTCGAGAACGCCTTCGCCATTCCCGGCGGCTATATCTATGTCACGCGCCAGCTGCTCGCGCTGATGAATTCGGAGGCCGAACTCGCCTCGGTGCTGGGACATGAAGTCGGCCATGTCGCCGCGCGCCACTCGCAGAGCCGCAATACCCGCTCGACCATCGGATCGATCCTGGCGGCGGGTGCGGGCCTACTGACCGGCAGCAATATCGCGACCCAGCTCGTCGGCACCGGCGCGCAGCTCTACACGCTGAAATATGGGCGCGATCAGGAATATCAGGCCGATGGCCTGGGCATCCGCTACATGACCGCCGCCGGGTACGATCCTTACGCCTCGGCCGACATGCTCGCCTCGCTGGCGGCGTCGAGCGACCTCGCCGCGCGCACGGCGGGCAAGGACGCCAATGCGATTCCGACCTGGGCCTCGACCCACCCGAACAGCGCCGACCGGGTCCGCCGCGCCGCAGCCCTTGCCAAGCAGACCGGCCGCCCCGAAACCACCCCGCCACAGGACACCGCCTTTCTGCGGATGCTTGACGGCATGCCCTATGGCGACGATCCCAAGGAAGGGATCGTCGACGGCCAGACCTTCCGCCATCCCGGCCTCAAGCTGAAATTCACCGCCCCCAGCGGCTATGCCATCGCCAATGGCAGCGACGCGGTGACCATCGCCGGACAGGGCGGACAAGCGGAAATGCGCCTGGCTCAGGGCAGCGACCTGGGCCAGGCGATCACCCAGCGTTTCAGCCAGCTCGGCACCGGCACCCCCTCGGGCCAGCTTCAGAACGGTACGGCCAACGGCATTCCCTATGCCTATGTCACCACCCGCGCCGCCGCGAACAACCGCGCGGTCGATGCGACGGTGGTCGCGTACCGCTTCCCTTCCGCGACCTATACGTTCACGCTGGTCACGCCCGCCGGTTCGGGCATCGGGCCGTTTCAGCCGCTGCTCGCCTCGGTCGCACCGCTGTCCACCGCCGAGGCCAATAGCATTCGGGGCAAGAAGATCAGCATCGTCACCGTCAGGGCGGGGGATACGATCGACAGCCTGTCGGCACGCATGGCCTTTCCCGATTACAAGCGCGAACGATTCATCACGCTGAACGGGCTGGCCCCGGAACAGGCGCTGACGCCCGGCCGTTTGGTCAAGCTGGTCGTGAATGGGTGACGGACGGCTTCGACGCCGCTAAACCGGCGGCGTCATGAAGCGCCCCGCCCTTTCCGTCGTCGTCCCCTGCTACAACGAAGCCGCCTGTCTGGACGTGCTGCATGCGCGCATCTCGGGCGCGGCGCGGGCGGCGGTGGGCGAGGATTATGAGATCGTCCTGATCAACGACGGCTCGCGCGACGATAGCTGGCCGGTGATGCAGCGGCTCGCCGCCGCCGACCCGCATCTGGTCGCGATCAACCTGTCGCGCAACCATGGCCACCAGCTGGCGCTGACCGCAGGCCTGGACCTGTGCGCGGGCGAGCAGATCCTGATCATCGACGCCGACCTTCAGGACCCGCCCGAACTCCTCACCGAGATGCGCGCGACCATGGCCGCGCAAGGCGCCGACGTGGTCTATGCCGTGCGCCGCAAGCGGGCGGGCGAAACGCTGTTCAAAAAGGCGACGGCGGCGCTCTTCTACCGAATGCTCGACCGGCTGACCGACACGCCGATCCCGCTCGACACCGGCGATTTCCGGTTGATGAGCCGCCGCGCGCTCGACGCGCTGCAGTCCTTGCCCGAACAGGCGCGCTTCATTCGCGGCATGGTCGCCTGGGTCGGCTTCCGCCAGGTCCCCTTCCCCTATGACCGCGCCGAGCGTCACGCGGGCGAGACGCACTACCCGCTGGGCAAGATGATCGCGCTCGCCTTCGACGCGGTAACGGGTTTCTCGACGGCGCCCTTGCGCTGGGCCAGTCATATCGGCTTGGCGCTGACCGGGGCGTCGCTGCTGCTGCTGGTCTATATCGCGATCGGCTGGCTGACCGGCACGGCGGTACAGGGCTGGACCTCGACCATGCTCGTCACCGTCATCCTGGGCGCGGTGCAGATGTTCGTGCTGGGCATGATCGGCGAATATCTGGGGCGGCTGTATATCGAGGCGAAACGGCGGCCGCTCTACCTCGTCGCCGATGTGGCGGGGCCGGTGCAGGGCCATGCGCGACTGGGCTATAGCGCGCATGAGGGGGCCAAGGACCCCGCCTGAGGCTTACCGCGACGGCCAGCTCCAGCGCGGTCGTTCGACATCCTCGACCAGTGTCTCGCCCAGTTCCTTGTGCAGGCGAATGGCCCGCGCCTCCGGGCTCCGCTCCAGTGCATCGACCAGCGGGGCCGCATGCGACACCACGACGATCTGGCACCGCGCCGAAGCTTTCACGATCAACCGCGCGAGTGGGGCGAGCAGATCGGGATGCAGGCTCGCCTCGGGCTCATTGAGAATCATCAGCTCAGGGGGACGCGGGGACAGGAGCGCAGCGGCGAGCAGGATGTAACGCAACGTCCCGTCGGACAGTTCGGTCACCGATAGTGGGCGCAACAGGCCATGCTGGCGCATCAGCACCTCGAACCGTTCGTTCACGTCCAGGCTCGCGCCGTCAAAGGCATCGGCGATCGTATCGGCCAGCGCGCCGCCCTCACCGATCCGGGAAATGGTCATGATCGCGGCACCGATATCGGCCCCGTCGCTCGCCAATATGGGAGTGAACGTGCCCACCTGCGGCCGTCGCGCGGGCGCGTCGCGATCGGTGCGCAGGTCGTCATAGAAGCGCCAACCGCGCATCCGTTCGCGCAGGCGCAGCAGTTCCAGCCCATCGCTACTATCGGCACAATGGGTGACGATACTGTCATAATCGGCGATGCCACGGCTGCGTTCGGACCAGCCGCCATCCTCGGTGCGGCGCAGGCGGACGAGCGGCCCGCGCCGCTCCGCGATCAGATTGGCGCGGCCGATCACCGGCCCCATCCACAGCGCCTCGACCTTGACCTCCGGATCGTGCGGGAAACCCGTCGAAGCCGAAATCGGCAGCCCCAGGTCGATGGCATAGCCATAATCCGCGCACGAAAACCCCAGCTTCAGGCTGACCGGCGCGCTCCGCACCGTCCCCTGCACCGGCATGTCGCCGCTGCGCATCGCCCGGCTGAACCGCTCCGGGCCCGCCCATAGGGTCGACATCAACCCGCCCTCGCTGGCCAAAGAACCAATGACCCGGCCCTGCGCGACATCGGACAGGAGGCGAAGCGCGCGGTACAGGCTCGACTTGCCACTGCCGTTGGGCCCGGTAACGACGGTCAACGGCCCCAGCGGCACGACCACGTCGCGTAGCGAGCGGTATCCCGATATGGCCAGTGTCTCGATCACGGCACCCCCCTGCCTTGTCGGTTTCCGGATACAGCTTAGGGTGACGCCGCCCGCCCTGTCCATCGTCGGCCCGTATTCCGCCAAGACCGTCGATAAAGCGAGGCTGCGTGGAGGGACATGACGATGACGCTCTTTGCTCTTCTGGCAGCCGCCGCGATCTCTGCACAGCCGGTGCACGACGTGGTGGTCGATCTGACCCCATCCAGTGGCCCCACACAGCGCGCCCTCGTATCGGTGCCGCCCGGCGCGCACGGCATGATCGTGATGCTGCCCGGCGGATCGGGCGAGGTCGGGATCGGACGCGACGGTTCTATCGCCCATGGCGACAATTTCACCGTCCGCACCCGCGCGCTCTGGGCGGCGAAAGGCTATGGCGTGGTCATCCCCGATGCGATCGGCGGCACCAATCAGCGCGGCCTGCGCAGCACACCCGCTTATGCCCAGATGGTGGCGCGCATGGTCACGCTGGCCCATCATCAGGGACCCGGGCCGGTCTTTCTGCTCGGCACCAGCCAGGGATCGATCGCGGCGATGAACGGCGCCGCCCATGCCGCACCGGGCAGCATCGCGGGCGTCGTGCTGACCGAGTCGGTGTCGGTGCTGGGCGGCAGTCATGAAACGGTGTTCGATGCCGATCCGGCATGCGTGACCGTGCCTGCGCTGGTGGTCGCGAACAGTGATGACGCCTGCAAGGTCGCGCCGCCCGGCAATGCCGCGCGGATCGCGGCGGCGATGACGCATAGTCCGGATGCGAAGGTGATCGTGGTATCGGGCGGGGTGGCGCGGTCGGCCAATCCCTGCGGCTCGCTGACCCCGCATGGTTATTATGGGATCGAGAATAAGGTGGTGGATGCAATTGTCCGCTGGATGGACGGGCATTCGCGGTGAGGTCTTTGCGTGGCCAGCACCTTACCAGGAAGCGTCCCCGCCCCTTCCACCACCCGGCGCAGCCGGGTGGTGGAAGGGGCGGGGTCCCAACGAAAAAGGGCCCGGAGTTTCCCCCGAGCCCTTGTCCATTCACCCGAAGGCGAAGGATCAGTCGCGATCGCCGGTCAGGAAGGCCGGAGCGGCGAATTCGGACGAACCGCCCTGCTCGCCGCCTTCACGACGGGGACGGTCGCCACGGTCGCGACGCGGGCCGCTGCGGCCTTCGCCCCCGCGATCACCGCCACGCTCGCCGCCACGATCACCGCCGTCACGGCGCGGACCACGACCGCCTTCACGGTCGCCGCGCGGGCCACGATCGCCGCGCGGTTCACGCGGTTCGCGGGCCGGACGATTGTCCTCCAGCTCGGCGCCGGTTTCCTGGTCGACGACGCGCATCGACAGGCGGACCTTGCCGCGCGGATCGATCTCGAGGACCTTGACCTTGACTTCCTGACCCTCGGTCAGGACGTCGGAGACCTTCTCGACGCGCTCGTTCTTGATCTCCGAGACGTGGACCAGACCGTCCTTGCCGCCCATGAAGTTCACGAACGCACCGAAGTCGACCAGGTTGACGACCTTGCCGTTGTAGATCTTGCCGACCTCGGCCTCTTCGACGATGCCCTTGATCCAGTTCATCGCGGCTTCGATCTGCGAACCGTCCGACGAGCTGATCTTGATCACGCCCTCGTCGTCGATGTCGACCTTGGCGCCGGTGGTGGCGACGATCTCGCGGATCACCTTGCCGCCGGTGCCGATCACGTCGCGGATCTTCGACTTGTCGATCGTCATCGTCTCGATGCGCGGGGCATGGGCCGACAGCTCGGTGCGGGTTTCGCCCAGCGCCTTGTTCATCTCGCCCAGGATGTGCGCACGGCCTTCCTTGGCCTGCGCCAGCGCGACCTTCATGATCTCCTCGGTGATACCGGCGATCTTGATGTCCATCTGGAGCGAGGTGATGCCCTCGGAGGTGCCCGCCACCTTGAAGTCCATGTCGCCCAGGTGATCTTCGTCACCCAGGATGTCGGACAGGACCGCAAAGTCCTTGCCTTCCAGGATCAGGCCCATGGCGATGCCCGAGACCGGACGCTTCAGCGGAACGCCCGCATCCATCAGCGACAGCGAGCCGCCGCAGACGGTGGCCATCGACGACGAGCCGTTCGACTCGGTGATGTCGCTGGTCACGCGGATGGTGTAGGGGAATTCCTCCTTCGACGGCAGCACCGGGTGCAGCGCGCGCCAAGCCAGCTTGCCATGGCCGATCTCGCGACGGCCCGGCGCGCCGAAGCGGCCCACTTCGCCGACCGAATAGGGCGGGAAGTTATAGTGCAGCATGAAGTGCTGGTACGACAGGCCGTTCAGGCCGTCGATCATCTGCTCCGCGTCGCGGGTGCCCAGCGTCGTGGTCGCGATCGTCTGGGTCTCGCCACGCGTGAACAGCGCCGAGCCGTGCGAACGCGGCAGGAAGTGAACCTCCGCCTCGATCGGACGAATCTGCGTGGTCGAGCGACCGTCGATGCGGCGGCCGTCCTTCAGGATCGCGGTACGGACGATCTCGGCTTCCAGCTTCTTGACGAGCTTGGCGGCGACCAGCTGCTCCTGCGGGGTGCGGTCGGCCATGGCGGCCTTCGCCTTGGCGCGCGCCTCGCCCAGCGCGGTCTGGCGCTGCTGCTTGTCGGTCAGCTTGTAGGCCGCCGTGATGTCCTTGCCGACCAGCTTCTTCAGCTCGGCCTTGACCGCCTTCTGGTCGTCGCCGACCTTCAGCTCCCACGGGTCCTTGGCGGCCTGCTCGGCCAGGTCGATGATCGCGTCGATGATCTGCTGCGACGCCTTGTGCGCGAACATGACCGCGCCCAGCATCACTTCCTCGGACAGCTCCTTGGCTTCCGACTCGACCATCATCACCGCGTCGTGGGTGGCGGCAACGACCAGGTCCAGGTCACCGGCCAGCGCCTCGGCGTCGGTCGGGTTCAGCTGATATTCGCCATCGACATAGCCGACGCGCGCCGCGCCGATCGGGCCCATGAAGGGCACGCCCGAGATGGTGAGCGCGGCCGACGCGGCGACCAGCGCCAGGATGTCGGGCTCGTTCTCGCCGTCGTACGAGAGCACCTGGCAGATGCAGTTGATCTCGTTGTAGAAACCTTCAGGGAACAGCGGGCGGATCGGACGATCGATCAGGCGGCTGATCAGCGTCTCACGCTCGGTCGCACCGCGCTCGCGCTTGAAGAAACCGCCGGGGATACGGCCCGCCGACGAGAACTTCTCCTGATAGTGAACGGTGAGCGGGAAGAAGTCCTGCCCTTCCTTCACGGTCTTCGCGGCCGTCACGGCGCACAGCACCACCGTCTCGCCCAGCGTCGCGATCACCGCGCCGTCGGCCTGACGGGCCACCTTGCCGGTTTCGAGGGTCAGCGTCTTGCCGCCCCACTCGATGGCCACTTTCTTGGTATTGAACATGGAATATCCTTCACTCCGACGGGCCTATCCCGCCGGGGCCTATGGGTTGAGCCAAGATTGGCTCTGGAGTTCGGCCGAATTGCCGATCCTCCGATCCTACCCGCCGCGTTCGACGGGTTTCATGACATAGAGGCTTTGGGGATGCGCACTTGCGGCATCCGGTCGGCCCGGTGCTTCATACACCAGCCAACAAAAAAGGGCACCCCCCGATGGGAGTGCCCTTTCGCGTGGCGTATCGCCCGTGGCTTACTTGCGCAGGCCGAGCTTGGCGATCAGCGCCAGATAGCGGTCGCCATCCTTGTGACGCAGATAGTCGAGCAGCGAGCGGCGCTTGTTGACCAGCATCAGCAGGCCGCGACGCGAATGATTGTCCTTCGCGTGGGTCTTGAAGTGCTCGGTCAGGTTCTGAATACGCTGGGTCAGGATCGCGACCTGGACTTCGGGCGAACCCGTGTCACCCTCGGCGCGGGCATGATCCTTGATGATTTCCTGGCGGCGTTCAGCGGTGATCGACATCGTGATCCTTTCTTAATCGAGGTTGAAACCACGAACGACCCGGACATTTGCGTCCAGCGCCTCCACCAGCGCCACCGGGGTTTCCCCCAGCATCGCGAAATATTGGCCATCGTCCACGGCAATCCCGGCCAGCACACGCCCCTGACGGAGCGCCCCTGCCTGGTCGGGGTCGAGAGCAAGAGCCGGGATGTCGTCCAGCCCCGCCCTCAGCGGCAGGAGTATCTGTTCAAGGGTGCGCGCCTGCCCCATTTCGTTCAATTTGTCCAGCGATATCGCCGGGGCCAGGGTGAAGGGCCCGGCCTTGGTCCGGCGGAGCATGGTGACATGGCCGACGGTGCCCAGCGCGAGCGCGATGTCGCGAGCGAGTGAGCGGATATAGGTGCCCTTCGAGACATGCGCGGTGAGGGTGATCTCCTCCAACAATTCCCCCCCATCTCCGATGGGGAGGGGGACCGCGCCCGCAGGGCGTGGTGGAGGGGCGGCGGCGTCAGCCGCCGTCTGCGACGGCGCCCCTCCACCATCCTTCGGATGGTCCCCCTCCCCAAGCGAGCTTGGGGAAGAATGGAGGGAATGGATCGTCACCGCGCGACTCGCCAGCACCACCTCTTCCCCGGCGCGGGCGAGGTCATAGGCGCGCTCGCCGTCGATCTTCAGCGCGGAATAGGCGGGCGGCACCTGCTGGATCGGCCCGGTGAAGCACGGCAGCACCGCCTCCAGCGCCACGCGAGTCGGGCGAACGTCGCTGGCCGCCACCACCTCGCCTTCGGCATCCAGCGTCGCGGTCTGCTCGCCGAAACGGATGGTGAAGTCATACACCTTGTCGCTGTCGAGCATCCGGCCCGCCAGCTTCGTCGCCTCGCCCACCGCGATCGGCAGCACGCCGGTCGCCAGCGGGTCGAGCGTGCCGCCGTGCCCAACCTTGATGCCCTTGCCATAGCCGCCCTGGCGCAAGCAGCGCTTGACCGCGCTCACCCCTTGGGTCGAGCCGAGCCCCAGCGGCTTGTCGAGAATGATCCATCCATGCATCGCCAAGGCGTTAGTCGGGCTTCGCTTTCCCCTCAAGCACCGGCTCCCCCGCCAGCGCCTCGCCGAAATGGCGGCGGCAGAGCGCGACATAGCGGTCATTGCCGCCGATCTCGGTCTGCGCACCCTCGGCAATCGCCTTGCCCTGCCCGTCGACACGCAGATTCATCGTCGCCTTCGCCCCGCAGACGCACACCGATTTGATCTCGCTCAGCGCATCGGCCAGCGCCAGCAGCCGCGCCGAACCGGGGAAAAGCTGCCCTTTGAAGTCGGTGCGCAGCCCGTAACACAGCACCGGAATGCGATGGACATCGGCCAGCCGCGCCAGCTGGTCGACCTGATCGGGCGTCAGGAACTGCGCCTCGTCGACCAGGATGCAGGCCAGCGGCGTCTTACCATGCCGGTCCAGCGCACACGCCTCCAGATCGGTCGTCGCCTGGAACGGCGTCGCGGGCTGCGACAGGCCGATGCGCGAGGCGATGGTGCCATAGGCGAAGCGGTCGTCGATCGCGGCGGTGAACAGCATCGTGTTCATCCCCCGCTCGCGATAATTGAAATCGGCCTGCAGCAGCATGGTCGATTTGCCCGCATTCATACTGGCATAGTAAAAATAGAGCTTGGCCATCGCCCGCCCTTATCGGAAGGGGGCCCGCTTTTCGAGCATGAGGTGGGTGGATTGAAAATCGCGAATCTCGTGGCCGTCGTGGTCGCGGCGCTGGGGACCATGGCCTCGGCCAGCGGCACCGGCGCGATCGGCTACACCATCGATCCCGCCCATGCCCGCGTGCAGGCCAAGGTCGGCTTTTTCGGGCTGGGCAGCAAGACCGCACGCTTTCCCCACACCGAGGGCCATGTCGCGCTGTCCGATCGCGATGCCAAGGCGGTGACGCTGGACGTGCGGATCGATGCGGCAGGGCTGGAGGCGGGCGACGCGCTCACCCGGTCGCGGTTGCGCGGGCCGGACTTTTTCGATGTCGACCACTACCCGCGCGTGACCTTCCACGCGACCGGCATGACCCGCACCGGGCCGCATAGCGCAACGGTAGCAGGCATGATCTCCGCGCGGGGTGTCACGCGTCCGGCGGCGCTGGCGGTCAATTTCTCGCGCGACTTCACCGCGATGACGGGACGCGAGCCGGTCCATATCGCCGCAACGACGCGGATCGATCGGCGCGATTTCGGGATGACCGCCTATCCGCTGATCGTCGGGCGGCAGGTGACGATCGTGATCGACGCGGACTTGATGCCGGTCGGGGGATAAGCTCATCCCCTCACCCCGTTCAGCCTGAGCGAAGCCGAAGGCCAAGGGAAACGGCTTGAATGAGGTTCGCGCAGAGGCGCGGAGGACGCAGAGGGGGTTCCGCCAAACGGCCCCATACTGCACCACCCCGGCGAAGGCCGGGGTCCAGTTACGGCGGATACGCCTTGGCGCGGCGCGCCATCAACGCTTTGCTACTGGCCCCCGGCCTTCGCCGGGGTGGCGTTCCCTATTGGATGAGGGCTCTTCTTCTCTGCGTCCTCCGCGCCTCTGCGCGAACCAAAAACCTTCGCGGCTTCGCGGCTTCGCGGCTTCGCGCGAACCCTATTTTCCAACGGTCAAAACGTGACCTTCGATTTCGGCGGGAAGCGCCGAAGTTCATCCTGAGCGGCTGGCTTGCCAGCCAGCCGAAGGGCTCAGGCCGAACGGCGGGCGGGTGTCAGTCTTCGGACGACTCCCCCTCATCCAAATCCTGCGACACCTTGGGCGAGCGAAGGAGCGAATCGATATGGCTGCCCTCGTCGAAGCTCTCGTCCGGCAGGAACTTCAACTTCGCGGCATATTTCATCTTCACCCGGTGCGCGACTTCGCGCTGGAGATAGGCGGTATTCGTGCGCAGCGCCTTTATGACCACCTCTTCGTCACGCCCAAGCAGCGGCTTCACGAAGACGGTCGCGTGGCGCAGGTCGGGGGACATGCGCACTTCGGTCACGCTGACCATGTGCTTGGCCAGCGTCTCGTCATGCACGTCGCCGCGCGCGAGGATTTCGGAAAGGATGTGACGCACCTGCTCGCCGACGCGCAGCAGGCGGACCGAGGGTTCGGCGGGGTTTTTGGCTTGGACCATGTTAGTTCTTCTTCAAACGGAAATCGCGGCCGCCCGACGGGCGACCGCGATCATGTCCGGCAGAGGCGGGCGGCAGGAACGATCCCACCACCCTACTCGCATCAGAGCGAACGCTCGCGCAGTTCGACCTCGAAGGTTTCGAGATAGTCGCCCGCCTTGATATCGGTGAAGTTCTGCGTGAACGTCACACCACATTCCAGACCAGCGCGAACTTCGGCGACATCGTCCTTGAACCGGCGGAGCGAGTTGATCTCGCCCTGGTAGATGATGACGTCGTTGCGCGTGATGCGCGCCTTGAGCGCCTTGCGGATGACGCCTTCGGTGACCAGCAGACCGGCGGCCTTGCCGATCTTGCCCGCCGAGAAGACCTCGCGGATTTCGGCGCGGCCGACGACCGTTTCGAACGCCTCGGGGCCAAGCTCACCGGCCATGCCCGCCCGGATCTCGTCGATCAGGTCGTAGATGACGTCGTAATATTTCAGCGCCACCTTGTTCCGCTCGGCGATCTCGCGCGCCTTGGCGTTGGCACGGACGTTGAAGCCGATGATTGGCGCGCCGGACGCGGCCGCCAGCGTCACGTCCGACTCGGTGATGCCACCGACGCCCGAGTGCAGGATACGCGCCTTGATGAGATCGGACTGGATCTTGGTGATCGATGCCACGATCGCCTCGACCGTGCCCTGCGTATCCGCCTTCACGACCAACGGATATTCCTTGGCCTGGTTCGCCTTCAGCGCCGAGAACATCGACTCCAGGCTGGCCGGGGCCGAGGTCGTGCGCTTCTGCAGCACCACGCTCTGGCGGTATTCGGCGACTTCACGGGCGCGCGCCTCGTTCTCTACGACCTGCAGCAGGTCGCCCGCCTGGGGCACGCCCGACAGGCCGAGGACCTCGACCGGCATCGCCGGACCGGCTTCCTTCACCTGACGGCCCTTGTCGTCGACCAGCGCACGGACCTTGCCGCTTTCCGCGCCGACCACGAACACGTCGCCGACCTTCAGCGTGCCGCGCGTGACGAGCACGGTCGCGACCGGACCACGGCCCTTGTCCAGCTTGGCCTCGACCACGCTGCCCTCGGCCGGACGATCGGGGTTGGCCGACAGTTCGAGCAGTTCGGCCTGAAGCTGAATCTTCTCGATCAGCGTATCCAGACCGATCTTCTTGAGCGCCGACACTTCGACGTCCTGAGTCTCACCGCCCATATCCTCGACCTGCACGTCATGTTCGAGCAGGCGTTCGCGGACGCGCTGGGCATTGGCGTCGTGCTTGTCGATCTTGTTGATCGCCACGATCATCGGCTTGCCCGCCGCCTTGGTGTGGTTGATCGCCTCGATCGTCTGCGGCATCAGCCCGTCATCGGCCGCGACCACCAGCACCACGATATCCGTGACGTCGGCACCGCGCGCGCGCATCTGGGTGAAGGCTTCGTGGCCCGGCGTGTCGAGGAAGGTGACCTTCGACTTGTCCTTCAGCGTGACCTGATAGGCGCCGATATGCTGGGTGATGCCACCGGCCTCGCCGCGCACGACATCGGTGCCGCGCAGCGCGTCGAGCAGCGAGGTCTTGCCGTGGTCGACATGGCCCATGATCGTCACGACCGGCGGGCGCGGACGCAGGCTCTCGGCCGCATCCTCGCTGGTGTCGAGCGCCAGGTCGATGTCGCTGTCGGAGACGCGGACGATGTTGTGGCCGAATTCGGTCACTAGCAGTTCGGCCGTGTCCTGGTCGATGGTCTGCGTCATCGTGACGGGCATGCCCATCTTGAACAGCGCCTTGACCAGATCCGCGCCCTTTTCGGCCATACGGTTGGCCAGTTCCTGGACGGTGATCGCCTCCGGCACCTGCACGTCGCGGACCTGCTTGACCTGCGGCTCACGCGGGCCGCCAAAGCCACGCTTTTCCTTCTCGCGGGCACGCTTCAGCGCGGCGAGCGAGCGGGCGCGGGCGCCGTCCTCGTTCAACGCGCGGGTCACGGTCAGCTTGCCGCCGCGACGCTCGTCGCCCTTGCGGTCGCGCTGCTGCGGACGGCCCGGAGGCGCGTTGCGCGGCGTCGGCTGGCCCGAAGGCATCGAGCGCGGTGCGCCACCCGACGGAGCGGGGGAGGCGTTGTTGCTCGGCGCGCTGGCCGCAGGTGTCGCCGCTGCGGCGGGCGCAGGTGCGGGCTTGGGCGCAGGCTTCGGGATTTCCGGACGCTGCACCGGCGAGAAGCGGCGCGGCGCGGGCATCGAGGGATCGCGACCCAGGATCGGCGGCGTCGCCACGGTGGGCGCAGGGGCCGGAGCGGGCGCGGGCTTTGCCGCGACCGGAGCGGGTGCGGGCGTCGGCGCTGGGGCCGGAGCCGGGGCGGGTGCCTCGGCGACCTTGGCGGGCTCTTCGACCTTGGGCTCGGGCGCCGGGATCACCGGCCGCTCGACCGGGCGGAACATGCGCGGCTGCACCGAGATGGTCGGGGCGGCGGGCGCTTCCGCCTGGGCAGGCGCTTCGGCGACGGGTTCGGGTGCCGGGGTCGGCTCCGGAGCGGGCGCAGGCGCAGCGGCGGCCGCGGCGGCTTCCGCCTCGGCACGGGCACGTTCCTCGGCGCGCGCACGCTCGTCCTCGGCGCGCTGCTGACGCTCGGCGTCCTCGCGGCGGCGCATCTCTTCCTGCATGGCGAGGCGCTGTTCCTCGGCCTCACGCAGCAGACGGGCCTGACGCTCCTGCGCCGTCTCGTTCGACGGAACGGGGCGCGACGGGGCGACCGGCGCCGCCGCCACAGGGGCGGCCGGAGCCGGGGCCGGAGTCGGCGCGGGGGCGGCCGCCTCGGGTGCACCACCCTGCGGGCCCAGGACGCGACGGCGCTTCGTCTCGACGATCACGGTGTTCGAGCGGCCGTGGCTGAAGCTCTGCTTCACCTTGCCGGTCTCGACCGTGCGCTTCAGCCCCAAAGGCTGGCGCATCCCGAGTTTCGGCTTGTCGTTGTCGGTCTCGCTCACTCAAAATCCTCGTGTACGGTCACGGCCGTTCGGTCACCGGTAATGTCGGACGCCGATGCGCCTTGCGAGGCCGTTTCGCAAGGCGTTGCCACAGGGTCGGGTCCGATAAAATGCAGCCAGCGGTCGAGCGCTTCGCTCACCCGCTTTGCCGCGTTACGATCTGTCAGGCCGATGTGTACCACATTTTCGCGGCCCAACGCCATTGACAATATGGGGCGTGTGGCGGGCAGTGCCAACCCCTTGAGATCGGAACCTTCGCGGTCCGATCCCACGCGCCACGCCTGCGCCAGCTTGCGACAGCCGTCGTCGCTGGCATCGGCGGCGTGGTACAGTGCGTGCAACTGGCCCGAGCGGGCCGCCGTCGCGATCTTGTCCGATCCCGTTAGCAGCATGCCAGAGCGCGACTCGAGTCCCAGCCGATCGAGCGCGTTGCGCTCCAGCGCGGCGGTGATGAGATCGGGCAGGTCGTCGGGAATCGCAAACTCGCCCGTCTTGAACGCGCGCGCCAGTGCCCCCTTCAACTTGCCCTTGGCGATCGCCGTTTCCAGCTCGGCACGGGTCACGCCGATCCAGCCGCCCCGCCCCGGCGCTTTCGCGCGGACATCGGGCAGCACCCGCCCGTCGGGCGCCAGCGCCAGACGGATCAGGTGCGGGCGCGCGTCATGCTCGCCCGACAGGATGCAGCGGCGAACCGGCCCGTCGATCGAATCGCGGGCCGCCTTCGCGGACTCTCTGGGGCTCCGGCCCTTCTTGGCCGGAGCGCTGTTTACGCCAGCGCGCTCATTGTCCCGGTTCCGCATGCGCGTCTCCCGGGGGGCTAGAGGTGGGTGCATCACGGTCGGCGATCAGTTGACCGCCCGCGCCGTAATTTTCGGTGGAGACCTCCTCGATCACGATCTGGACGGCGGCCGGGTTCTTGCCCAGCCGCTCCACCAGCGAACGAGTCACGTCGGCGACGATCTCGGCCTTTTGCTGCTTGGAGGCGGTGCCCGCCAGACGGATCGAGACGAACGGCATCAGGCTTCGTCGCCCTCCGCCTGCGCCTCGGTCGTGTCGGCAGCGGGTTCGTCCTCATCGGTGAACCAGTGCGCACGCGCGGCCATGATGATCTCGTTGCCCTGCTCGTCGCTCAGACCATATTCGGCCAGGATGCCGCCCTTGGGGGCGGGACGCGGGGCATCGTCGCCACGACGACGCGGCTCGGCGCGCTTCTTCTCGACCAGTTCGTCGGTCGCGAGGTCGGCGAGATCGTCGAGCGTCTTGATGCCCGCCTTGCCCAGCGTGACCAGCATCGCCTCGGTCAGATACGGCATTTCGGCCAGCGCGTCCTCGACGCCCAGACCACGACGCTCGTCGCGGGCGGCCTGTTCGCGGCGGTCCAGCGCTTCCTGCGCACGGCTCTGCAGTTCCTGCGCCAGGTCCTCGTCGAAGCCCTCGATCGCGGCCAGTTCGTCGAGTTCGACATAGGCGACCTCTTCCAGCGCGCCGAAGCCTTCGGCGACCAGCAGCTGGGCCAGCGTCTCGTCCACGTCCAGCTCGTTCTGGAACATCTCGGAATTCGCGACGAATTCCTTCTGGCGCTTCTCGGAGGCATCGGCCTCGGTCAGG
This sequence comes from Sphingomonas fuzhouensis, assembly GCF_034659795.1. Classification (NCBI taxonomy): domain Bacteria; kingdom Pseudomonadati; phylum Pseudomonadota; class Alphaproteobacteria; order Sphingomonadales; family Sphingomonadaceae; genus Sphingomonas; species Sphingomonas fuzhouensis. The sequence goes on from NZ_JAXSQY010000003.1 coordinate 338,229, forward strand.
ATGTCGATCGCCTTGGCGGTCAGTTGGCTGGCGAGGCGGACATTCTGGCCGCGACGACCGATGGCGAGGGACAGCTGATCGTCGGGGACGACGACCTCGATCCGGTCCTCTTCCTCGTCGATCACGACGCGGCTGACATTGGCGGGCTGGAGCGCGTTCACCACGAAGGTCGCGGTGTCGGGCGACCAGGGGATGATGTCGATCTTCTCGCCCTGCATTTCCTGCACGACGGCCTGCACGCGGCTGCCCTTCATGCCGACGCAGGCGCCGACCGGATCGATGCTCGAGTCGTGCGAGATCACGCCGATCTTGGCGCGGCTGCCCGGATCGCGCGCGGCGGCCTTGATCTCGATGATGCCGTCATAGATTTCGGGCACTTCCTGCGCGAACAGCTTCTTCATGAAGTCGGGATGCGCCCGGCTCAGGAAGATCTGCGGCCCACGGTTTTCGCGGCGCACGTTCAGGATCAGCGAGCGGATGCGGTCGTTCACGCGGACGACTTCGCGCGGGATCTGCTGGTCGCGACGGATCACGCCCTCGGCACGGCCCAGGTCGACGACGATGTGGCCGAACTCGACGCGCTTGACGACGCCGGTGATGATCTCGCCCTGACGGTCCTTGAACTCGTCATACTGACGGTCGCGCTCGGCGTCGCGGACCTTCTGGAAGATGACCTGCTTGGCCGCCTGCGCCGCGATGCGGCCGAATTCGATCGGGGGGAGGGGATCGACGATGAAGTCGCCGATCGCGGCACCCTTTTGCAGCTTCTCGGCACCCTTCAGATCGATCTGCTTGTAATAGTCGTCGACCTGCTCGACCACCTCGACGACGCGCCACAGACGCAGATCGCCCGAGTTGGGATCGAGCTTCGCGCGGATGTCGTTCTCGGCACCATAGCGGGCGCGGGCGGCGCGCTGGATCGCGTCCTCCATCGCCTCGATGACGATGCCCTTGTCGATCATCTTTTCCGAGGCGACCGCATTCGCGATCGCGATCAGTTCCGCCTTGTTGGCGGAAATGGCGGTAGCCATCAGTGCCGTCCTTCCGTGGTGGCGCCGTCCTGTTCGGGCGCGTCCTGATAATAAACCTCTTCCGCGCCTTCGGGAGACAGCGGCACCGTCGCGGCGATCAGCCGGTCGGTCATGACGAGCTTGGCGTCCTCGATCGCGGCGAAGGGCAGTTCGTGGCGAACCTCTTCCCCGTCGACGATGATGACATTGTCGCCCTCGACCCCGGCAAGATCGCCCTTGAACTGCTTGCGGCCGTTCAGCTTCTCGGCCAGCGTGATCCGCGCTTCATGCCCCGCCCAGTCGGCGAAGTCCTTCAGCCGAGTCAGCGGGCGGTCGATACCGGGCGAGGAAACCTCCAGCCGGTAGGCATGGTCGATCGGATCGCGGCCCTCGGCCTCCAGCGCGTCCATCACGTCCGAGATGCGGCGCGACAGGTCGGCGCAATCGTCGATGTTGAGCTGGCGCGTGTCAGGACGCTCGGCCATCACCTGAAGCGTGGGGTCCGACGTGCCGCCATACATCTTCACGCGCACGAGCTTGAAACCGAGCGCCTTGGCCTCGGGTTCGATGAGTTGCGTCAGAAGGGCGATGTCCGCCATGAAAGCTCCAGATGTGCCGGTGCGCTGCCGCGGAACCCGTCCCGCAGCCTCTTTCACCCGACGATGTAAGAGAATGCGCCAGTCTATACACAGGAACCACGCACGAAACAAGCATCCATGCCAAGGCGTTGTCGGCCTATCGGGCCGGTCAGGGGCCCTACCGGGAGAGTATATAATGAAATTGCCGTTGCTTGCCGCCTTGCCGGTGGCACTGATCGCCTGTTCGGGCAATGGCCCCGGTCCTGACGAAACGGGCAACGCCCCCCCGGTGACGGTGACGCCCGGCGCCACACCCTCGCCTTCCCCGTCCGCTACGGCGACGCCGCCCGCAACCGTCGTGAACGGCCAGCCCTTTGGCCGGACGGTCATCGCCGATTTCGACGCGCCCTGGGCGATGACCTTCCTGCCCGACCGGCGGATGCTCGTGACCGAGAAGGACGGCCGGATGCTGCTGGTCAGCGCGGACGGCCAGGCGCGCCAGACGATTGCGCGGATCACGGTCGATTCGGCGGGCCAGGGCGGCCTCATGGACGTAGTCCTCGCCCCCGATTTCGCCCAGTCGGGCCGCGTCTATTTTAGCTATTCGGCCGCCGCCGAGGGCGGCAAGCATGTCGTGCTGGCGCGCGGCCGCTTGCAGGAAGCGAACGGTGCTGCGCAGCTGACGGGGATTGAAACGCTCTGGGCCGCCAGCCCCGCCGTCACCGGCGACGGCCATTATTCGGGGCGCATCGCCTTCTCACCCGACGGCCAATATCTGTTCTTCACCGCCGGCGACCGCCAGAAATTCACCCCTGCGCAGGACCCCAAGGCGACTTTGGGCAAGGTGTTGCGCCTCACCCCGGACGGCCAGCCAGCCCCCGGCAATCCGCTGGCCGCGCAAGGATTCGACCCGGCGGTCTGGTCCTATGGCCATCGCAATCTGCTCGGGATCGCCTTCGATGGTGCTGGCAATTTGTGGCAGCAGGAAATGGGGCCCAAGGGCGGCGACGAGCTGAACCTGATCCTGCCGGGCCGCAACTATGGCTGGCCCAATGCGTCCAACGGGTCGCATTATGACGACCGCGACATTCCCGACCACCGGCCAGGCGACGGCTATGAGGCGCCCAAGGTCTGGTGGAATCCGGTGATCTCGCCGGGCGGGCTGATGATCTATTCGGGTTCGCTCTTCCCGCAATGGCGCGGCGACGCCTTTATCGGCGGCCTGTCGAGCAAGGCGTTGATCCGCGTCGACCTGAACGGCACCGATGCCACCAAGGGCGATCAGTGGGACATGGGCGCACGCATCCGCGAGGTCGAACAGGGCCCCGACGGCGCCATCTATGTCCTGGAGGATGGCGGTGATTCGCAAGGACGGCTGATCAAGCTGACGCCCGCCTGACCCCGCCCTCTGCCCCGGCACAACGCCTTGAAAATAGAACCAATGTGCCGGGGCGGTATGGTCTGGTCCCACAATAGGTCTTGACCTTCCCCGTCGCACGCGCCGATCCTGCGGGCAAAGACGGGCGACCCGAGTTCGCTCCACCCAAGGGAGACGAACGATATGCGACCGCAGCAGCCCATGCCGCCCGAGCGGGGGCCTGCCGTCGAGGCGCATTCGCGCGACTCGCGATTGTCGCGCGGTATGTCCGGCACCAATCTGGAACGCGCGGGCGACTATAACCTGCGCACCGTGCTCCAGGTCATCCGCTCGCACCGCGAGACGACGCGGATCGCCATCGCCAACCAGACCGGGCTGACCCCGCCGACCATCGCCAACATCACCGGGCGGCTGATCGAGATGGGGCTGATCCGCACCGCCGGACGGCTGCATCGCGGGCGCGGCCAGCCCGCACTGCGGATCGAGCTGTGCCCCGATGGCGCGTTCAGCATCGGCCTGACCATCGACCGCGACCATCTGGCCATCGCGATCCTCGACCTGGGCGGCACGGTCCGCGCGCGGGCGAAGCGCGAGATCGCCTTTGCGACGCCGGACGATGTGCTGGCCTTTATCCGCGACACGCTGGAGCCCGCTTTGGCCGAAGGCGCGGTCGATCGGTCGCGGGTGCTGGGCGTCGGCATCGCGATGCCCGACGGGGTCGACCGCTCACTGCCCAACCAGACGCGGGGCTATGACGCCTGGGTCGGGGTCGATCTGGAGGCCTTGCTCGCCCCCCTGCTCCCCTGGCCGATGTACCGCGACAATGACGCCGCCGCCGCCGCGCTGGGCGAGGCGCAGCATGACCATGATTTCGCCATGCCCTGCTTCTTCTACCTGTTGATTACCGCTGGGCTGGGCGGCGGACTGGTGATCGACCGGACCTATCATCGCGGCGCGCATCGCCGGTCGGGCGAGATCGGGCTGATGCCCGACCCGACGGCGGGGCGGCCCGGTGCGATCGTGCAGGATACGGTGTCGCTGGCGGGACTGGAGGTGCGGTTGAAGGCGGCGGGCTACACGCTCGATTCCCCCGAGACGTTGGGCGAGGCCGACGATCCGATGCTGTGCGCGGTCCTCGACCAGTGGATCGTCGATTCGATCGCCGCCTTGCTCCAGCCCTTCGTCGCGGTGACGACGCTGTTCGATCCCGATGCGATCCTGATCGGCGGGCGGCTACCCGGCTGGCTGCTCAACCGGCTGGCGGAGGGGCTGCGCCAGGCGCTGGCCGGGGTCGAGCTGCCCGCCCGCCCCGCCATCCGTCCGGCCCGCACCGCGCAGGATGCCCCCGCGATCGGCGCGGCGATGCTGCCCTTCATGGACCGGCTGCTGCCCTCCGACTCGATCCTGGTCCAGGCAGGGCGCGGGTAAAAGAAAAGGCCCGCCTCCTTGAGGGAAGCGGGCCCGTCCGGCGTTGGGTGCTGATCGCGATCAGCCCGCCATGTCTTCCAGTTCGCGGCCACGGGTCTCGTTGACCATCGCGCGGACGAAGAAGAACGACAGCGCCGCGAAGAAGGCATAGCCGAAATAGGTGATGCTCAGACCCGGCGACACCGCCAGCGCCGGGAAGCTGACCGAGATGGCGGCATTGGCGATCCACTGGGCAAAGCCCGAGACGGCCAGACCCGATCCGCGAATCTGGTTCGGGAACATCTCGCCCAGCATCACCCACATCACCGGGCCCCAGCTGGCATTGAAGAAGATAACATACAGGTTCGCCGCGACCAGCGCGATGATGCCATTATTGCCGGGCAGCGACACCGCGCCGTTCGCACCGGTGACGGCGGTCGAAAAGGCATAGGCGACGATCGCCAGCGTCACCGCCATACCCGCCGAGCCGATCAGCAACAGCGGCTTGCGCCCGATCTTGTCGACCGTCGCGATGGTGAACAGGCAGGCCCCGATCGACAGCACGCCCGACAGGATGTTGGTCTGGAGCGCGTAATCCTCGGAAAAGCCGACCGCTTCCCAGAGCGTCGCGCCATAATAGAAGACGACGTTGATGCCGACGAGCTGCTGGAAGATGGCCAGGCCGATGCCCGCCCACAGGATCGGGCGGATCTTGCCGGTCGTCTTGTCGATCAGGTCGGACAGCTTGGGCTTATGCTGGTCGGAGGCGAGCGAGCCGCGGATTTCGGCCACCTTGCGGGTCGCCTCACCCTCGCCGAACAGCTTGGTCAGGACGGTGTGCGCCTCGGCATCGCGGCCCTTGGCGACCAGGAAGCGCGGGCTTTCCGGGATGATGGTCAGCGCCGCGAAATAGATCGCCGCCGGGATCGCCTGAAGCCAGAACATCCAGCGCCAGGCGGGGAAACCCAGCCAGAATTCGGCGGTCGAGCCACCGGCATAACGGGCGAGCGCGAAGTTCGCGACGAACGCGCCGGTCAGGCCGGTGATGATCATCACCTGCTGCACGCTCGACAGTCGGCCGCGAATCGAGGCCGGGGTCACTTCGGAGATATAGACGGGCGAGATGACGCTGGCCGCGCCGACGCCCAGACCGCCGATGATGCGTGCGAAGATAAAGATCGCCGAGCTGCCGGCGGCGCCCGCCAGCAAGGCGCTGACCAGGAACAGTCCGGCGGCGAGCATCATGACGTTGCGGCGGCCGATCGCATCGGCCAGGCGCCCCGCGCCGAACGCGCCGATCGCCGAGCCGACCAGGATCGCGCCGACATTGACGCCGACGCCCAGACGGCCGAGGTCAAACGCCGCCTCCAGCCCCTTCTGGGTGCCGTTGATGACCCCTGAGTCATAGCCGAACATGAAACCGCCGATGGTCGCGACAACGACGATCGCGGCGATGAAACCATGATTGACGCGTGCCGCGTCCAATCCCCTTGTGTCGGTCACTTCCGGCCCTCTCCTGATCCGTGCGTGGCATCTTGGCCTATCCGCACGACACTGTCCTGTCACCGGGCAAGATGCACGGCCAGCCATGATGGTAACGCTATCTTAAAACATCGCGCCGTCAAGCGGGTGCGCACACGGTTCGTCCCACTTCGCCAGAGAGCGCCAACCGCCGTTCCGGGAGCAAACTCTCTTCCCCTCGCCCCTGGATAGGGGAGAGGGATAGCGGAGCTTGCCAGCTTGGCTGGCTAGCGCAGCTTGGGTGAGGGGTCGAGCGAGCCTGAAGGCTCGCGCGCGCTCTGCGCGCTCACCCCTCACCCAGCTCCGACTAGGACTTTGCTCACGCAAAGCCCAAGTCTGCGCAACCCTCTCCCCTCTGCGAGGGGCGAGGGAAGAACTACTCCCTAAATCCCGCGCGGCCTGCGGCGCGGTGCGGCATCCGACTGGCGGCGGATCAGGCTGTAATCCAGCATCCGGTGCGCGGGCGGCTCGGCGTTCTTCTGGCGGATGACGGTCGCCATCATCTCGACCGCCGCGCGCGCCATGTCGGCGATCGGCTGGTGAATGGTGGTCAGTTCGGGCCAGATCGTCGTCGACAGCGTGGTGTCGTCGAAGCCGCAGACGGTCAGGTCGCTCGGCACGTCGAGCCCCCGGCGATGCGCCACCGCCACCGTCGCCGCCGCCATGTCGTCGTTCGACGCCAGGATCGCGGTCGGCGGCTCGGCCAGATCGAGCAGCCGCTCGGCCGCGTCCAGCCCGGAGCGGTAGGTATAGAGGCCCGGCGCGACCAGATCCTCGTCGAACGGCACGCCGACCGCCTCCAGCGCGGCGCGGAACCCCTCGTAACGCCGCGCGCTGGCGGTCAGATTGGGGTTGCCGCAGATGAAGCCGATCCGGCGATGCCCCAGGGTCATGACATGGCGCGTCATTTCCTCGGCCGCCGCGCGGTCGTCGATCTGCACGGCCATGGCCGACTCGGGCATTTCCTCGGGCGCGCGGCCGGTCGCCACGACCACGGCGGGCACCCCCGCCTCACGCAACAGCGACAGCACCGCCTCCGCCTCGCACAAGGGCGGCGGCAGGACGACGCCATCGATCCCGCCCGCGATCAGGTGGCGCGCCACCTCCACCTCATGGTCGCCGATCTCGCATTTCTCGACCACCATCTGCACGTCGAGCCGCGACGCCTGGTCCAGCGTGCCGAGCAGGAATTCGCTCAGGAATCCCTGGCTGGGATTGCTGTAGAGCATGCCGATGCGAATCTGCGCCGCGCCCGCCAGGCTGCGCGCCGCCGGGTTCGGCGCGTAATTGAGCTGCGCGATCGCCGCCTCGACCTTTTCGCGGGTGGCGGGGCGGACATTGGCCTCGTTGTTGATGACGCGCGAAACGGTCATCAACGACACACCGGCGGCGCGCGCGACATCGCTGATCGTGGGAGCGCTGCTACCGCGGCGCGAAGTCCTGATATTCATATCATCTACGCTTCCACCTTTCGGGCCCGATACGCAATGCTTTGCGGGCCGAAACATATCAGGCGGGTGGGTTGGCGCTCTTGCGAACCGTGCCGACCCCGGCTAAAGGCCGCGCCAGCATCAAGAGTCGGGCCTTTGCCCGGCACCAACCTGCCTCCCGGCAAGGTGGTGCCTTTCCAAATGGAGAGGGATGTGGCCGAACCGGCAACAACGGGACGAACCGCCACTTTCCTCATCCGACTCGTCATAGGCACGAAGGATTTGTGATGAGCGCGGTCATTCCTCAACAGTTCGCCAGCGACAATTATGCCGGAATCTGCCCCGAGGCCTGGGCCGCGATGGCCGAGGCGAACCAGGGCTATGTCCCCGCTTATGGCGAGGACCCCTATACCGACCGCGCCGCCGACGCCTTCCGCACCCTGTTCCAGACCAAGTGCGAGGTGTTCTTCGCCTTCAACGGCACGGCGGCCAACTCGCTGGCGCTGGCCGCGCTCTGCCAGAGCTATCACAGCGTCATCTGCTCGGCGTCGGCGCATGTCGAAACCGACGAATGCGGCGCGCCGGAGTTCTTCTCCAACGGATCGAAGCTGCTCGTCGCGCAGACCGAGGACGGCAAGCTGACCCCGGACGCGGTGCGCGCGCTCGCCACCGGCCGGTCGGACATCCACTTCCCCAAGCCGCGCGCGGTCACCATCACCCAGCCGACCGAGACGGGCCAGGTCTATACGCTGGCCGAAATCCATGCGCTGTCGGCGGTGTGCCGCGAGCTGGGCCTGCGGCTGCACATGGACGGGGCGCGCTTCGCCAATGCGTGCGCGGCGCTGGGCTGCTCGCCCGCCGACATGACGTGGCGCGCAGGGGTCGATGTGCTGTGCTTCGGCGGGACCAAGAACGGCATGGCGGTCGGCGAGGCGATCCTGTTCTTCGACCCCGTGCTGGCCGAGGATTTCGACTATCGCTGCAAGCAGGCGGGGCAGCTGGCCTCCAAGATGCGCTACCTCGCCGCGCCCTGGATCGGGATGCTCGACACCGGCGCCTGGCTGACCAACGCGGCGCACGCCAATGCCTGTGCGCAAAGACTGGCGGCGCGGGTAGCCGGCCTGCCCGGTATCGCGCCGATGTTCCCGGTCGAGGCCAATGCCGTGTTCCTGAGCGCCCCGCCTGCGGTGCTCGACGGCCTGCGGGCACGCGGCTGGCGCTTCTACACCTTCATCGGCGGCGGCGCGCGGTTCATGTTCGCCTGGGACGCCGACCCCGCACGGGTCGACCAGCTGGGCGACGACATCGCGGCGGTCGCGATGGAGGCGTTACAGGCGGCGTAAGGGCGAATATTCCTCCCCTGCAAGGGGAGGAATATACTCATCCCTCCGCCGTCAGCCGATCGAGCCAGGCCTGGGCCTGCTTCGGTTCGCCCACCGCTTCCGGTCCCACTGGCCCGCGCGAGGCGAGGAATTCGGCGTGGAGCGCAAAGGGGGGCAGGCCCAGCTGCGCTCGGGCCGCGTCGATCTCGTCGCCCATCTCGGTCAGCTGGGCGACGACCGGCTTCGCTGCCGCGCGGGCCGCCTTGTCCTTGCGATGGTCGAACAGGCCCCATTTGCCCGCCGCCGTCGTCCGCAACGCGGCGATCAGCGCCTCGCGATATTCGCCTTCCATGTCTTCGCGGTGCGCGTCGAGCCGCGCCAGTCGATCACCCTTGGCCATCGCATGGCCTTACGACCGGCATGGAGGGTCGGCAATCGGCTTAGCTGGCGCGGTCCAGCTCGATCTCCACCCGGCGATTGCGCGCCCGGCCTGCGCTGTCGTCGCTGCCGTCGGGCTTGGCATTGGGTGCGATGGGGCGGGTTTCGCCCAGCGCGATGACGCGCATCCGGGCGCGGTCGAGGCCCTTGCGCGCCAGATAGTCGCGCACCGCCTCGGCCCGCTTGCGCGACGTGATGCGATTGGCCGCGTCATCGCCTTCGCTGTCCGAATGACCGCGCAAGATCAGGCTGTCACCCTTGGTCGCAGGATCGGCCGCCAGCCGGTCGAGCGCCGCTTTCGCCGCATCGTTCAGCCCCGCGCCGCCTTGTGGAAAGCCGATAGTGGTCAGGCTGGCACCCGGATTGGCGGCGATCTCGCCGGGCAGGCTGTCGGATTTGGCGGGTATCTTCGAGGGCGACGGCGCGGGCACCGGCATTTCGATCGAGGCCCCATTGGCCCCCGCCTGGCGCGCCACATCGTCGCCACCGCCGCAACCCGCCAGCATACAGCCGAGCCCGGCCGTCAGTGTCCAGGCCCCCAAACGCAATCGCATCATGCTACCCCATCATCCGGCCCGATCCCCCCGGCCGGCCCGCCGGGCGCGGACCATAGGGAGCGCGATGTTGCAGCGCAAACAGGCTTTACGGGCAAAGACGGTCCGGAATGAGCCAGTGCGTCTAGGCGGTTTCGGCCTCAGCCAGCGCGACGCCACGCTCCTCGCTCAGGATGCGCCAGCCCGCCAGGAACAGCGCGGCGACCACCGGGCCGACGACGATGCCGCTCAGGCCGAGCATCTCGATCCCGCCCAGCGTGGTCAGCAACACGATCCAGTCGGGCAGCCCGGTGTCGCGCCCGACCAGGATAGGGCGCAGGATATTGTCGGCCAGCCCGATGACCAGCACGCCCGAGGCGACGACCACCGCCCCCTGCCAGATCGCGCCCGTCGCCAGCAGATAGATGGCGACCGGCCCCCAGATGATCGCCGGGCCGATCGCGGGCAGCAGCGCCGCGATCGCCATCAACACACCCCAGAGCAGCGCGGCGGGCACCCCGACGATCCAGAAGGTGATCGCCCCCAGCGCGCCCTGCACCAGCCCGACGATGACCGACCCCTTGATCGTCGCGCGGACGACGGCGACGAAGGTGTCGACCAGCCGCGTCGCGACACCCCGCTCCAGCGGTAATGCACGGACGAACGCTGGTCCCAGCCGGTCGCCGTCGCGGATCAGGAAGAAGGCGACGTACAGGCCGACGCCAAAGGCCAGCGCAAAGGCAAAGGCGTTGCGGCCGATCGACAGCGCCTGGGTCGCGATCTGGCTGACGCTGCTGCTCAGCGTACGCGAGATACGCGATTGCAGCCCTTCGAAACTGTCGATGCCCGAATGGTCCATCGCCTGGCGCAGGCGGGTCGGCAGGGCGTCGCGCACCTGCTGGAAATATTGCGCGAAGTCGATCTGGCCGCTGCGCATCTTCATATACACGCCGCTCGCCTGGTCGACGACCATGCTGCCGATCAACAGGGTCGGCACCACCACCGCGAAGGTGATGATCAGCATGGTGAGCCCCGCCGCCAGATTGCGCCGCCCGCCGGTCCGGTCGACCAGCCAGTGGAACAGCGACCGGAACAGGATCGCCGCCAGCCCCGCCCAGAGCAGCGCCACCAGAAAGCTGGAGACGACCGCCACCAACGCCACGGTGATGAGCGCGAGGAAGAGGATGAACCCTCCCCGTTCGATCCGCTGGCGATCGATGGTCATGCTGCCGTCCCCTCTTTGCATCGCGCCCCAACCGTCACGTTGCTGCAACGGTTCCGTAATCGCGGGCTGTTCGGCCAGAGCGAAGTCAGAGGCCACGCCCATCGCCCAGGCTAAATGGAGGTTGGGAATGGTGTTATTCCTCCCCTGCAAGGGGAGGTGGCAGCCCGAAGGGCTGACGGAGGGGTGTCGCGCTCTCGATAGGGCGACACCCCTCCACCATGCTTCGCATGGTCCCCCTCCCCGTACCGGGGAGGATTATACCTTACTCTGCCGCGACCGCCTCGACCGAATCGTCCAGCGGATGGGCCAGACGGGTCAGCATTTCCTTGGGGCAGACCTGCCAGAAATGCCCGGCGACGCGGTCCCAGTCCTCCAGCAGCCCCTTCGACCATTTGCTGTCGGTCGCGGCGGCGTGCTGTTCGATCAGGTCGCGCAACACACCTTCCCAATGGGCGGAGGCCAGGCGCTGCCACACGATATTCTCGGGGTTGGCGCGGCGGGCGAAGCGGTCCTCGGCGTCATAGATGAACGCCATGCCGCCGGTCATGCCCGCGCCGAAGTTCGCGCCGACCTGACCCAGCACCACCGCGACGCCGCCGGTCATATATTCGCAGCCATTCGCGCCGCAGCCCTCGACCACCACGGTCGCGCCCGAATTGCGCACCGCGAAACGTTCGCCCGCCTGGCCCGCCGCGAACAGCTTGCCCGAGGTTGCGCCGTAGAGGACGGTGTTGCCGATGATCGTGTTGTTCTGGCTGGCCAGCGGCGAGCTGACCGCCGGGCGGACGATGATCGTGCCGCCCGACAGGCCCTTGCCGACATAGTCATTGGCATCGCCGAACACTTCCAGCGTCACGCCCTTGCACAGGAACGCGCCCAGCGACTGGCCCGCCGACCCGCGCAGCCGCACGGTGACGTGCCCATCGGCCAGCTTGCTCATGCCGAATTTCCGCGTGATCTCCGAAGACAGCCGCGTGCCGACCGCGCGGTGGGTGTTGCGCACCGAATAGGTCAGCTGCATCTTCTCGCCGCGCGAGAAGACGGCGCTCGCATCCTTGATGATCTGCGCATCCAGGCTGTCGGGCACTTCGTTGCGGAAGGTCGACAGGCTGAACCGCCGCTCGGCGTCGGTCGCATCGACCTTGGCCAGCACCGGGTTGAGGTCGAGATCGTCGAGATGCTCGGCCCCGCGGCTGACCTGCCGCAGCAGCTCGGTGCGCCCGATCACTTCGTCCAGCGAGCGCACGCCGAGCCGCGCCAGGATGTCGCGGACTTCCTCGGCGATGAAGGTCATCAGGTTGATGACCTTTTCCGGCGTGCCAGTGAACTTGGCGCGGAGGCGTTCGTCCTGCACGCAGACGCCGACCGGGCAGGTGTTGCTATGGCACTGGCGCACCATGATGCAGCCCATCGCCACCAGCGACAGCGTGCCGATACCGAACTCTTCCGCACCCAGGATCGCGGCAATCACGATATCGCGCCCGGTCTTCAGGCCACCGTCCGCACGCAGGCGGATACGCCCGCGCAGACCGTTGAGGGTCAGCGTCTGGTTGACCTCCGACAGGCCCATTTCCCAGGGCGTACCGGCGTACTTGATCGAGGTCTGGGGCGAAGCGCCCGTGCCGCCGACATGGCCCGACACCAGGATGACGTCAGCATGCGCCTTGGCGACGCCTGCGGCGACCGTGCCGATGCCCGCCGATGAGACGAGCTTCACGCAGACGCGGGCACGCGGATTGATCTGCTTGCAGTCATAGATGAGCTGCGCGAGATCCTCGATCGAGTAGATGTCGTGGTGCGGCGGCGGCGAGATGAGGGTCACGCCGGGCGTCGCATGGCGCAGCTTGGCGATGAACTCGGTCACCTTGAAGCCGGGCAGCTGCCCGCCCTCGCCGGGCTTGGCACCCTGCGCGACCTTGATCTCGATCTCGTCGCAGGCGTTCAGATACTCCGCCGTCACGCCGAAGCGGCCGGACGCGATCTGCTTGATCGTCGAGTTGGCGTTGTCGCCATTGTCGTAAGGCTGGTAACGCAGCTTGTCCTCGCCGCCCTCGCCCGACACGGCCTTCGCACCGATCCGGTTCATCGCGATCGCCAGCGTCTCATGCGCTTCCGGGCTCAACGCGCCCAGCGACATGCCCGGCGTCACGAAACGCTTGCGGATTTCGGTGATCGCCTCGACCTGATCGACCGCCACACCCTCGCTGGGGAAGTTGAACTGGAGCAGATCGCGCAAATAGACCGGCGGCAGGTCGCCGACGCCGCGCGCGAATTGCAGATAGGTCGAATAGCTGTCGGTCGCGACCGCCGTCTGCAACAGGTGCATCAGCTGTGCCGAATAGGCATGGGTCTCGCCGCCGTCGCGCTGGCGATAGAAGCCGCCGATCGGCAGCGTCGCGACATGCTGGTCCCAAGCCGCTTCGTGACGGACCATCGCCGAGTAGTGCAGCGAGTTATACCCCTCGCCCGAAATCTTGGCGGGCATGCCGGGGAAGAGGTCGTTGACCAGCGCGCGGGACAGGCCGACCGCCTCGAAATTATAGCCGCCGCGATAGCTGGAGATCACCGCGATCCCCATCTTGGCCATGATCTTGAGCAGGCCATCCTCGATCGCGGTGCGATGGTTGGTCAGGCATTGTTCGATGGTCAGCTCGCCGAACAGGCCACGGCCATGACGGTCGACGATCGCGGCTTCGGCCAGATAGGCGTTCACCGTGGTCGCACCGACGCCGATCAGCACCGCATAATAATGCGTGTCGAGACATTCGGCCGAGCGGACGTTGATCGACGCATAGGAGCGCAGACCCCGGCGGACGAGATGCGTGTGCACCGCCGCCGCCGCCAGCACGCCCGCGATGGCGACCCGATCTTCAGAGACATGCTCGTCGGTCAGGAACAGCTCGGAGCGCCCTTCGCGCACCGCCTGTTCGGCCTGGTTGCGGATGCGCTGGATCGCGGCGCGCAGCCGGTCAGGACCGCCCTCGGCCTCGAAGGTGCAGTCGATTTCCGCCGCCGAACGCCCGAAATGCGTCTTCAGCCGGTGCCAGTCGGCGCCGGTCAGGACCGGGGACGGCAGGACCAGCACGCGCTCGCGCCGATCCTCGGTGTCGAGGATGTTGGCGAGATTGCCGAACCGGGTCTTGAGCGACATCACATAGCGTTCCCGCAGCGAGTCGATCGGCGGGTTCGTCACCTGGCTGAAATTCTGGCGGAAGAACTGGCTGATGAGGCGCGGCTTGTCGGAGATGACCGCCAGCGGCGTGTCGTCGCCCATCGAGCCGATGGCTTCCTTGCCGCCCTCGGCCATGGGCGACAGGATCAGCTCCATATCCTCCATGGTCTGGCCAGCGGCGACCTGACGGCGCAGCATTTCGCCGCGCGGCATCCGCACCAGCGCCTCGTCTTCCGAAGGCTGGGGCAGCTGGTCCATGGTCAGGAACTCGCCGATCATTGCGGCATAGTCCTGCTCGCCCGAAATCTGGTCCTTGATCGCGCGGTCGTCGTACAGACGGCCCTCGGCGAGGTCGACGGCGATCATCTGCCCCGGCCCCAGGCGTCCCTTGGCGGTGATGGTGGCTTCGGGCACCACGACCATGCCGCTTTCCGAACCCACGATCAGCAGGCCATCGGCGGTCAGCGTATAGCGAAGCGGGCGCAGCGCGTTGCGGTCCATGCCCGCCACCGCCCAGCGGCCATCGGTCATGGCGAGGGCGGCCGGACCGTCCCACGGCTCCATGACGGAGGCGAGATACTGGTACATCTCGGCATGCGCCTTGGGCGTATCGAGGTCCTTCTGCCACGCCTCGGGCACCAGCATCAGCTTGGCGGTCGGCGCGTCGCGGCCGGAGCGGCAGATCGCCTCGAACACCGCGTCGAGTGCTGCGGTATCGGACGCGCCCGCCGGGATCACCGGCTTGATGTCCTCCGAATTGTCGCCGAACGCGATCGAGGCCATGCGGATCTCGTGGCTGAGCATCCAGTTCTTGTTGCCACGGATCGTGTTGATCTCACCGTTATGCGCCAGGCAGCGGAAGGGCTGCGCCAGCCACCATTGTGGGAAGGTGTTGGTCGAATAACGCTGGTGGAAGATCGCCACGCGGCTCTCGAACCGATGGTCCTGCAGGTCGGGATAGAAGACCGACAGGCTCTCGGCGAGGAACAGCCCCTTGTAGATGATCGAGCGGCAAGACAGCGAACAGATATAGAAGCCGCTGATCTGCGCCGCGATCACCCGCTTTTCGATGCGACGGCGGACCAGATACAGGTTCTTCTCGAACTCGGCGGCATCGACCTCGTCGGGCATCGGCCCGGCGATCATGATCTGCTCGATCTCCGGCCTTGTCGCCTGCGCCTTCATCCCGATAACCGAGACATCGACCGGCACCTGCCGCCAGCCATAGATGGTATAGCCCGCCTCGATGATGACGCTCTCGACGATGGTGCGGCAGGTTTCCTGCGCGCCCAGATCGGTGCGTGGCATGAAGATCATGCCGACCGCCAACCGGTTGGGCAGCACCTTGTGCCCCGACGCGGCAATGGCGTCGTCGAAGAAGCGGTGCGGCAGGTCGACGTGCAGGCCCGCGCCGTCGCCGGTCTTGCCGTCCGCATCCACCGCGCCCCGATGCCACACCGCCTTCAGCGCATCGATCGCCGACTGGACAACCCGGCGCGAGGGCTGGCCATCGGTGGCCGCGACCATGCCGACGCCGCACGCATCCCCCTCGAACTCGGGGCGGTACATGCCGTGCTCGGCGAGGCGCTGCTTTTCGGTTTCAAAAGTCATGGATGTCACCCCTTCAGGCTGCCGGCCGCTGGTCGGCGGGGATTAGATGTTCGATCGTCGCCTTCATGGCGGCTTCACCGGTTTCGCGACCGACCTTCACGCCCATCGGGAACAGGCGTCGTTGCAATTCGGGCATCACCGCCAGGTTCTTCTGGCCCAGCGGCGTACCGTAAAAGGCCGCGAGATCGCGCAGTTCGGCCGTGGTGAAGGCGCGCGCGTATTCCCGATCGGTCGCGGCGCGCATTTCCGGGTAACGCGCCCGAAACGCCTTACCGAAACGCTCGGCAAAGTCGCGCTTGAACGCGGCCATCCGGTTTGGATCGGACAAGGCTTCACGAAGCTTGGCGGGAATCTGGTTGTTATGCTCCAGCCCGTCGAACAGCTGGCTGGTCGCCAACGGGATCATCTGGGCCATGATCAGGTCATATTGCCGCTCGAGGCCCATTTTGGTCATCAGCGCGTCGGCCGCCGCGATCCGCTCGGGATCGTCTTGCGCCGCCGGAGCCGAGCCAGCCTGCGCCGAGACCGGCGCGGCCAACAGCAGCGCCAAGAAAGCAAGCGTGCGCATCACGCGGCCACCTTCTCGCGCGCGCCGGTCTTGGCCCGCGCCTTCAGCCACTGGTGCATCGCCTTGGCCACATCGCGGCCGTCACGGATCGCCCACACCACCAGCGAGGCGCCGCGCACGATGTCGCCCGCGGCGAACACGCCGTCCAGGCTGGTCATCAGCGTGCGGCCATCGACCAGCACCGTGCCCCAGCGGCTGACGCCCAGCTCGGCGGTGCCGAACAGGCTCGGCAAATCCTCGGCATCGAAGCCCAGTGCCTTGATGACCATGTCCGCCTCCAGCAGATGGTCGGCACCCGGCTCGGCCTCCGGCGCGCGGCGGCCCGAAGCGTCCGGCGCACCGAGGCGCATCTTGGCGGCGCGGACGCCCGTCACCGTGTCCCCGCCCTCGAAACCGAGCGGTGCGGAGAGCCAGACGAACTCGGCACCTTCCTCCTCGGCATTGGCCACTTCGCGCTGCGAGCCCGGCATGTTGGCCCGGTCGCGGCGATAGAGGCACTTTACCGACTTGGCGCCCTGGCGGATCGCGGTGCGGACGCAGTCCATCGCGGTGTCGCCGCCGCCGATCACGACGACATTCTTGCCCGCCGCGTTCAGCGCGCCGCTCTCGAACGCCTCGACGGTGTCGCCGAAGCTCTTGCGGTTGGAGGCGGTCAGATAGTCGAGCGCGGCGATCACGCCGTTCGCGCCCGAACCGTCCACATCCACATTGCGCGCCTTGTACACGCCGGTCGCGATCAGCACCGCGTCATGGCGGCGGCGCAGTTCCTCCAGCGTCGCGTCCTCGCCGACCGCAAAGCCCTCATGGAAAACGATGCCGCCCGCCTTCAGCCGCTCGACGCGGCGCATGACGACGGGCTTTTCCAGCTTGAAGCCGGGGATGCCATAGGTCAGCAAGCCCCCTGCCCGGTCGTGCCGGTCATAGACATGCACCTCATAGCCCGAGACGCGCAGATATTCCGCCGCCGTCAGGCCCGCAGGCCCCGCGCCGATCACCGCGACCGACTGGCCCCGCTCCGGCCCCGGCACCAGCGGCTCGACCCAACCTTCTTCCCAGGCGGTGTCGGTGATGAACTTTTCGACCGAGCCGATCGTGACCGCGCCGTGACCCGAAAACTCGATGACGCAATTGCCTTCGCACAGCCGGTCCTGCGGACAGATGCGACCGCAAATCTCGGGCATGGTCGAGGTGGCGTTGGACAGCTCATAGGCTTCGCGCAGCCGCCCCTCGGCGGTCAGGCGCAGCCAGTCGGGGATATGATTGTGCAGCGGGCAGTGCACCGAACAATAGGGCACGCCGCATTGCGAGCAGCGCCCGGCCTGGTCCTCGGCCGCCGGGGGCGCATAACGCTCGGCGATTTCGCGGAAATCCTCCGCGCGGGTCTCTGCGGCCCGCTTGGCCGGATAGGCCTGATCGCGGCCTACAAACTTCAGCATAGAATCGTTCGCCATATGCGCCTCCGAAGATGCGGATATTGCGCGAACGACCCTATGTCACCTCAAAATCGACATATAGGCAAGCTATGCTTACCTATTAAAACGCCCTTTTGCCGGTCTTGACCGGTTATTGCGATCGACCCGCAACAAAATAGGTCCGATTTGATATCAATGCAGCGTCAGCAACGCCAGAGCCAGGCTGCCCGCGACGATTCGATACCAGGCAAAGGGCCCGAAACCGTGACGCCCGACGATACCGACGAACCAGCGCACCACCAGCAACGCGACGATGAAGGCGACGACGAAGCCGATCGCGATTTCGAGGGGGCCGACGCTGTTCCCGGCGCGCATCGCATCGAGATGCCCCGCCGTCTCCACGACGCTGGCGCCCAGCATGGTGGGAATGGCGAGGAAAAAGCTGAACTCCGCCGCCGTGCGCCGCTCGACACCCAGGGTCAGCGCACCCAGGATCGTCGCGCCCGAGCGGCTGACGCCCGGAATCATGGCAAGGCACTGGAGAAAGCCGATGCCGAGCGCGGTCTTGGCCGGGACCGCCGCGATGCCGCGGGTATTGCCGGGCTTCACCAGCCGCTCGATGACCAGGATCGCGATGCCGCCGACGATCAGCGCGACCGCGACGACCTTGGGTTGGAGCAGCAGCGCCTCGATATGCTTCTTCGCCAGCACGCCGATGACGGCGGCGGGGATGAAGGCGATCAGCAGGTTGCGCACGAAGCGGATCGAGCCGGGATCGCGCCTGGCGAGGCCAACCATGACCGTCCAGAAGGTCCGCCAATAGAGGACGACCACCGCCAGGATCGCGCCCAGCTGGATGACGATATTGAACATCTGCCACCGCGCATCGTCATAGCCGAGCAGCGCGCCCGCCAGGATGAGGTGGCCGGTGGACGACACCGGCAGGAATTCGGTGACCCCCTCGACAATGCCGAGGATGATGGCGGCTATCAGATCGTTCACGCGAGTCCCCAAATAAAAAGCCCCGCCGCCATAGGGCGACGGGGCTGCAAGCGAAACGACAAAGCGTCGCCCCGGCGGCGACTCAGGCCGCCAGCGTCTCGGTCCGCCGCCCGAACCGACCCGCCTTGCGGAAACGGACCAGATATTCGGGCGCGACCGTCGCCAACGGTTCGGGCGTGACGCCCAGCGCGGCCAGCCCCGGCGCACCGGCGGCAACGACATTGTCCTGCTGCAACATCAGCCACTGGTCCCAGCTGATCGGCGAGCCCGGCAGCCGCGCCAGCAACGCACCGGCAAAGTCGGGCAGCTCGACGAAGTTGGGCTTGCGCCCCAGCGTCTTGGCGATCCAACGGATCAGTTCGCCCATCGACAGTATGTCGGGGCCACCCAGTTCATAGATGTGGCCGCCATGCGCCTCGGGATCGCGCAGCGCGGCGGCGACCGCCTCGCCCACATCGCCCGCAAAGACCGGCTGGAACTTCACGCCCGCGCGCAGGATCGGCACGATCGGCGCCGACACCATGCCCGCAAAGCGGTTCACGAACTGATCCTCGCGTCCGAACACGATCGAGGGACGCAGGATGGTGGCGTTCGGGAAAGCCTGGCGCACCGCCGCCTCGCCTTCGCCCTTGGACCGCGCATAGGCCGCCTGCCCATTGGCATCCGCGCCGATCGCCGAGACATGGACCAGCGCCCCCACCCCGGCGGCCCGCGCCGCCGCCGCCACGGTGCGCGCGCCATCGACATGGATGGCCTGCATCTTGCCGCCCATCACGCCGACCAGATTGACGACCGCATCCGCACCGTCGACCGCGCGGGCGATCGTGTCCGGCCGGGTGATATCGGCGGCCACGAACTGGGTCTGACCCAGCCCGCCTTGCGTGCGCAGGAAATAGGCTTGGCGCGGATCGCGCTGCGCCACCCGGACGCGCGTCCCGTCGCGCATCAGTTCGCGTGCGACATAGCGGCCCAGAAAGCCCCCGCCGCCGATCAGCGTCACCAGCTTGTTCGTCATGACCGTCCTTATCCGCCAAGTTTTTTTGTGCACCGCCCCTTTGCCTCGCAAAAAAGCCGTTGACAAGGATTCGAACCCTACCCTAAAGGCGCGGGCCTACCCCGTGCCCAGATGGCGGAATTGGTAGACGCACCAGCTTCAGGTGCTGGCGATCGCAAGGTCGTGGAGGTTCGAGTCCTCTTCTGGGCACCACTCCTTCCCAAGGCTCCAAGAGCCTGGGAATGGCGGAAAACCAAGACTTTCTACCAACGTCACCGTGCGACAGCGCGATGACGAAGTCTTGGCTGCTACCGCCGTCATGGGCGCCGGGACGCGCCCGTCCTTTCCCCCTCGGACATATTGAATTCGACCTTTGGATCAGGCGACGATCATTCCGTCGTGAACCAGGCCTGATGCCGCATGCGCGAAGCTTTGATCGGCTTCGACCGCTTCGCCGACGATCAGCATGGCGGGATCGTGGGCGCTGATCGCCTCGACCAGAAAGGCCAGCGAGGACAGACGCCCCCGAATGATTCGTTCATTGGGCAGCGAGGCGTTGACGACGACGAGGACCGGCGTGTCGGGGCTGCGCCCGGCGGCGACCAGCTGCTGCGCCACGGTCGCGGCGGCGGCGCGGCCCATATAGATGGCGAGCGTCGAATCGGTCGCCGCCAGCGCCTGCCAGTCGAGGTCGAGCGTCGCCCCCGCCTGGGCATGGGCCGTGACCAGGGTCAGGCGGCGCGCCACGCCGCGCAACGTCAGGCTGGTTCCGGCCGAGGCGACGGCGGCGCTGGCGGCGGTGATGCCGGGGCAGATGCGCACCGATATGCCCGCCGCGCGGCAGGCGGTCACTTCCTCCGCCGTACGCCCGAAGATCGCCGGGTCGCCGCCCTTCAACCGGACGACGCGCTTGCCTTCCAACGCCGCCGCGACGATCAGCGCGTCGATCGTCCGCTGATCCTTGGAATGGCGGCCCGAGCGCTTGCCGACGCTGATCCGCTCGGCACGGGGGCCGATCAGGTCGAGGATGCCGGGGCCGACCAGCGCGTCGTAGAAGACGATGTCGGCGGCGGCGATCAACCGCTCCGCCTTACGGGTCAGCAGGTCGGGATCGCCCGGCCCTGCGCCGACCAGCCAGACCGAACCGGCGGGAAAATCGTCATGCGGCATGGTTGGTCTCCTCGGCGAGCAGGCGGGCGAGTGCGGGGCGGCACGATCCGCAATTGGTGCCTGCGCCCAAAGCGGCTCCGATCGCGGCGACATCGGCCAGACGCTGGTCGCGGATCGCCGCGACGATGGTGCGCATCCCGATATCGAAACAGGCGCAGACGATCGCACCGCGATCCACCTGCACCCCCGGCGCGCGTCCGGCGAGCAGGGTCGGCGCGGCCTCCGCCTCGGCGAGCTGGCCGATCAGCCAGTCGCGGCTCGGCAATTCGCCGCTCTCGGTTACGAACAACGCGGCGACCAGCCGCCCGCCCGACAGGATCGCGATCCGCCTTGTGCCGCGCGCGGCATCGATCGCCTCGATCCGCGCGCCGCCGGGCAGGCTCGCTTCCAGCTTCACCGGATCGCCATCGCCCGCCAACTCCCACAGGCTGCCCGCCGGAACCGCAACGCGCGTCGCCCAGAGGCATTTGGGGGTGCGCACCGGCTCGCCGGCGACGATCAGGAAACCGCGCCAGCGGGGCGCAACCGCCGCCAGCCGCGCCGGGGTTTCCTTGAACCCCGGCTGGCCCGAGACGGGATCGACCAGCGGACGCGGCAACAGGCCGGTGCGCCCGCCGCTCGAGGTGCGGTCGGTCCAGTGGATCGGCGTGAAGATTTCCCCCCGCCGCTGCGCCGGGGTGACGCGCACGCGGTAGAGGCTGTCGCCCTGCGGCGTGGCCACGCGTGCCAGTCCGCCGTCTGCGACGCCCAACTGCGCGGCATCCTCGGGATGCACCTCGACCAAAGGCTCCTCGCGGTGCCGGGCGAGCTTGGGGGCCAGGCCGGTGCGGGTCATGCTGTGCCACTGGTCGCGATAGCGCCCCGTGTTGAGCGTCAGCGGCCAGGCGGCGAGCGGGCCGGAAATCGCCTTTTGCGTGACCGTCACCATCCGCGCGCGACCATCGGCAGTCGGGAAGCGACCATCGGCAAAGGGTGTGCCGCCCCAGCGGAACGGCGCCATCGCGTCATAATCCGCATTGCCAACGCTCGACCGGCCGGGCAACGCGAAGAGGCGCGCGCCGTCATTCTCATAGGCCGACAAGCGGCAATGCTCGCGCCAGATCTCGGCGGGGCGGTCATAGGCGAAACCGGTCTTCCACCCCATGCGGCGGCCGACTTCCTTGACGATCCACCAGTCGGGCTTGGCCTCACCGGGCAGCGGGAAGAGCGCGCGCTGGCGGCTGATCGTGCGGTCGGAGTTGGTGACGGTCCCGTCCTTCTCGCCCCAAGCGGCGGCGGGCAAGCGGACATGGGCATGGGCGGAGGTGTCGGTATCGGCGATCACGTCGCTGACTACCACGAAGGGACAGGCGGCCAGCGCCTCGCGCACGCGGCCCGCATCGGGCATCGACACGGCGGGGTTGGTCGCCATCACCCACAGCGCCTTGATCCGCCCCTCGCCCAGCGCCCGGAACAGGTCGACCGCCTTCAACCCCGGCTTGTCGGCGATGGTCGGCGCGGCCCAGAAACGCTGGACGCGGGCGCGGTTTTCGGGGGCGAAGTCCATATGCGCCGCCAGCGTCGAGGCCAGCCCACCCACCTCGCGCCCGCCCATCGCATTGGGCTGTCCGGTGATCGAAAAGGGCTGCGCGCCGGGCTTGCCGATGCGCCCCGTCGCGAGATGGACGTTCAGGATCGCATTGACCTGATCGGTGCCGGTCAGCGACTGATTCACCCCCTGGCTGAACAGGGTGACGGTGCGCGGGGTGGCGGCGAACAGCTCGTAGAAGCGGCGCAGATCGGCAGGCGACAGGTCGCAGGTCTTGGCGACCGACCAGAGATCGCTCCCCTCGCCCACCCGTTCCCAGAAATCGGCCGGGACGGACAGGTGATCGGCGAGGAATGCAGCGTGGAGCGCCCCCGCCTCGCGGCACCAGGCGAGCAGGCCGTTCATCAGCGCCACGTCGCTGCCGGGACGCAGCGGCAGGTGCAGGTCGGCCTCCTCCGCCGTCTCGGTACGACGCGGATCGATCACCACCAGCTTGGCGCCCGCGTCGCAACGGGCGCGGATACGCTGATATACGATGGGGTGACACCAGGCGGTGTTGCTGCCGACCAGCACGATCAGGTCGGCGGCGTCGATGTCTTCGTAGGATGCAGGCACCACGTCCTCGCCGAACGCGCGGGTGTGGCCCGCCACCGCGCTCGACATGCAGAGCCGCGAATTGGTGTCGATATTGGCCGAGCCGATGAACCCCTTCATCAGCTTGTTGGCGACGTAATAGTCTTCGGTCAGCAACTGGCCGGAGACATAGAAGGCGACGCTGTCCGGGCCATGCTGGGCGATGGTGTCGCGGAAGCGTTTCGCCACCAGGTCCAGCGCCTTGTCCCACGACGCGCGGCGCTTGCCGATCATGGGCGCGAGCAGGCGACCTTCGAGGCCGACCGTCTCGCCCAGATGCGTGCCCTTGGAGCAGAGCTTGCCGCGATTGGCGGGATGGTCGGGGTCGCCCTCGATCGTGACGCTACGCTCGCCGGTCACGGTCGCGCGGATGCCGCAGCCGACACCGCAATAGGCGCAGGTGGTGCGGATCATAGATCCTCCCCGCTCGCGGGGAGGGGGACCAGCCGCAGGCTGGTGGAGGGGGACTTCCGCAGGCGGGTCGCTCGCGGCGATCCACCTCCACCACGGCCTTCGGCCGCGGTCCCCCTCCCCGTGCCGGGGAGGATCATCACGCCGCCGCCTTCAGGGTGCTGGCGCGGCAGATCAGCACGCGGCCGCCGCTGATCTTCACCGGCACGACCGGCGTACAGCCCTTGTCCTCGCCCAGTGCCTCGCCGGTCGACAGGCTGATCCGCCAGTTGTGCAGCGGACACGCCACCGCGCCGCCGTGCACGATGCCCTGGCTCAACCGGCCATGCTTGTGCGGACAGCGGTCGAGCAGCGCGAAGACCTTGTTCTCGCCGGTGCGGAAGACGGCGATGTCGTTACCGCCCTCGACCTGCACCGTGCGGCTGCCGCGCACCGGGATTTCGTTGACCCAGCCGATATCGAGCCATTCGCCAATCATGCCATCTCTCCAATCGGCTGGAATCGCGCCATCGGCGCATGGATTTCGCGTTCCTCGCCCGCGACGCGCGCGGCCCAGGGATCGTCTTGCGAGAATTGCTGCGAGTAGAAGAAGCGGTGGGCGAGTTCCGCGCGCGCCTCTTCATCGGGCAGCAGCCGCGACTGGATATAGGCCAGCCCCACCCGCTCGATCCACGGCGCGGTGCGTTCCAGATAGCGCGCCTCTTCGCGATAGAGCTGGATGAAGGCGGCGCACATCTCCATCGCCTCGGCTTCGGTCGCGACCTTGCACAGCAGGTCGGTGGCGCGGACCTTGATCCCGCCATTGCCGCCGACATGGAGTTCATAGCCCGAATCAACGCAGACCACGCCGAAGTCCTTGATCGTCGCCTCGGCGCAGTTGCGCGGGCAGCCGCTGACCGCGATCTTGAACTTGTGCGGCATCCACGACCCCCAGGTCGCACGCTCCAGCTTGACGCCGAGGCCGGTCGAATCCTGCGTGCCGAAGCGGCACCATTCGGAGCCGACACAGGTCTTCACCGTGCGCAAGGACTTGCCATAGGCATGGCCGCTGACCATCCCGGCCGCGTTCAGATCGGCCCAGACGGCGGGCAAATCCTCCTTTTTGATGCCGAAGATGTCGAGCCGCTGGCCGCCGGTCACCTTGACCATCGGCGCGTTGAACTTCTCGACCACATCGGCGATCGCGCGCAGCTCCTTCGGAGAGGTGATGCCGCCCCACATGCGCGGCACGACCGAATAGGTGCCATCCTTCTGGATGTTGGCGTGCATCCGCTCGTTGACGAAGCGGCTCTGCTGGTCGTCCTGATATTCGCCGGGCAAGGCGCAGAGCAGATAGTAGTTGAGCGCGGGGCGGCAGGAGGAACAGCCGTCAGGCGTCGACCAGTGCAGCTTCTGCATGACTTCGGGGATCGACTTCATGCCCTGCGCCACGATCTCGCGGCGCACATCGTCATGGCCGAAGCTGGTGCATTTGCACATCGTCTTCAGCCCCGCCTCGACCTCGTCGCCGAGCGTAAGCGCGAGCAACGTCTCGACCAGCCCGGTGCACGAGCCGCAGCTTGCCGACGCCTTACAGGTGGCGCGAACCGCATCCAGGCTGTGCGCTCCTCGCGCGATGCACGAGACGACCTGGCCCTTGGTGACGCCGTTGCAGCCGCAAATCTCCGCCGTGTCGGAGAGCGCCGCAACGGCCGCCTTAGGGTCCGCTTGCCCCCCTCCCGAGGCGAAGGCCTGGCCGAAGATCAGCGCGTCGCGAATGTCGCCGACGCTCTCGCCTTTTTTGAGCAGATCGAAATACCAGTTGCCGTCGGCGGTATCGCCGTACAGCACCGCACCGACGATGCGGTCGTCCTTGACCACGACGCGCTTATAAATGCCGCGCGACGCGTCGCGCAGCACGATGTCCTCCGCGCCGTCGCCGCCGCCGAAATCGCCCGCCGAAAAGACGTCGAGCCCGGCGACCTTCAGCTTGGTCGCGGTGGCGGTGGGGCGATAGCCGGACGGGCTACCGGTCAGCGCATCAGCGAGGCTGCGGCACATGTCCCAGAGCGGCGCGACCAGGCCATAGACCTGCCCGTCATGCTCGACGCACTCACCGACCGCCAGGATGCGGGGATCGGAGGTGACCATATGGTCGTCCACCTTGATCCCGCGCCCGACCTCCAGCCCGGCGGCGCGGGCCAGCGCGACCGAGGGGCGGATGCCGACCGCCATCACCACCAGGTCGGCGGCAATCTCGCGCCCGTCCTTTAGGCGGATCGCCTCCACCTTGCCGTCGCCCAGGATCGCGGCGGTGTCCGCGCCGGTCAGCACGGTCTGGCCGCGCGCCTCCAACGCCTGTTTGAGCAGCCAGCCCGCCGCCTCGTCGAGCTGCCGCTCCATCAGCGTCGGCATCAGATGGAGGACGGTGACGGTCATGCCCCGAAGGGAAAGGCCGTGCGCCGCTTCCAGTCCCAGCAGGCCGCCGCCGATCACCACCGCACTGCCACCCCGCTCGGCGGCGGCGAGCATATGCTCGACATCCTTCATGTCGCGAAAGCTGATGACGCCGGGCAGGTCGTGGCCGGGCACCGGGATGATGAAGGGATCGGAACCGGTCGCGATCAGCAGCCGGTCATAGTCCAGCACCATGCCGCTCTTCGCGGTGACGGTGCGCGCCTCCCGGTCGATCGCAGTAACCGGATCGCCGCTGACCAGGGTGATGCCGTTATCGGCATACCAGTCGAGGCCATTGATGACGATCTCATCGAACGTCTTCTCGCCCGCCAGCACCGGCGACAGCATGATCCGGTTGTAGTTCACCAACGGCTCGGCACCGAAGATGGTGATGCGGTAGCGGCCGGGATCGCGGGCCAGCAGTTCCTCGACCGCGCGGCAACCGGCCATGCCGTTGCCGACGACGATCAGGTGCTCGCGGGTGTCGACCTTCGCGGGGGTGACGACTTCGTGTTTCATCGGTTCGATCCGTGGAAGAGGAAAAGCATCAGATCCGCACGCCCTCGGCCGCGCCCCAGCTGCGGCGCCAGCGGGTCTTGACCAGCATCAGGCCCGCCAGCGCGACCAGCGCGAGGGCTGCGAAGATCAGGAAGCCGCCCGAAAAACTGCCGGTCCACTGCTTGGCAAAACCCAGCGAGGAGGCGAGGTAGAAGCCGCCGATCCCGCCCGCCATGCCGACGAGGCCGGTCATCACGCCGATCTCGGCGGCGAAACGCTGCGGCACCAACTGGAACACCGAGCCGTTGCCGACGCCCAGCGCCAGCATGGACAGCACGAACAGCGCCAGCGAGGCGGCAAAGCCATCGACCATCGCCACGCCGGTCAGCGTGACGGCGGCGGCGGCGAACACCACCATCAGCGCCTTCACGCCGCCGATCGCATCGGCCAGCGCCCCGCCCATCGGCCGCACCAGCGACCCGGCAAAGACGCAGGCCGCCGTGGCGTAACCGGCCTGCACCGGGGTCAGTCCGAACCGATCGGTGAAATAGATGGGCAGGCTGGCGGCCAGACCCACGAACCCGCCGAAGGTGACGGCGTAAAAGCCCATCAGCCACCAGGCATCGGCCTGTTTCAGGGGTGCAAGATATTCGACCAGACGCCGCGGCGGCGGCGCGCCCGGCGCGTCCTTGGCCATCATCATATAGGCGAAGAAGACGAGGGTCAGCGGCAGGCAGGCCAGGCCGAGAACCGCGTTCCAGCCGAACAGCTTGGCCAGCGCGGGCGCGAAAAGTGCTGCCAGCACCGTGCCCGAATTGCCCATGCCCGCCAGGCCCATCGCCTTGCCCTGATGCTCGGGCGGATACCAGCGGCTGGCAAGCGGCAGCGCGATGGCGAAGCTCGCCCCCGCAAAGCCCAGGATGACACCCAGCGCCAGCGTGCCGCCAAAGCTGTTCACCCCCAGCACCCAGGCGAAAAACAGCCCGCCGATGACGATCAACTGGCTGATCGCGCCCGCCCGCTTCGGCCCGATCCGGTCGACCAGCAGCCCGTTGACGACGCGCAGCACCGCACCCGCCAGCGTCGGCACCGCGACCATCACTCCCTTTTGCGCCGGGGTCAGCCCCAGGCTGGCGGAAATCTGCGGCGCGAGCGGGCCGAGCAGCACCCAGACCATGAAGGCCAGATCGAAATAGAGGAACGCCGCGATCAGGGTCGGCGTGTGGCCGCTCGACCAGAAACCGCCGTCATCGCCCGCTTTCGCCGCTTTGCCGTCATCCCAGATTGCCGTCGCCATCGTGCCGCCTCCGTGGGGCTCAGGGCCCAAAACGAAAAAAGCCGCCAGGACGCGGGGCCCTTCGCGGGTCGCATCCTGGCGGCTTCGTTGCCTCCAAGCGGAAAGCGGGGTCGTCCCGCTTCCGCCAGCGCGCCGCCCCATCGTTGGAGTGGCCTGCGCTGCTATCTCGTGCCCGACGCCATTGCCGGACGAGTCGAAAACTGCCTGATTCGCGGGTGCCGCGCAAGAGGCTTTCGCAAATGCAGCAAAACTGAATCCATTCCTCCCCTGCAAGGGGAGGTGGCAGGGCGAAGCCCTGACGGAAGGGTGTCACCCTCTCGATAGCGGGACACCCCTCCGACGCGCTGCGCGCGCCACCTCCCCTTGCAGGGGAGGAATTTCAGGGAAGTCCCGCCAGATACCCCGGAATATCATCCGGATCGAAGGCCCGCCCGTCGAAGAACCGGTCGCTGCCCAGCACCAATCGCCCCTGCGTCGACCCCGCCCCGATCGGCTCGACCAGCGCGCCCTCCAGCTTGGAACTGGCGCCCGGCAACGGCGCGCCCGATCCGGCCAGCGCGGCGCGGTACAGGTCGGGGCGGAACACGCCTTGGGCGGTGGTGGCATCGGCGGTCGAAAAGGGCAGCCCGTCCCATCGCACCATCTGCGCATAGAGCCAGCCCGCCTGGCTGCGCCACGGGAAGTTCGCCGCCTCGCGATACTGGAACATGAAGTCGGGATAATGGACCGGCTCGCCGCCCGGCACGACGCGGATACGGTCGGTGATCGCGCGCAGGATCGCGCCCACCGGCGCGTCGAGATAATGGGGCCGGGACAGGATTTCGGCGCTCTGCTCCACCGTCTCGGGGTCGATGAAATGCGCCGCCGCCGCGTGCAGCGCACGGATCAGCCGCAGCACCGCATCGCGCCGTTCGTCGGCGTGATCGGTGCGCATCGCCAGCACCTTTTCCACGCCCCGCCGCCAGATCTGCGCCGTCGCCAGCGCGATCCGGCCTACCCCACGATCGACCGCGATCGAGTTCCACGGCTCGCCGACACAAATGCCGTCCACCTCCCCCGCCGCCAGCGCATCGGCGGCGAAGGGCGGGCTGGTCACGACGATATCGACATCCACATCCGGCCGGATGCCGACCCCCGCCAGCCAATAGCGCAGCATGTAATTGTGGCTGGAATGACGGTGCACCACGCCGAAGCGCAACCGCTGCCGCGCCGCCACCTCGCGCAAGGCCGCCCCCACCGCGATCGGATCGCCCAGCCCCTCGCCCAGCCCGCACGCCTCGCCGAGCGCGGTCGAAAAGGTGATCGCATTGCCGTTCAGCCCCAAGACGAAGGGCACCGCCATCGGCACCGCCGGGCGATCGCGGCCCAGCGCAGTGGCGATGGCAAGCGGCGCGACCATGTGCGCAGCGTCGGTATGCCCATAGAGCAGCCGGTCGCGCACCGCCGCCCAGGTGACGTCGCGCACCATCTCGATGCCAACGCCCTGCGCCTCGGCAAAGCCCAGCTCATGCGCCAATATGGGCAGCGCGGCGTCGACCAGCGGCACGAAGCCGATGCGGAACCGGTCGACACTCACGGCACATCTCCCATCAGCGCCTCGCTGGTCACGATCGCATCGGCCACCTCGACGATGCGCCGGTTGGACTGCATCGCATGGCCGCGCAGCAGCGCATAGGCGGCGGGCTCGTCGATCCCGCGCCGGCGCATCAGGATCGCCTTGGCCCGGTCGATCGTCTGGCGGTCGGCCAGCGCGGTCTTGGCCTCGGCCAGTTCGGCCTGGAGCCGCGAAAAGGCCTGGAAGCGGCGGATCGCGACGTCGAGCACCGGCTTGATCCGCTGCTTGGCCAGGCCATCGACGACATAGGCCGACACCCCCGCATCGACCGCCGCCAGCGCGCTTTCGGCATCCGACTGGTCGACGAACATCGCGATCGGCCGATCGAGCGCGCGCGACATGGCGAAGAAATCCTCCAGCAGGTCGCGGCCGGGATTTTCCAGATTGATGAGCACCACCTCGGGCGCGCATGCCTCGATCTGGCGGACGATCGGCCCGGCGGGGTCGATCAGCACCTGATCGTCCAATCCGGCCTCGCGCAGTCCTTCGGCGATGATCGCCGCGCGCGTCGTGCTGGTGTCGATGATCGCGATCCTCACGGGCGGATGGACTAGCCCGAAAGCCGCGCGTCATCCAGCCCGGACGAAGACGACTGCCATGACGATTTTTTCAGAATCATCCGGCCCACCTGTTGCCTTGCCGCTTCCGCCCCGTATGAGACGTTGCAACATACCACATCACCGGATTTTCCCGATGGCCGTCACCGACCGTTCCCCTCGCCGTTTCCGCTTCGCTGCCCTCGGGTTGGCCATGGCCTCCTGCGCTACGCCCCTTTGCGCCACCGCGCAGGAAATCGGGGAAGAGGAAACGGCGGCGAAGCGGTCGGACATCGTGGTCCTCGGCACCCGCCGCTCGGTCGATCGCACCCTGTCCTCCGACCCCGCCACCGCGCGCATGTCGCAGTCCAGCCGCTCGTTGGAGCAGGACGTGTTGCAGGCGGCGGGCACCTATCGCCTGAACGACGCGCTGGAGTTGGTCAGCGGGTTCAGCCAGCAGAATAATCGCGGCGGCGTGCTCGACAATTTCGCGATTCGCGGCTTTCTGGGGACGCCCGATGGCGGCGCCGAATTCTATGTCGACGGCTTCATCGCCAATCGCGGCATGGTGCCGCCGCGCGACCCCGCCACGGTCGAGCGGATCGAGGTGCTGAAGGGCCCGGCGGGGGCGATCTTCGGCGATGTCGATCCGGGCGGCCGGGTGAACATCGTCTCGAAGATGCCGCGCTTCACCCCCTCTGCGCGGCTGACCGCGACCTATGGCTCGTTCGACACGCGCCGGGTCGAGGCGGATGCCACGGGGCCGCTCTCCGACACCTTCGCCGCCCGGATCGTCGTCGCGGCGGAGGATAGCGACGGCTGGCGCGATACCGTGTCGCTCAAGCGGCGGGTCGTATCGCCCTCGCTGACCTGGCGCCCCAGCGACTCGCTGCGCCTGACCTATCTGGCCGAGTTCATGCAGTTCGACACGCCGTTCGATCGCGGCATCCCGGCGGTGGGCGACGATGCCAATGCCCTGCCCCGCTCCAACTATTATGGCGAGCCGTCCAACGGCCTCACCCGCTTCCGCAATGAACGGCACCAGCTGACCGGCCTGGCGCAGCTGGGTGGCGGCTGGACCCTGAACGGCGGGATCGTCTGGCGAACGGGCTCGCTCAAGGGTTTTTCGGCGGACCAGTCGCGCATCGTCGGCACCCAGGTCTGGCGCCAGCGCCGCTCGCGCGACTTCGTGATCGACGACCTGGCCGCGCGGCTGGAGCTGGCCGGGACGGTCGGGCGGCACCAGCTGAGCCTGGGGCTCAAGGGCTATCGCATGACCTATGGCGAGCGCTGGATGCGGCGCAATCCGTCGGCGGCCTTTCCTTACGCGGTCGACCTCTATGATCCGGCGTCGACCTATGGCGGCACCGCCGCGCCGCTCTTGCCCTTCACCAACAATGACGAAAATCGCTGGGCGGGCACGATCTACGTCCAGGATATGTGGGCGGTGACCGACCGGCTGACCCTGGTCGGCGGCGCGCGGATCGATCCCTATCGGCAAAAGATCGTCAACAACCGTACCGGCAGCGTCGGGCAGATCGTCGACGAGCCGGTCAAGTTCCGTGCGGGCGCCCGTTATGCGGTGGACGATCATATCTCGGTCCATGCCAATTGGGGCCAGTCCTTCCTGCTCAATTCCGGCACGGGCCGCACCGGCGAGGGATTCCAGCCCGAGGAAGCGCGCGGCTATGAAGTCGGCATCGCGGGCCGCTGGGCCGGGCTGGACCTCGGCATGACCTGGTTCGACATCGCCAAGAGCAACATCCTGACCACCGATCCGGTCGATCCCGGCTTCAACGCGCCGGTCGGCCGGATGAACAGCCGGGGGATCGAGGCGGATGCCTCACTCCGCATCGCTCAGCGGTGGCAGGTGATCGCCAACTATGCCTGGGTCCATGCCCGCAACGACGACAAGAGCTTCGCCACGCCGGCGGTGCTCGGCGTGCCCGCGCATTCGGGAACGGTGCTGGTCGTCCACCGCCTGCCCGTCGCCGGGCGCGACTGGCAGTTGAGCGGCGGCCTCGCCTATGTCGGCGACCGCGCAGGCTCGCTCGACGCGACGCCGCTGGTCCTGCCCTCCTATGTGAAGGCCAAGGCGGCGGTCGAGGTGCCGGTCAGCGACCGGCTGCGCTTCCGGCTGGAGGCGGACAATCTGTTCGACGCGCGCTATGCCGCCAGTTCGTACAGCCGATTGTGGATCTATCCCGGCGCGCCCCGGACGGTGCGGGCGTCGCTCCGGCTGGAGATTTGATGTCTTATTCCTCCCCTGGAAGGGGAGGTGGCAGGCCGACAGGCCTGACGGAGGGGTGTCCCGCTATCGAGAGGGTGACACCCCTCCACCATGCTTCGCATGTGCGCGAGCGAGATGGTGCCCCCGGCACCATCTTGACGTGCCGGGGGCACGTCAAAGCTCGCACACCCTCCCCTTGCAGGGGAGGAATGAACTCCGCCCCTCCAAATGAACCATCGCGCCCCCTCTGCGTAGCCACCCCGCAACGCCATGTTTCGGGAATGCCGCGATGAACCACGCCCACCTACCACGACCGCCGCTGATCCTGGGCGCGGCGGGTGTGCTGCCGCCATTGCTCTGCGTCACGCTGGCGCTGATCGCCCCCACGCTGATCCTGCCCGTGACGATCGGCGGAGCGCTCTATGCCGCGCTCATCCTGTCCTTCCTGGGCGGCATGTGGTGGATGGAGGCGCTGCTTCGCCATGACGAGCGGGGCTGGCCCTATCTGGTTGCGGTGCTGCCCAGCCTGATCGGATGGGCGCTGGTGTTGCCGCCGCTGCTGGTGGGCGGTTCGATCCAGGCCGCGCTGATCCTGCTCGGCCTGGTCATCATCGTCACACCGCTCGCCGATGCCCGTGTCGGCACGGCGATGCGTGATATCGCGGGATGGGCGCGATTGCGCTGGGCCCTGTCGTTGGGGCTAGGCGGCCTGACCATCGTCCTGGGCCTCATCGCGCCGCGCTGAACCCTCAGGTGGTGTCTTCGCGGGGCACGGGACCGGGCGCCCGCGCCTCGTCCTGCTCGCGCGCCTGCGCCTTTCGCCGCTTCAGATTTTCCCGGAGCGCCGCCGCCAGCCGCTCCGCGCGTTCGTCCTTTGCCATGGCATTTCGCATAATCCGCACAAAGGGCGCTTGACAATGCCCGCCCAATCGTCTCTAGGCGCGCTTCCCGCGGTGAAACGCGAGTGCTGCCGTAGCTCAGTGGTAGAGCGCATCCTTGGTAAGGCTGAGGTCGTGAGTTCAATCCTCACCGGCAGCACCATTTTCCTTCTGTTTTCAGTGAGATAGAACAGTCCCTTCGGGGCAAAAGCGCCGAGGCCTGTGCGCGGGAAATGGTACGGGTAATTTTATCCTCAGAGCGTGACCACTTAGCTCGGACGGAATCAGACGGCCCTCGGCTGTAGGACCCCACGTATGGTTTCCACGGCTTCCGAATAGCCGGTCTGCGTGAGCCTGTACCCGGCCTTGGAGTCTCCCACGAGACGCTTCTCAGCTTTCAGCTCGCCCAGCCTATTCCGTACCGAGCCGCCGCTGCGACCGCTCATAGTGCGCAGTATGTCTGCTGAACCGACCCGCTGAGGGTAGTGGCTGTGTAAGAGAATCAATATCTCGCCACGTACCGACGCATCCGCGTGTACTAGGCGAACACCATCAATCTCCTCAACCAACGTGCCGACCGGCGTCTGGACAAGCTCTATCAGCGCCCCGGCTTCTTCCATGGAGACGCCAGTAGCGTTGCGAAGGAGTTCAGCCATGATCCACGCCGCGCCCTCGTGCGCTAGTGCGAGGTCGAAGCGATTTGGATCGACTGGGTTCTTGTGAGCAATGTTCCGCTTGTTGCGAAGCGTGTAGATGAAGCGAGCGAGCCTCGCACCGCACACCCGAATGCCCTCAGGCAAAGCAGATTGATTTTCGGCGTGCTTGCTCAAATAGGCGTCAACGTCGGGCTTCTCGTCGTATTTGCCCGTTGCGAGTTTCTGCAGGCACTGGACGAATACCTCCACGAACTTGCCCGCCACTGCCCGCTCAAGAGTGAGGGTGGCAGCATCGCGCCGAAGTTTGATAAAATCGGCGACTAGCTCGCTCCCGAGCTCAGTCGTCAGATACCCGCTCAAGGCTGCCTTAAGTCTACCCTCATCCACGAATCATGGCTTCCACGGCCTTGATGCCCGCTACCGTAACCTTGAACGTCTTACGTGCCTGCCGAGCCTTGCCCGACTTCTTTAGCTGGAGTGCCAATGCAGGCTTCTGGGCTTTGAGCGTTTCCAGCGCGGACGTGATGTTCGCGATGCCCTCCCCAAGGTTTTTGAGTTCCTTGTTGATGGCGAAACCGTCAAAGCTCTCTCCGCCCTGACAGACTTGGAGCCAGTAACCGCCGACGAGCGCTTTGTCCGCCTGCGTCTTGGGCTGAGCGGCGTCGCACAACTCCGCAAACGTACCAAAACTTGCCAAGTCACCCGGCGCATGAACCGACGTGTCTTCGTTCTCTTCCGTCGACTCGTCTTCAATCACGGTGTGTTGATTGGCACTACCCTTCGCTGCCCGGGGAATAGACAGGCCTAGACGATTAGCAACGTAGTCCATTACCCGTTGCTGGGCGCCCTCTTCACTGAGCGGCTTCAGAGCGGAGAACACCGCCTGCATCGCTGCAAACTCATCGTCTACGTCGGTTTGAATTTCTGCCACGATTCGCCTCCTTTTGGGCAGAGCATATGTTTGCACGATCTTCCGTGCAAGCCTTGTCGTCATATGAGGTGAGCAGGCCTTAGCAAGTTCTGGTGAACAGTCAGCGAACAGAGTGGCGATTAGTGGCTGCTTTGAGATTCATCCAAAGCGATTGAAGAATGAACATGCAGCGGCATGCTTAAGTCACTTCTTGGATTTTGGATATTTTATCATTCTATCTCAGACGTTTAGAATTGACCACAAGAATACGTTGCATGTTTTCTCCTGACTTGCTAGGAGAACCTTACAGCAAAACGCAAGATACACGGCGTAAGGACTGGCGTCCGTGGCCCTCTTCCGGCACTCAACGCACAGCCGGTGGCCCGGG
The DNA here is from genome assembly GCF_034659795.1 of Sphingomonas fuzhouensis. NCBI lineage: Bacteria > Pseudomonadati > Pseudomonadota > Alphaproteobacteria > Sphingomonadales > Sphingomonadaceae > Sphingomonas > Sphingomonas fuzhouensis. The sequence continues at coordinate 373,016 of NZ_JAXSQY010000003.1, forward strand.
CCGGAGCTGTGGAAGTCGCCACGACACCGCAGCCAGGCCCGGCGCGTTGTGGTGCCGGGATTGCCGTCGAGGTCGCGGGAGTCTCGACCGAACTTAAGGCGCGTCTGGTCCGCCAGCAGGCGGTCTACCTTAAGCTTGGCGTAGTGCATGATAGTGCCGGCAGCGGCCGGGTTCGTCGCCCGCGCTGATCCGCGCGCTCCCGAGCGTCTGCGAGGATGCTCTCCGCCTGCGCCTCCAGCTTCTGCCGTTCGACAGTCATGCGCGGCCCGCGGGCGACACCTCCACCACCATCTGCGTGAAGCCTAGCGCGACGGCCTGCGCGCGGGTGGCCTGCTGGCGCGCCGTGTAGCTGCGGTGACCTGCTGGACGTCGGTCAAACCGCCGCCCACGACGATGTCGTCGTCAAAGCCGATCTGGACCTTCTGCCCCGCACTGCGCCGGGCATTCACTGCGTCGACCCGGGCCTGAAGTTCGGCGCGGCTGAGGTTCGTCGCGAGGCGGCCGTCGCTGCGGATGGAGTCGGCCAGCCCCAGATCGCCCAGCAGCGCCTGTTTGGGCTCGGCAATCACCGGTCTGGCGGCCTTGGCCCGCGCCACGCTCGCCTGCACCACCGATCCGACGGTGGAGGCGATGACATCGGGGAGCGCGGACAGGATGTTGTCGCCGAAGCTCGTGTCCTGGGCAATGCTGCGCGTCGCGGCGTTGGCGATGGCGCCTGCCGTGCCCGCCACCAGCGTACCGGCGATATCACCCGCCGACAGCGAGAGTCGGTTGACGCCGAGCGCGTTGCCGACCGCCGTCGATACGCCCGCTCCGATGCCCGCCGCTGCGACGCCCGCCCAGCCGAACCGGCGTTGCAGACCGGTGGCGACGCCGATCCCTTGCGTGATCGCACTGCCCGCAGCCCCGCGTGCTGCCGCGCTCAGCGCTTCGCTGCCGCCGATCGTGCCGGGGATGACCTTGGTCAAGGCGCCTGCGACCCCGCCGCCGATCGCGGCAAGCGCCACGCTTTTGAACGAAAATTTGTCCTGTATGCCTGTCGCGATGCCGACCGCCTGGCTGGCGACACTGCCCGCCCCCAGCGAACTCACGCTCGGTACAAGCGCCGCAACCGCGGCCGTCAGGGCGCGAGCATGGTTCCCCAGCACGTCAAGGAGGACGCATCAGATGCTTGATTTAAATCATCCCGCCGACCGGGATATCCACCGCAGTTGGGTGCGCACCCCCAGCTTCGCCCAAGGCGCAAGCTGCGGTCGCGCCATAACGCTTCTCAAAGCCTTGCGCGCCAGCACCGTCGATACTCGCTTCGTCTATATCGCGATCAGCAGAGCGCGAATAGGTGCGACCACTATCCTACAACCGCGCCGACGTCACTGAGCTGGCCCCCGTTTGGCCGGACGGATTCAAGCCTAAGAAGGAGGCTTGGGGCTATCCCCTGAGCATAGGCTTATGTCCGTGTCCGAGATCATCACCGACGGCGGTCGGCGTCGTCACTGGGGTTCCACCGAGAAGCTGAGGATCGTTGAGGAAACGCTCGATGGTCGCGAGAGCATATCGGTGGTGGCGCGCCGCAATGGCGTGGCCCCGAACCTGCTGTACCGCTGGCGGCGGCTGATGCTGGAAGGCGGAAGCGTCGCGATCGTCGGCGACGATGACGTAACCAGCAACCGTCAGGTCCGTGAGATGGAAGCCCGCATCCGCGAACTGGAGCGCCAGCTCGGCCGCAAGACGCTGGAGGTCGAGATACTGAAGGAGGCGCTGGAGCGCTCGCGCCCAAAAAAAGCGAGCTTGCTCATGCACTCGCCGCTGCCGGAGACTATCCGGTGAGCCTGGTCGCCAGCACGCTCGGCGTCGGACGCTCGACGGTGTACGACCGCCTGACCGGCAGCACCAAGACGCGCGGGCCATACACGAAGGCCGACGACGCGGACCTGTTGCCCCGCATTCGCCAGATCGCCGCGCAGCGGCCAACATACGGCTACCGCCGCATCGCGGCGGTCCTCAATCGACAGCAGCGCGCCGAAGGACTGGTGCCGGTCAACCACAAACGCGTCTACCGCATCATGGCAGCCAACCGCCTGCTGCTGGCGCGGCGCTATACCGAGCGAACCGATTACGGTCATGACGGCGTCGTGGTGGCGATCCGCTCGAACCTGCGCTGGTGCTCGGACGGGTTCGAGTTCACCTGCTGGAACGGCGAGGTCGTGCGCGGCGCCTTTATCATCGACGCCCACGACCGCGAGATCATCGCCTGGCACGCCGTCACCAATGCCGGCATCAGCGGTTCGGACGTGCGCGACATCATGCTGGAAGCCGTGGAGGCCCGCTTCGGCGGTATGCGCACGGTCGCGCCGGTTGAGATGCTGTCCGATAACGGCTCGGCCTATACCGCCCGCGAAACGCGGACCTTTGCCCGGCAACTCGGGCTCAAACCCTGCTTCACCCCTGTCCGCAGCCCGCAATCCAACGGCATCTCCGAAGCCTTCGTGCATACCCTCAAACGCGATTACGTCCGCGTCTCGTCGCTACCCGATGCACTCACCGCGTTGACATCGCTTGCCGGATGGATCGAAGACTACAACGACAACCACCCTCATTCAGGGCTCAAAATGCGTTCCCCGCGCGAGCATCGCGCAATGGTTTCTGCAACCGCTTGAATCCGTCCGGCCAAACGGGGGCCAGATCA